>NZ_JBKDTZ010000196.1:0-5039 GCF_046339755.1 Acidovorax sp. | reverse complement strand
CCCCTGCTGGCCTACGCCAGCGCCGTGCAGATCGGGCCGCCCGTGGCCGAGGCCACGCTGGTGGTCTATGGCCCGGCCGCGCAGCTGCAGGACAGCATGCGCCAGATCGACCGCACCCTGGTACTGGCCGCCCTGGCGCTGATGGCCCTGGCCGGCGCCCTGGCCTGGCTGCAGGTGCGCGTTGGCCTGGCGCCGCTGCGCCGGCTGGAGGCGCTGCTGGCGGCCCTGCGCGCGCCCCAGGGCCCGGGCGCCGATGTGGCGCAGCACCTGGCCGCCCCCACCGGGCGCGACCTGCAGCCCCTGCAGGCCGAGCTGGCCGGCCTGCTGGCGCACAACGCCCATGTGGTGGCACGCGCCCGCGCGCATGCCGCCGACCTGAACCACGCCCTCAAGAAGCCCCTGGCCCTGCTCAGCGCCCAGGCCAGCGCACAGGCCCTGGTGCCCGCTGCCGAGGTGCAGCGCCAGGTGGCCGCCATGGCCCAGCTGGTGGACCGCTACCAGGCGCGCACCATGAGCGATGCGCTGCTGGCCCATCCCGGCGCTGCCGGCCCGGCGGTGGATGTGCGCGAATGCGCAGGCCAGGTGCTGCAGATGATGCAGCGCCTGCACGCGGCGCAGGAACTGGCCTGGGGCCTGGACGACCAGGCCCCGGCCGGCCCGCTGCACTGGCGCGGCGAGCGCGCCGACCTGGAGGAGGTTCTGGGCAATCTGCTGGACAACGCAGGCAAGTGGGCGGCATCGGAGGTGCGCCTGTCCCTGGGCGTGCAGGCGTCAGGACAGGTGGCCGGGCAGGGCGCCGAGGCGGCGGCCCTGGTGCTGCAGGTGGAAGACGACGGCCCGGGCATGACGCCCGCGCAGCTGCAGGCCGCCGGCCAGCGCGGACTGCGCTTTGACGAAACGGTGCAGGGCAGTGGGCTGGGCCTGGCCATTGCGGGCCAGATCGCCCAGGCCTATGGGGGGCGGCTGGCGCTGGGCAAGAGCGGCGGCTTGCGCGGGCTGCAGGTGCGTGTGGAGCTGCGCGGGGTGGTGCAGGCGTGAGTCCCTGTCGGATCAACTGCCCTGCGCCATCAGCGCGTCGTAGCGGCGCTGCATCTCTTCGGGCGTGACTTTCTCGATGGAGTGGCCGATGTTCCAGCGGTGGCCGAAGGGGTCGCGCACCACGCCCCCGCGCTCGCCATAGAACTCGTCCTGTGCCGGCCGCTCCAGCGTGGCGCCCAGCGCCAGGTCCCGGGCGATCACGGCGTCGGCATCGTCCACATGCAGGTGCAGCGACACGCAGGTGGGCGCGCCGGGGCGTGGGCCTTGGATGCCCATCTCGGGGTACTCGTCGCTCAGCATCAGTGTGGTGCCGCCAAAGTCGAGTTCGGCATGGCCGAGCCGGCCGGTGGGCGGTTCGGTCAGACGGAACAGCTCGCGCGCGCCGAAGGCTTCCTGGTAGAAGCGGATGGCTGCCGCGGCGTCGGCGACGTGCAGGTACGGGTAGAGTTCATGGACCATGGGGCATCTCCTGGGGTTGGACGTTCAGGAGCACTGTAGGCCCGGCGACCCCACGTGTCTTGAAGAAAAGTGACCCTGCGGCAGACGTGCTCTCTCAACCCACGCGCACATGGTTGCGCTGTGCGGGCGCGGCGCGCAGCCAGGCGGTGGGCGTGACGCCGGTGAGGGTGTGGAACTCGCGTGTGAAATGCGCCTGGTCTGAAAAGCCGGCGTCGGCGGCAATGCCGGCTGCGGGCACACCAGGCGCTTGCAGCCCGGCCAGCGCCGCTTGCAGCCGCAAGACACGGGCATGCTGCTTGGGTGCCAGTCCGGTGGCATCGCGGAACTGCGCGATGAGGTGCCGGTGGCTGAGCCCGCTGGCCTGCACGGCCTGCTGCACCGGGGCACCGCCGTGCAGGCGGGCCAGCGCGGCCGCCACGCCCGGGTGCAGGCCGCGCACCTGGGCGGCGATGCGCGCGAGCAGCCAGGCCTCCAGCACCTGCAGGCAGGCTGCAGGGCCCGGCTGCTCCTGCAGCCGGTGCTGCAATGCGATGGCGCTGGAGCCGCACAGGTCGGCCAGCGGGGTGTGGCGCTCGGCCAGGTCCTGGGCGCTGGTGCGCAGCAGCGCGCCGGCTGCACCGGGCTCGAACTGTGCGCCCACCGACCAGCCGGGCGCGCCAGCCTCCTTGGCGTAGTAGCTGGCCCGGGCCCCGCCGACCACGGCATCGCCGGGGAAGTAGCCGACAGCGTCGTGCGGGCCGTGGAACAGGTGCAGCGGCGGGCCCGCCCAGCGCAGGGCCAGGTGCATGCAGCCGGTGGGCAGCACATGCTCGCGCACGGCGCTGGCCGCGGGCGACGGCGGCGTGAACCCGGCCCACAGCAGGCGCACGAAGGGGCGCAGTGCGGGCACGGGGGGCCGGGTCAGCATCGCGGTCATCGCGGACCCCGGGGGGCTCAGGAGGTCAGACCTTGAGCTTGCGCGACTGCAGTGCGGCGGCGTAGTCGGCGACGACGCGGGCGACGGCGGCCTTGTCGTTGGCTTCCAGCGCGGTGCGCTCCTGGAACAGCTTGCTGCGCTCGGCGACCAGGCGCTCCATCTTGGCAGTGTCGGGGTTGGGGCGGTTGCTTTCGTGCTGGATGTCGGCGGCCAGGGCCGCCAGCCAGGCGTTCAGGCAGGCGGTGGCGGCCTGGTGGTGGGTGGTGGGCTGGGCGGGCTGTGGCGCTTGCGCTGGCTGGGCGGCGGTCATCTCGGCATCACTCCTCGGTAGTGGGTCGGTTGTGGAAAAGGGGCAGGATTGCCCGTGCACCCGAATGTAACCCCGGATGGCGTTCGGCCGGCGGCAAGGGGACCGCCGATGGCGCCCTGTCTCGCAGGAACCATGACCTGCCAGGTAATCGACGCGCAGCAGGGCAGCTTCTACAGTGGACCCCGACAGCTGCTTCGGGCGCACACGGTGCCCGCGGCGCACACCACGGTTGTTTTGTTCATCCAAGGAGATCCACCATGTCCGCCTACGCCATCGGCCTGCTCGAAGACCTGCAGTTCGGCCCCGACATCGTCAGCTACCTGCAGCGCATCGACGCCACTCTGGAGCCCTATGGCGGTGAGTTCCTGGTGCACGGCACGCGCCCGGAGCTGCGCGAGGGCGCCTTCGGCGGGGACTGCGTGGTGATCCGCTTCCCCAGCATGGAGCAGGCGCGGGCCTGGTACGAATCGGACGCGTATGCGCCGCTGATCCCGCTGCGCACGCAGCATTCGCGCTCCACGGTATTTTTGCTGGAGGGGGTGAAGGAGGTGCCGTACCGGGCGGTGGGGTTGTTGGGGAAGTTGGGGGTGTAGGGCTCAGGCCGCAGCGGCCCGGGGCACCACCCGCGCCTCCTTGATCGGCAGGTTCACCAGCGCCGCGGCCAGGGCCAGCGCGGCATCGGCCCACCACATCCAGGTGTAGGCGCCGGTGTTGACCACCGTGAGGCCACCCAGCCAGGCGCCGAAGAAGCCGCCGATCTGGTGGCTCAGCAGGGTCAGGCCGAACAGCGTGGCCAGGTAGCGGGTGCCGAAGAGCTTGGCGGTGAGCCCCGCGGTGGGCGGCACGGTAGCCAGCCAGGTGGCGCCGAGCACGGCGGCGAAGGCGTAGAAGGTCCACGCGTCCTTGGGCGCGGCCAGGTACAGCAGCACGGCCACGGCGCGCGAGGCGTACATCCAGAACAAAATCATCTTCATGCGCACGCGTGAGCCCAGGGCGCCAGCGGCCAGGCTGCCAGCCACGTTGGCCAGGCCGATGATGGCCAGCGACGTGGCGGCGACGTTGGGGCTCAGGCCGCACAGCGCCACCTCGCCGGGCATGTGCGTGACCAGGAAGGCGATGTGGAAGCCGCAGGTAAAAAAGCCCGCGTGCAGGCACCAGTAGCTGCGGTCGCGCAGGGCCACGCGCAGCTGCTGGCGCAGCGTCATGCTGGCGCTGCCTGCGCTGGCCTGTGCCTGGGCCTTGCGGTCGCTGCCACGCAGCCACCAGGCCATGGGGGCGGTGGTGAGGGCGAGCACGGCCATGGTCCACATGGCGCTCATCCAGCCGAAGGCGGACATGATGGCCTGGTTGAGCGGCGCAAAGACAAACTGCCCGGCGCTGCCGCCGGCGTTGATCACGCCGCCGGCAAACGAGCGGCGCTCGGCCGGAATGCGCTGTGCCGTGGCGCCGATGAGAATGGAAAAACTGCCCGCCCCGGCGCCCGCCGCGCTGAGCAGGCCGATGGCGAAGATGAGCCCGAACTGGCTGGTGACCTGGGTGGTGAGTGCCGAGCCCGCCGCCAGCAGCACGGCCCCGAGCACGATGACGCGGCCGGGCCCCCAGCGGTCGGCCACGGCACCGAAGACGGGTTGCACCGCGCCCCAGACGAGCTGCGCGATGGCCATGGCAAAGCTGATGCTGGCCACACCCAGGCCAGTGTGGGTGTTGATGGGCGAGAGGAACAAACCCAGCGACTGGCGCGAGCCCATGGTGACCATGAGGATGGCGGCGGCTACCGCGACGAGGAGCCAGGGGTTGGCGGGTGGGGCGCTGGCTGGTGGTTGTGGTTGTGTGCTGCGTTCGGGCATGGGAATGGAGAGGCTCTGGATTTGGAGGGTGCCGACGGCGCTTGGGCTCCTATACGCACGGGTGGTAGCAGCGTGCAAAGGTCAGCAGATGTCTTGCAGATTGTGGCTATGCGCGCTGGGGGCGGCAATCGATTAAATTTGGGGCATGGCGTAGAAAAACTGCACTATGTTTTTTGGTCGATGGTCTATGGTCGATGGTTGCTGTTTGCCTGTTTTGAGTGCGGGAGCCGGGATGTGCGCCCGGCGGCGCAGTAACTTTCTCTTGGGCCGCCAAGAGAAAGTCACCAAAGAGAAGGCGGCCCCCAGTCTGCGTCCCTTCGCTTCGCTACGGGCAACCTGCGGTGCTCGGAACTGGGGTGGCGTCGCTGAACTCGCTTCGTTCTTCGAACTCCGCTCAAACAGCAGCGACGAGCTAGACAACGAAGCGTGTGTGTCCTTCGGCACACACGCCCACCCCAGCTCCTGCGCT
>NZ_JBKDTZ010000195.1:0-12778 GCF_046339755.1 Acidovorax sp. | reverse complement strand
CGTTGACCATGTCGATCTGCCACACATGCGTGGTGCGGCCGATGTGCACCGGGCGCGCCGTGCCCGTGACCCAGCCGCTCTGGGTAGAGCGCAGGTGGTTGGCGTTGATGTCGAGGCCCACGGCGCGGTAGCCCTCGGGGCAGGCATGGGCGGCGCCCACCGAGCCCAGGGTCTCGGCCAGCACCACGCTCACGCCGCCGTGCAGCAGGCCATAGGGCTGGTGGGTGCGCTCGTCCACGGGCACGCGGCCGCGCACGAAGTCGTCACCGACCTCCAGGAACTCGATGCCCAGGTGCGGCACGGCCGTGCGCAGGCTGTGGTGGGTGAGCGATTCGACGGTGATGGGTTTCTTCCAGATGGCTGGCATCGTTCTTTTCTTTCTCGCAAGGGAGTGAACAGATCCCCCTTGGGGGTTGGCAATGAGCCTGCCATTGTGCTTCGGTTCATGAGCCCGGGCCCGCGGCTGCGTCGCCTGCGGGTCAGCGCGCCGGCGCGCTACCATGGCCGTACTCCCGCAGGCTTTCCATTCGTCCATGCAGCACCTTCCCTCCTGCCCCTCCTGCCGTCAGCCCATGGAGGAGCACCGCTTCGCCACCAACCTGGGCGGTGAACTGGCGCTCGACATCTGCTTTCCCTGCCAGGGCATCTGGTTCGACCGGCACGAGAACCTGAAGCTGGCGCCCGCGGCCGTGGTGGAGCTGTTCAGGCTGCTGCACGAGCACCGCACCGACGAGCGGCGCCCCCTGCAGAACCGCATGGCCTGCCCGCGCTGCGTGCGTCCGCTCGAGCACGGCTTCGACCTGGTGCGCAGCGGCCGCTACGTCCTGTACCTCTGCGCCTGCCAGCACGGCCGCGTCAGCACCTTTTCGTCCTTCATGGTGGAAAAGGGCTTCGTGCGCCACATGACGAAGCCGGAGGTGGCGGACCTCGCCAAGCGGGTCGGCGCCATCTACTGCACGAGCTGCGGCGCCCCCGTGGACATCCGCAAGGACCACGCCTGCCCCTACTGCCGCGCGGCGTTCTCGCTCATCGATCCGGAGGCCGTGAAGCGTGCGCTGGAAGGCTATGCGCAGGCCGGGCAGCGCGCCGCCCAGCTGCACCCGCCCCAGCGCACCGACCTGGCGGATGCATTGGTATCCCTGGAGCGCGACCGCACGCGCGCCGAGCGCGAACGGCAGAAGGAGCGCTTCAGCAGCACCCATGCGTCCGAAGCGAGCGTGACCGGCGATCTGCTGGTCGCCGGCGTGGCGCTGGTCTGGGGCATGCTGAGCTCTTAGTGTGCTATCCCGCAAGTAAGTGACCATGAAACCGCGCCTTTCACGCCAGGGCTGCGTTGCAAATCCTCGCGATAGCTGCAGCTATCACTGCGGTTTGCGCCTTGCCCTGGCGCGAAATCCATCGGTTTTACTTTGGTCACCTATTTGCGGGACAGCACACTAGTCCCAGGGGCGCAGCGTGCTCCGGTGGGCCCGTGAGGAAGCGCCCAGGGGCCCGGTGAGCTGCCCCACGATGGCCGCCCGCAGCGGTGGCAGGCGCCGTGCCAGCTGCAGCACGCCCTGGCGCAGCAGGCGTGGCACGGGCCGGGCGTCGGTATAGAGCCGCACGATGGCGTTCGTCCACTGGTACATCGGCCAGGCATGGCGGTGGTGCTCGCTGGCATAGCGGGCAAGTGCCGTGGCATGGCCCGGATCGTGCCCCTGGTGGCGGCCTGCGACCAGGGCTGCCACCAGGCGCTCCACCCCCGCCAGGCCCAGGTTGAAGCCATGGGCCGTTACCGGGTGCATGCCCACGGCGGCATCGCCCAGCAGCGCGCAGCGCGGGCCCGCAAAGCGCTGCGCGTACACGCCCACCAACGGGTAGGCATGGCGCTGGCCGTCCAGCGCCATGGGCCCCAGGCGCTGGCGGAACTGGTCCTGCACCTCGGCGGCAAAGGCCTCGGGCGGCAGGGCCAGCAAGGCAGAGGCATCGGCCGCCCCGGCGGTGACCACGACCGAGCAGACGCTCTGGCCGTCCGTGGCATCGGGCAGGGGCAGGATGGCCAGTGTGCGCTCGTAGCCAAAGCACTCATGGGCCGTGCCACCATGGGGCAAGGCATGGCGCATGCGGCAGACGATGACGGTGCGGCCGAAGTCCGTGATGTCCGCGCCAATGCCGAGCTGGCGGCGGGTGGCCGAAAAGCGGCTGTCGGCCGCCACCAGCAGGGGTGCTTGCAAATGCAGCCTCTGTACCGCAGCGCTGCCCTCGGCCGGGGCCAGCGTGCAGGTGAGTTCGGCGTGCTCGGCCGTGGCGGTCACCCTGCCCACCTGCGCGCCGGTGAGGATGCGCACGCCTGCCGTGCGGGCGGCCACGGCATGGGCCGTGCGCCGCAGCGCGTGGTTGGGCACGATGGCGCCCAGGGCCTGTGCGCCACCCGTGTGCAGCCGAAGCGGGCCGTGGTCGCCGAGTGGGCCATCGTGCACCTGGGCTTCGCGGATCTGCCCGCGCTCGTGCGGCTGCAGGCCGGCCCAGGTGCCCAGGCGCTGCAGTGTGGCCACGCTGGGGTGGGTGAGGGCGATCTCGCGCCCGTCCGGCGCTGGCTGGGCCAGGGCGATTTCGAGCTGCTGTTCCACCACGGTGGCGCTGAAGCCGGCTTGCGCCAGGGCGATGGCCAGCGACAGGCCGGCGGGGCCGGCGCCGACGATGAGAACGTCACTTCGGGAGGTCATGGCAACAGGCGGGTGGATGGGGCACCCGTCCATTGTGCTGCCCTGATGCCGGCAGGGGCTTTGCCCTGGGTCAATCAAGCCTTGCGGGACTTGGCGGAGGCCTTGGCCGGCTTTTTCTTCCTGGATGCGCCGGCCTTGCCGCCACCGCGCAGGTGCAGCACCCAGACCACGGCAAGCCACAGGTAGGCCAGCAGCACGGAGTACGCCGCCACGGCGGCAAGCGACAGCGGCGGCGCCGTGATGGAGCGCGGGTTGGCGATGGTGCGCAGCAACTGGCGCGTGCCGTCGCCCAGCACCGGTGTGCCCTGCAAGCCACCCGTGCGCGACATGCGCGCTGCCATGAAGAGCATGAATTCCATCAGCAGCGCACCGATGAGAAAGCAGGCCACCAGGGCCAGCAATTGCAAAAAGGCCGCCCGGTTGCCTTTGGCCAGGAAGAACAGGGCAGACAGCACGACCAGGGCGAGCAACGCCCAGACCAGAACGGGCCAGGCGGACATGAGCAGGGGCATCGGAAATTCTGGTCGACAGGGAATGAGCCTCCGATCATAGGCCTGCAATTCGGTTTTCATGGCGCTTCTCACAGCGCACGACGCATGGCACTGGCACGGCCAAGGCCAACGCCCCCGCGCAAGGGTCGCCCCGCCGCGAAGGCGGCGTATCCAGCACCTGCGCTGGGGGCGTCCCCTTTCAAGGGGGAGGGCGCGAAGCGACTCAGGGAGTGGGCCGTATGAAATCCGCCACGGCTTGCAGCACGGCTTCGTCCTGCAGCAATTTGCGGTGGCCCAGGCCATCGGTGGCGATGAGCTGGGCTCCGGCGATGTGGTCGCGGTAGGCCTCGCCATCGGCAAAGCGGTTGATGCGGTCGCCCCGGTCGTGCACCACCAGCGTGGGCAGCGCGATGCGCGGACCCACGGCCTGGGGTTCGAACTGGGGCATGAGAATGCCTTCGCGCGCCTCGATATGGCGCTCCATCGCGGCGCGCGTGGTCTCGGTCAGCCCGAACACCTGGGCGAACAGCCGCGTGTATTCGCGGGGAGACGCGGGCGGTGCCAACAGCACCAGCCGGGCGGCCGGCAGGCCCCGGTTTGCGGCATGGGCCGCGGCGTTGGCCGCCAGCGAGTGGGCCACGACAGCGGCCAGTGTGTCGCCGCGGGCCTGCAGGCGCGCCGTGGCGTATTCGAGGGCGCGGGCGAACTGCGGCAGATTGCTCACCCGCCCCCGGCTGCCGCCGTGTGCAGGCAGGTCCACCAGCACCGGGCGCATGCCGCGCGCGGCCAGCGCATCGGCCAGGGGCAGCATGTGCCTTGCATGACCGCCCCAGCCATGGGACAGCAGCACCACCGGGCCATCGGCGGGCAGGTCGCTGCGGGTGTAGAGCGTGATCTCGGCGTCCTCGAAGGGCCAGCGCTCGGCCTGCCAGCCCGCGGCGGGAAGGGCCTGGTGGCCGCGCTTGCGCAGGGGCAGGGGTGTACCGAAGAGGCGGTAGGCCGTGCGCACGGCGAGCCGCGGCCACAGGCGCTGGGCGGTGCCCAGTGCCAGGCGCACCAGGCGCATGCCGGCATGGGCGCCGTAGAAGTTCGAGGTGGCCTGGACGGCGGTGGACTGGCTCATGGTGGGGCTCCGAAAGCGATGGAAGGGGGAAGCGGGCGGCGGAAGGTCAGTAGAAGACCCAGTCGCGGTTGCTGCGCGGCAGCCGGGCCAGCGTCTGGCGCACGGCATGGAGGGTGCCTGCAAGGGCCGCGGCAGCGGCAATGCCAACAAGGATCAGCACGGTGTTTTCCTTTCTTCGCACGGTTGTGCGAAATTTGGGCGAACAAGAAGCAAGGGTTTCCATGGGGCGCACCCGGGGGTTCAGGCGGTCTGATAACTCTTGACGAGGCGCGCCCAGGACGCCTCGGTGCGGTGCACTGCCTGCGGATCGCGCAGGAAGCGGACGTCGTGCAACAGGCCCATCTGCAGGCCGTAGATCTCAGCGACCAGCTGGTCGGGTGGGGTGTCGCCAGGCAGGTGCCCGGCCTCGATGGCCTGCAGCACCGTGCGGCGCAGGGCCGCGCGCCAGCGCGTGATCTCGGTGTGCAGCAGGTCGCGCAGCTCGCCGGAGCGGTCGTCGAGTTCGAACGCCCCGGCGATGTAGATGCACCCGGTGAAGGCCTCGACGTCACGCGTGCGTGCGATCCAGCGGCGCACGATCTCGTTGAGCCGGGGCAGGCCCTTGGGCTGCTGCATGGCGGGCACGAACACCTGTGCCAGGAAGCTGCGGCCATATTCTTCGATCACCGCCTTCTGCAGCGCCTCGCGCGAACCGGCGCGCGAGAACACGCCGCTCTTGGACAGTCCCACGCGGTCGGCCACGGCCTGCAGGGTGATCGATTCCAGCCCGTCGGCCGCAGCCACGTCCAGCGCGGCGCCGATGATGGCGGCGCGCGTGAGCTCGGCTTTCTGGGTCTTGGCGTCCATGGTCGAAATTTAGCACAACTGTGCTAAAAAAAGCAGCCTGTTCCAGCATGGCCCTTCCGGCAGCGGGAGTTTTTCCTACGGCGTGTTCCCGGCATGGGCAGTAGAGTGGGCCTTTTGTAACCGCCAAAGGACCAACCATGCGCGTGGACATCTACCGTCGGGCCGAAGCTGAGGGCCGTTTCACCCACCTGGCCGTGCCGGAAGGAAAGCGAATTCCGGAGGAAGCGACCAACACGGACTGGGACACCGAGGTCAAAGGCCAGGACCTGGACGAAGATGCCGACCGCTGGGACCACTACGGAATCGTCAAGCCAGGCGCCCAGCTGCAGGAAAAGGGCTACGCCATCACCGGCCTGAACGAGCCCGAAGGCGGCTGATACCCCGGCCTGCGCGTGTTCACCCGCGCAGGCCGGGTCGAGGTTGGTGCCGGAGGCATGTCAATCCGGCGACGGCGCCTTGTGGCGGGCCTGCGCCAGCGCTGGTACGCTGCGTCGCCATGGAGACAACCAACAACACCCCCCCGTTCATTCCCCAGATCCGCCTGTACCAGGACTGGCTGCGTGACCAGCGCGGCCTGGCCTTCGACAGCTACGATGCGCTGTGGCGCTGGTCCACGACCGAGCTCGATGCCTTCTGGCACAGCGTCTGGGACTACTTCGAGATCGAGTCGCCCACCCCGCCCACGGTGGCGCTGGCCAGGAACACCATGCCGGGGGCCGAGTGGTTCCCGGGCGTGCAGCTCAACTACGCGCGCCAGGCGCTGCGCCATGTGCAGGCGGCCCATGGCGCCGGCCTGCCGGCCATCATCAGCCGCAACGAGAAGGGCCAGCACCGCGAGCTGGCCTGGCCCGAGCTGCGCCGCCAGGTCGCCTCGCTGGCGCTGCACCTGAAGACCCAGGGCGTGCAGCCCGGCGACCGCGTGGCCGCCTACCTGCCCAATATCCCCGAAGCCATGGTTGCCCTGCTGGCCACGGTGAGCATCGGCGCCGTGTGGAGCATCTGCGCACCCGACATGGGCACGAACGCCGTGCTCGACCGCTTCCGCCAGATCGAGCCCAAGGTGCTGATCGGCGTCGACGGCATCACCTACGGCGGGCGCGACCACGACCGCACGGGCGTGCTCAGCGAGCTGCGGGCCGCGCTGCCCAGCGTGCAGCACGCCATCCTGGTGCCCAACCTCGCTGCGGATGCGGCACTGGCCGGCTGGTCCGACTGGGCTGCCGATGTGGCCGCCAGCGGCCCCGCGGTCAATGCCTTCGAGCCCGAGTGGATGCCCTTCGACCACCCGCTGTGGATCGTCTACTCCAGCGGCACCACCGGCCTGCCCAAGCCCATCGTGCACGGCCATGGCGGCATGGTGCTGGTGGCGCTGCAGCTCAAGGTGCTGCACAACGACATCGGCTGCAGCTACGAGGCCAACAGCTTCGGCGAGCGCTACCACTGGTACAGCTCCACCGGCTGGGTGATGTGGAACGCCCAGGCCAGCGGCCTGCTCTCGGGCACCACCTGCGTCATCTACGACGGCAACCCGGGCGGCAGCAAGGACCGGCCCGACTGGGGCACGCTGTGGCGCTTTGCGGCCGAGACGGGCGTCACCTTCTTCGGCGCCGGTGCGGCCTTCTTCGCCAACTGCATGAAGTCGGGGCTGGACCTGGCGGCCTGCGGCGACCTCTCGCGCGTGCGCGCCCTGGGCACCACCGGCTCGCCGCTCTCGCCCGAGGTGCAGGCCTGGGGCACGGCGCAGTTCCAGCGCATCGGCACGCCCGACATCTGGTGGAACAACATCTCGGGCGGCACCGATTTCTGCGGCGCCTTCATCGGCGGCCACCGCGAAATGCCCCAGGTGCCCGGCGAGATGCAATGCCGCATGCTGGGCGCGGCCGTGGAATCCTGGAACGCGCAGGGCCAGCCCGTGCAGGACGAGGTGGGCGAACTGGTCTGCGTGCAGCCCATCCCCTCCATGCCGCTGTACCTGTGGAACGACGCGAACGGCGAGCGCTACCTGTCGAGCTATTTCGACATGTACCCGCCGGGCCATGGCCGCCGCCCCGGCGGCGGCGACACCGGGCCCGAGGCCGGCGCCGTCTGGCGCCATGGCGACTGGCTCAAGATCGATGGCACCAGCGGTGGCTGCACCATCTACGGCCGCTCGGACGCCACCATCAACCGCCACGGCCTGCGCATGGGCACCAGCGAGATCTACAGCGCCGTGGAGGCTCTGCCCGAGGTGCTCGACAGCATGGTCGTCGACCTCGAATACCTGGGACGCGACAGCTACATGCCGCTGTTCGTGGTGCTGCGCGAAGGCACGGTGCTCGACGAGGCCATGCGCTACAAGCTCAATGGCGCCGTGCGCACCGCGCTGAGTCCGCGCTTCGTGCCCGACGACATCTTCCAGGTACCCGAAATCCCGCGCACCCTGAGCGGCAAGAAGCAGGAACTGCCCATCAAGAAACTCCTGCTGGGCCAGCCCATCGACAAGGTCGTCAACAAGGACGCGATGGCCAACCCGGGCTGCCTGGACTGGTATGTGGCGTTTGCGAACCAACGGGGCGCCACGTAAAAACCGGCGCGGCCCAGGGTGTCAGTCAAGCTTTGCGCCGGACTGCTTGATGAGACGCTCCCACACGGGCCGCTCCTTCATGTACGCGGCCTTGAACTCGGCCGGTGAGGAGTTGGTGCGGGCCTCGAAGCCCATGCCCGCGATGCGCTGCGCCACGTCGGGCAGTTGCACGGCCTTGCGCACCTCGGCGGCCAGGCGCTCCAGGATGGCCGGGGGCGTGCCCGCCGGCGCGGCGAAGGCCAGCCAGCCCGCCACGCGGTAGGCCTCGTCGGCCATGCCCTGCTCGGCCAGCGTGGGCACGTTGGGCAGGATGCCCATGCGCCGCTCGCCGGTGACGCCCAGGGCCTTGAGCTTGCCGGCGTCGATGTGCGGCTTGGCGACCAGGGCACTGGCGTAGGCCATCTGGATCTGGCCGCCAATCAGGTCCTGCACCATGGGCGCCTCGCCGCGGTAGGCCACATGGCTCATGTCGGCGTTCTGCGTGAGGCTCATGTAGGCGCCCGCCAGGTGCGGGTAGGCCCCCGTGCCGTAGGAACCATAGGCCACCTTGCCCTTGTTGGCGGCGGCGTACTTGAGCAGTTCGGGGCCGGTGGCCACGGGCACGCTGGGGTGGGCCACCAGCACCAGCGGGGCGATGGCGATCTGGTAGACCAGGGCTAGGTCGCGCTGCGGGTCATAGGGCAGCTTCTCGTAAAGGAACTGGTTGGTCAGCAGCGAATTGCTCAGGCCCAGCACGATGGTGTAGCCATCGGGTGCGGCCTTGGCCACCGCATCCGTGCCGATGATGCCGGCCGCACCGGGTTTGTTGTCGATCACCAGGGGCTGGCCCAGGCCGGCCGCCATCTTCTCGGCCAGCACGCGGGCCAGCACGTCGGTGGCGCCGCCCGGTGCAAAGGGCACGATCACCTTGATCGGTTTGGTGGGGTAGTTGGCCGGTTGCTGGGCCAGTGCGCCGGTGCCGGCAAGGGTGGCGATGGTGGCCAGCGCGGTGGCGCTGAGCCAGATGCGGCGTGGCAGGGTCTGGATAGTTCGCATGGTGGTTTGTCTCCTGGAATCGTTGTGGTTTCTATGGTTGAAAAGGCTCAAGCGGCGGGCGGTGGCCCGGCACCGATGTGCACCTGGATGGGCAGGGGCTCAAGCACCTGGCGCAGACGCTCGCCGAGGGCCGGCGGCGCACCGGCATCGAGGGTGACGCGCACTGCGCTTTCCCCCTGGGCCTGCACGGCGGGGCGGGCGGTCAGGCCCAGGTCGGCGCACACGCCATCCACCAGCGCCTGCACGCTCTGGCAGGCGGCCTGCAGGCGCAGGGTGGGCTTGTAGATCTTGCCCACGTTGGTCACGGGCATAGTCTCCAGCACCGTGAGGCTGCGCGGCCGCGCCACGGCCTCGTCCACACCAGCGCAGGCGAAGGCCAGCAGCTCGGCCTCGCTGGCCTGCGCGCCGGGCACCAGGGTGGCAAAGACCACTGGCAATTCGCCCGCATAGGCGTCGGGCGCGCCCACGGCGGCGCACAGTTGCACGGCGGGGTGGGCGCCCAGGGCATCCTCGATCACTTTGGGGTCGATGTTGTGGCCGCTGCGGATGATCAGGTCCTTGGAGCGCCCGCTCAAGTGCAGCCGGCCCTCGCCATCGATGAAGCCCAGGTCGCCCGTGGCCAGCCAGCCATCGGCCGTGAAGGCCCGTGCCGTGTCGGCGGGATCGAGAAAACCCGAGAACAGGTTGGGCGACTGGAACAGCACCATGCCCGGCTGGCCGGGCGGCATCTCCTGGTCCGAGGCATTGCTGTGCGCGTCCAGCGCCACGATGCGCAGCCGTGTGTAGGGCAGGCGCCAGCCCACGCAGCCTGCGGGCGCGTTCACGCCCGGCGGTGTGACGCTGGAGATGCCGGCCATCTCGGTCATGCCCAGGCTTTCGTGCACATGCAGGCCGAACAGGCGCTCGAAGCGCGCCGCCAGCTCGGGCGCGAGGATGGCGGCGCCGGTGCGGCAGTAGCGCAGGGTGGAGATGTCGGCCCCATCCAGCGGCACGTTGGCCAGCGCGGCCAGCACCGTGGGCACTGCCGACAGGTAGGTGCAGCGGTAGCGCTCGGCCAGGCGCCAGTAGTTGGCGAGCACCTGGCGGTTGCGAAACAGCCCGGTGGTCGGGATGATGGTCTCCACCCCGGCCGACAGTGCGGCCAGGGCACCGGGCAGCACGCCCGCCACGTGGAACAGCGGGTAGCCGTTGATGCCCGCGTCCTCGGGGCGTATGCCCTGCATTTGCACGCAAGCCCAGGCCGTGAAGACCTGGGCGCCATGGCTGTGCCGCGCGATCTTGGGCGCGCCCGTGGTGCCGCCGGTGTGGAAATAGGCCGCGATGTCGCTGGGCGCGATGCGCCGGCCGCTCACCAGCCGGTCATCGGGCTGGGCGCTGCGGCTGGCAAAGAAGTCGATCACCCCATCCGGCAGCGGGCCGGTGGCGCCCGGCGCCTCGCCATGCGGGGCCACGCGCAGCACGGTGCGCAGGGTCGGCACCTGGCTGCGCAGGCCCATGGCCTTGGTCCAGAAGCCCGAGTCGCCGTCCTCGCCGTAGGCGATCAGCACCTTGGCACGGGCCAGGGTCATCATGGAGGCGAGCTTTTCGGGCGTGAGCAGCGGGTTGAGCGGCTGCACGATGGCGGCTGCCTCGCCGCCCCACAGGGCCAGGTGGTATTCCAGGCAGCCGGGCAGCAGCACGGCCACCGCGTCCTGCGGCCCCACGCCCAGCGTGTGCAGCAGGTTGGCCGTCTGGTGGATACCGGCCAGCAACTGCGCATACGACCAGCGCACGGGCGCATCCGCCGGGTCGGCAGTGGGCAGAAAGCTCAGCGCCGTCTTGTCGCCAAAGGCATGGGCCGAATTGCGGAAGATCTCGTAGGTGCTCTGCACCGTCAGCGCCTGGGCCAGCGGGACGGCCTCCAGGCGCTCCACGTCCTGCAGGCTGTGTACAGGGAATGCCGGGGCAAAGGGGGCGGAAAGGGGTGGGCGCGGGTCCACGGTTCCGGCGGGCATCGCCGTCATGCGCGGGCTCCCAGGTCCGTGGCGGCAAGGGTGGGGCAGGGCGGCTGTGCGCTCCGGGCAATGTGCATGGTTTTGTCTCCTGGCAAATCGGCTCCATCCTGAAGGAACAGGCGGGCGGACCATTGTTGGTGCGCGATGATTTTTTGACAATTGCTCAAAACCATGGACACACTGTTCAAGAATATTGACAGTGGATGGACACCCCTGCAAGGGGCGCGCGGGAAATGTGCCTACAGGGGCTGCCGCCCGCCGCCGCCCATAATGTGGCGTCACCACTTCCCCCTGGCGCGACCGGAGCACTCCTGACATGACCACCCCCCAAACCCATCCCAAGCGCTTTTCGATGATCCGCGAGTTCCACCTGGCCGACTGGTTCACGCTGGGCAATGCGGTGTGCGGCGTGGGCGCGCTGTTCTCGGCCATGACCTACCTGGGCACGCGCGAGGTGCTGCACATCTACTTCGCGGCCGCCCTGGTGCTGGCCGCGCTGGTCTTCGACGTGCTGGACGGCCGCATCGCACGCTGGCGCCAGAAAAGCTCGGCCATGGGGCGCGAGCTCGATTCGCTGGCCGACGTGATCTCGTTCGGCGTGGCGCCCGCCATCATCGCCTACGGCTGCGGCATGCAGGGCCTGTACGACCGCGTGGTGCTGGCCTACTTCGTGGCCTGCGGCGTCTCGCGCCTGGCGCGCTACAACGTCACGGCCGAAACGCTCTCGGGCGACGACGGCAAGGTCCGCTACTTCGAGGGCACGCCCATCCCCACCTCCATCGTGCTCGTGGGCCTGCTGGCCCTGGCCGCCTACATGGGCGCGCTGGGTGAGAACCTGTGGTTCGGCAAGGTGCTGATCGGCGGGTTCACCTTGCACCCGCTGGTGCTGCTGTTTGCCGCCTCCGGCTCCCTCATGATCAGCCGCATCCGTATTCCTAAATTCTGAGCATCCCCCTGAGTCGCTTCGCGCCTTCACCCCTTCTCTCGAATGACTGCGTCATTCGGGAAGGGGGACGCAGCCAGTGCACGCAAGCGAAGCGCCGCATCCGCAGCGGGCGGCCCTTGCACGGCCGCCCTGGCTTGGGACAGCGCGATTTCTGATGCCGTGCCTTGGATGTCTGTATCGAGTCGTCGTGTGATCCTCAAGCGGCTGCCGGCTTGCGATTGACCAGCACAATCCCCACCGCCACCAGCCCCAGGGCCACCACCAGCCCGGGCGTCACGGGCTCGCCCAGCCACAGGGCGCCGAACAGCAGGGCGAAGACCGGGGTCAGGAACACGAACACCGAGATGCGCGTGGCCGGGTAGTGGGCCAGCATCCACATCCAGGCCAGGTAGCTCACGAAGGCGCCGACCAGGGCCTGCACCAGCAGGGAGCCCCAGGCAAAGGCGCTGAACTGCCAGCCCCAGGTCTCGCCCAGCGCCAGGGACAGGAAGGGCAGCACGGCGGCGCTCACGCCCACCTGGTAGAACAGCTGCTTCGCAGGCGCCACGCGCGCCAGCGCCGTGGTGCGTATCACCACCGTGGTCAGTGCCCACATCACGCCCGATGCCACGCCCAGCAGGTCGCCCAGCCAGGCCAGGGGCATGGCGGCGTTGGCCGGGCCGACCATGCCATCGCCCAGGGCCAGCCCCACGCCCACGAAGGCGGCTGCCAGGCCCAGCCACTGCCAGCCGCGCAGCCGTTCGCTCGGTATGAAGCGCGGCAGCAGCAGGGCCACCCAGAACGGCGCCCCATACAGGAACACCGTGAGCCGCGAGGCACTGGTGTACTGCAGGCCCAGGTAGATGCAGGCGAATTCGCCCGCGAACAGGGCACCCGCCAGCAGGCCGCCGCGCAGCGCGCCCGCGGGTTCGCCGCGGCTGGACAAGGGCACACCGCGCCACAGGCACCAGGCGGCGATGGCCAGGGCGGCCAGCACGAAGCGCACGGAGGCCTGGAACTCAGGTGCCACCTCGGCCACCGTGGCCTTGAACCGCACCTGCGGGACGCCCCAGAACCTGAAGCAGGCGCGCAACAG
>NZ_JBKDTZ010000194.1:0-19783 GCF_046339755.1 Acidovorax sp. | reverse complement strand
GGGATCTTCGGGTCGCGCGGGCTCACGCCCGTGGCGATCACCACCTCGTCGTAGCCCGTGAGGTCGGCTGCCTGCGCGGGCGTGGACAGGTGCAGGTGCACGCCCGTGTCCTCCACGCGCGTGGCCAGGTCGCGCAGCATTTCGTGGAACTCTTCCTTGACCGGCTCCTGCTTGGCCATGTTGAGCTGGCCGCCGATGGCATCGGCGGCATCGAACAGGTGCACCTCGTGCCCGCGCTCGGCGGCCACGGTGGCGGCGGTCAGGCCGGCTGGCCCCGCGCCCACCACGGCGATGCGCTTGGGCTTTTGCTGCTGCGTGAGCGGCGTGTAAACCAGCAGCGTCTCATGGCAGGCACGCGGGTTCACCAGGCAGCTGCTGGTCTTGGCCTTGAACACATGGTCCAGGCAGGCCTGGTTGCAGGCGATGCAGGTGTTGATGCGGTCGGCCTTGCCTGCGGCGGCCTTGTTCACAAAGGCCGGGTCGGCCAGCAGCGGGCGCGCCATGGAGACCATGTCGGCGCAGCCGTCGGCCAGCACTGCTTCAGCCACCTCGGGCGTGTTGCTGCGGTTGGAGGTGACGAGCGGCGTGGCGATGCCGGCGGCCGCGAACTCGGCCTTCATCTTCTGCGTGACCCAGGCAAACGCCGCGCGCGGCACGCTGGTGGCGATGGTCGGTATGCGCGCCTCGTGCCAGCCGATGCCGGTGTTGACGATGCTGGCGCCGCCCGTGGCCACGGCCTTGCCCAGGGTGACGATCTCGTCCCAGGCGCTGCCGCCGGGCACCAGGTCGATCATGGACAGGCGGTAGATGATGATGAAGTCCGGCCCCACGGCCTCGCGCATGCGCGCCAGGATCTCCACCGGCAGGCGCATGCGCTGGCTGTAATCACCGCCCCAGGCATCGGTGCGCCGGTTGGTGGCGGCGGAGAGAAACTGGTTGATCAGATAGCCCTCGGAGCCCATGACTTCCACCCCGTCGTACCCCGCCTCGCGCGCCCGCTGGGCGCAGTTGACGAAGGCGCGGATCTGCCGCTCCACCCCGCCGGCCGAGAGCGCAAACGGTGTGAACGGCGTGATCGGTGACTGCAGCCGCGAGGGCGCCACCGCCAGCGGGTGGTAGGCATAGCGTCCCGTGTGCAGGATCTGCAGCGCGATCTTGCCACCCGCGCTGTGCACCGCCTCGGTCACCACCTTGTGGCGCCGCGCCGCGCCTGCGGTGGACAGCGTGCCCGCAAACGGTTTGGTCCAGCCCGCGATGTTGGGCGCGAAGCCCCCCGTCACGATCAGCCCCACCCCGCCCTCGGCCCGCTCGCGGAAATAGGCCGCCATGCGTGAGAGGTCGCGCGCATCTTCGAGCCCCGTGTGCATGGAGCCCATGAGCACGCGGTTCTTGATCTGGGTGAACCCGAGGTCCAACGGGGCGAGCAGGTGGGGGTACAGGGCGTGGCCGGGCGGCAACTCGCTGGCGATGGATTTCATGGTCGAACGGGCGCGTGGGGCGCCATAGGGTTGAAGATGCAGCCAGAAACACCCGCACAAGCGTTTCTAGAATGTTTTTCTAGAACTTTATTCTAGAATGCACTTCCATGGCAAGCCGCAGTTCAACCAAGAGCACCACCTCCATCCCACCCGCCGAGGCCACCGACCGGCGCCAGGAGATCCTGAACGCCGCCCTGGCCTGCGCTGCGCAGGCAGGGGTGGAGGCGGTCTCCATCGACGGCGTGCGCGCACGCTGCGGCGCCAGCGTGGGCAGCATCTACCACCACTTCGGCAGCAGGGAGGGCATCGTCGCGGCGCTGTTCTTCGAGATCTTCCACACGCAGTCGCACAGCATCCAGGCCCAGCTCGATGCCTCGGTCGGCGTGGAAGCCGGGGTGAAGGCCCTGGTGACCGGCTATCTCGACTGGGTGGTGGCGCAGCCGCTGCAGGCGCGCTTTCTGTTCCAGGCGCGCGGCTCTGTCGCCGCTGGCCCGCGCAGCGCCGATCTGGCCGAGGCGGCGCGCGGCCGCAACCAGGCCCTGGTGGCCTGGTTCGAGCCGCATCGGCAAGGCGGCGCATTGCGCGACCTGCCCTGCGAGCTGATGCCTTCGCTGGTGATGGGGCCGGTGCAGAGCTATTGCCGGGCGTGGTTGTCGGATCGTGCGGGCCAGGGGGGTCTGCCCTCGCCAGACGTCTACCGCAGCGAACTCGCGGCGGCGGCATGGCGGGCGGTACGGGCCTGAAGCCCCGTCAGCCGGACCCACCGCGCTTGCGGGCGAGAATCCGGTGCGCCAGCCAGCAGAGCAAGGCACCTGCGGGCCCGATGACCAGCAGGTTCCACAGCGGCATGAACAGCAGGCCGAGTGCCGCCGTCGATCCCTTGGGGGCGATGAAGACGCTGTAGTGCATGAACCCGTCCGCCACAAGGCATGCCGCTGCGGCTCCCAGACCCCACACCACGCGGCGCCCCCGTGCCAGCACCGCAGCAATGGCATAAGGGGCACTCGACCAGAGCAGCAGGCCGATGAGAAAAGCGATGGCGCCCGAGCCGCCCTCGGCCTTGAAAAGGGCGGTGTAGAGGTGCAGCGCCACGCCCGCGCTGCACAGGGTCAGGGCGGTGGTCTTCGCGAGGTGGGAGGATGGCATGGCATTCAACCGGTAAAGGACGGTCTTGGGCAGTTGGGCAGGCGTGGCCGCAGGGCTTCGAGGTCTTGATGGCGGCGTCGCGCGGATGCCCGCCGCGCCCGATGATAGTCCGGTATGGACGCCTGGCGGCAGCGCATGGGTGCGGCCACGCCGTTGTGGCAGAAAGCCCAAGGAACTTTGCGGCTTACAAAAATGCCTTGGACTGATGCTAAACCCGTTTACGATTTCGCGGCAAGCGCCTTCCCAAAATGGCGTACCTGAGGGACTTCCGTTCATGCTGGGCAAAGACTTCGACCGTATCGCAGACGCGTACCTGCTCCATCAATCCATTGTCCCTGCATGGACCGGGGTGGGTCCGGGCAGCTTTATCCGCAACGACGTCGGCGGCTTCGACAAACTGGCCTTCGACCCCGGCCGTGGCTTCGAGAACTTCGCCGTGCTGATTTCCTACCAGCCCTCGGACCTCACGGATTTCATGGAAGCGCTGCAGGGCCAACCCTACGACCCTGTCGCCAGCGGATTCATCTGCGGCCCCTACCTCAGCCTTGGCAAAGTGGGCCCACGCAGGCACACCTGGCCCTGCCGTACCCAGGAACAACTGCTCTCGTCCCTGGAACGCGTCGTGACCGCGCTCGCCCAGATGGGCGAACCCTGGCTCGCCTCGCTGCGCGACCCCCAGGTGCTGGCGCAGCAGACGGATCCCAATGCGGCGGCCATCGCCGGGTACGCATGGGAGCGGGCTGGCCACCTGCAGAACGCGCATGCGTGCTACCTCGATTGGCTGCAGCGCCTGGAGGGCGGGCAAGAGCTGCTCCAACGCCAACGCAAGAACCTTCCACCCCAAATGATGCAGGAATACCTCTTTCTGGCACAGAAGATGGGCCTGAACAACGAACTGACGGCAAGGTTCCAGGCAGTACTGGCGCAGGCCAGCTATTGAACGCGGGCACATAGCCAGCATGGCAAGTACCTACCGATTCATCGCAGACCCTGCAGACCCATCACCGGTGCTGGCATGGTTCCGGGCCCTCGACCCGGCCCCCGCAGAGGTGCCAACCGCGCGCGCCACGGTGCTGCATTTTGCGCGCATGGGGGCGCTCGCATACCGGGCCGATGGCCGGATCGACGCGACCCGCTCGCCCGTGGTCACGGTGTTTTCGCCCCAGGTGAAACGGGGTGTGCTCTGGACGGTGGGCGAGGTCCATTTTCTCGCCAGCCCCCTGCGCAGCCTGTTCCCCGAGTTGCACCGGGTGGGCAAGGACTTTGCCCGCTGGCTCGCAGGGCACGACTGCGTGTTCTCCCGCAAATCCGGCCCCCACGAATTCGACTACTACCTGGAGGGATCCGTACGCAACTACGACCCGCCGGTGCAGGCGTTCCCCGCAGCGCTGGCCGCCCTCGCCCAGGGGCAGTACTTCGTTGCCGAGGAGGACAACGATGTGCGCCTTGACCAGTTGTGCCGGGCGCTTCGCCTGCGTGGCGTCGCTTGCAGTCCTTGAACGCTGCGCCACCGCCGATCCACCGCCACCCCGCCAAGACCGACCATGCTCAAGCAGGACAAGGAAGACTTCATTGCATTCGCCAGCGGTGGCCGCGAACATACGGCCCAGGTGGTGCAGCGCCTGAATGCGCGCGGGTTGGGCCACTTCGAGGACCATCCCCTGTCCGCCAAACTGGTGCGGCAGCATCTGGCCGGGCTGGTCTCCCTGTGGGATGACAACCCGGTCCCCGATGCGCGCGATTGGGTGCTGCAGTTCGTCGCCGATGCCCAGATCGCCGATGCGCAGGTCCGGCCCATGATCCAGGCGGCGCTGGCCGACAAAGACTGCCCTTTTCTACCGACGGTGCTCTACACCATGGGCACCGCCCCTGCCCTGTTCGAGGACTGCGGAGACCTGCTGCTCGCGCTGGCCAGCCACCCAGACCACGAGGTGCGCTGGCGGGTTGCGTACTTCATCTCCAGGGTGCGCAACCGCAGCGAGCCCATGGTCCGCGCCATCCAGCTGCTGAAGCTTGATCGCTACGATACGACGCAGGTGTATGTCAGGGCCTGCGGCGTCAGCTGACCTCCACGGTGCTTCGCCTCAGTAGTGCGGCGGCAACTCGTCACGCAGGTTGCGCGGCGCCCCGCCCGCACCACCATCCGGCGCCTGCTGCCGCAGCTGGATCACCTCCTGCGTGAGCCGGTCGATCAGCTCCTGCTGGCGGTAGATGGTCATGTTGAGCTGTTCGAGCAGGTCTTCGGTGAAGCTGGCTTTGATCTCCAGGTTCTCCAGCCGCTCGATGAGCTGCTGCTGCGCGTCGCCGTCCATCACACCGCCTGACCGAGGCGCGCCACGCCTTCGCGGATCTTCTCCACATCGGCCGTCGCGAACGACAGGCGCAAGGTGGCGTGGTCGGGGTTGGCGCAGAAGAACGGCGTGCCGGGCACAAAGGCCACGCCCTTTTCAATCGCGCGCTTGGCCAGCACGTTGCCGTCGGCCACCTTGCCGCCGGCACCCGTGAGGCGCGCCCACACGAACAGGCCGCCCTGGGGCTGCACGAATTCGATGGCGTCGCCCAGTTCCTTGCGCAGCGCGTCGCCCATGGCCTGGGCGCGCTCGGCATACACCTTGCGCACCTTGGCCAGGGTGGCTGGCATGCGGCCGGCCTTGAGGTACTGGGCGGCCGTGGCCTGGGCGAAGGTACTGGTGTGCGCATCGCTGAACTGCTTGCACATGGTGGCCTTGGCCAGCAGTTCGGCGGGGGCGATCATCCAGCCCACGCGCAGGCCGGGCGAGAGCACCTTGCTCATGGAGCCGCAGTGCGCCAGCAGCTCGCGGCTGCCGGGCACGCTGGCCGACAGGTTGAGCAGGCTCGGTGGCGGGGCTTCGCCGAAGTACAGGTCGCCGTAGGGGTCGTCCTCGACGATCAGGGTCTGGTGCTTGACGGCCATCTGCAGCACGGCCTTGCGGCGTTCCAGGCTGAGCATGGCGCCGCTGGGGTTGCCGAAGGTGGGGATCAGGTAGACGAATTTGGGCTTGTGCTCGGCGATGAGCTTTTCCAGCTCGTCGGTCTTCACGCCGTTGGCGTCGATGGGCGCGCTGATCAGTTCGGCGCCGTACAGGCGGAAGCACTGGATGGTGGCCAGGAAGGTCGGGCCTTCGACGATGACCTTGTCGCCGGGGCTGATGAGGGTCTTGCCCAGCAGGTCCAGCGCCTGCTGGCTGCCGGTGGTGACGATCAGGTTCTCGGGGGCCAGGTCCGTGGCTCCCTTGCTGGCCATGAAGGCGGCGAGCTGTTCGCGCAGGGGCTGGTAGCCTTCGGTGGCACCGTACTGCAGCGCGGCGCCGGGCTCCTCCGTCAGGGCCTGGTTGCTGGCCTCGCGGATGCCTTCCACGTCGAACATGGCGCTGTCGGGGAAACCACCGGCAAAGCTGATGATGCCGGGCTTGCCCAGGAGCTTGAACAGCTCGCGGATGGCGGAGGTTTCTACATTGTTCAGGCGGTCGGCGAATTGCATGGAGTGGAATTCCGGTGGACGGTGAATCCGCCATTGTCGCCAATTGGCGCGCAGGTTTCCTGCGGCGTAGACTTGCCCTTCGACAGAATTCCCCTGGAGACCTGTGCCATGCCCCTGGAAATCCGCCAGCTACCGAAGATGCGCCTTGCCTACATGCGCCACACGGGACCCTACGGCCCGGCCCTGGGTACGCTGTGGGAGCGCTTTGGCCAATGGTGCGCCGAGCACCGCCTGAGCGAGCCGCGCCCCAAATTCTATGGCATCAGCCTCGACGACCCGGCCTGCACGCCGCCGGAGCAATGCCGCTACGACGCCTGCCTGCAGGTCGGCGTGGGCCTGCGCACGGGGACCGAAGCACAGGTGCAGGATTTTGAGGGCGGCGACTATGCGTGCAAGCGCTTCGAAGGCACGGGCGCCGAGATCGGTGCGGCCTGGGCCGGCATGGGCGCCCCGGGGCAAATCCCCGAGGGATGGGTGCTGGATGCGCGGCCGGCCATCGAGGTCTATGGCGAGGACTTTGCAATGGACCCAGAGACCGGAGTCTTCGCATGCTGGCTCTATGTGGCAGTGAGGCGCGCAGCCTGATCCACCCCTACCGCCTGTGGCTTCGGAACAGATGGGCCTGCGCGGACCCATCGAAATGCAGGGCGCGCCAGCCATCACAGCGCAAGGGTTGCGCTTGCGTCCAGCGCCCAAAGCCTGGCCAGCAGCGACTGGGCCCGAGCCGGGCCGATGGCAGGCCCTGCCAGCTCCAGAAACTTGCCTTCCAGCTCGGCGTCCGTGAGCGCCTGCTCCGGGTCGCCTTTGCGGTTGGGCTGAAAGTGCGTGAGCAGGAGGCCGTCCACCGTCTCGATGTCGATGCGCGCAGCCCGCTGGCCAGGAAAGGCGGCATCGAGCACCGGATCCACCTCGACAGCAATGCGCTCCATCAACGCGCGGGTAGCGGGGTCGTCCAGGCGGTCTGGTTCGTAGGCTGCCAGGCGAACGCTGCCGTGCGACAGCGCAGTGGCCACCACGTAGCTCAGGCTGAAGCGCGCTTCGTTGGCCGTGGTGGGGCGTGTGTAGCAGGCGATGTCGAGGGCGGGACGGTAGGTCGCCACCCGCACGCTCTTGATCTGCTCGGCTTGAAGCTTGTGGCGCTGCCGCAGTTCCAGCGCACCATCGATGGCGGCAAACGTGTGGCCGCACCCGATGTGGTTCTTGAAGGTCAGGCGGGTGATGTGAAAGTCCCGCCCCAGCGTTGCGCCGACCTGGGACCAGTCGGGGCCATTGCTCATGGCCTGGCCCAAACCGGCTTCCCCGTCCAGCACGTCGAGCGATCCGGTCAGGCCGCGCGAGGCCAGTTGCGCGGCCAGCAAGCCCGCTTCGGCCGCGCGCCCTGCGTGCAGGGGCTTGGACATCGAGTCCATGCGGAACGCCTGCTGAAGCCCGGCTGCAAAGGTCGCGGCGGTTGCCAGCGCGTGGGCGAACGCAGGCCCATCGAGCCGCATGAGCCCGCCCACTGCTGCCGCCGCACCGAAGCTGCCCACGGTGCCGGTGCTGTGCCAGAACTGGTAGTGGGGCCGGCCCATCACGACGCCGATGCGGGTGGACACCTCGTAGCCGAGCACCACGCCGCGCAGAAAATCAAGGCCCGAGACGCCCAGGTCCTGCCCCGCAGCCAAGGCGGCCGCAATGGTGGCGGCACCCGGGTGGTACATCGCATCGCGAAAGCTGTCGTCCACCTCAGCCGCATGCGCCGCGGCGCCGTTGATGAGTGCGGCGGTGCGCGCGGTGCTGGCACGCCCGCCTCCGAGGAAGGCGCGCCCCCGGTCGAGGTCGTCCACCAGGGTCTGCTCCAGGATCGCGACGGGCGGCGTGTTCAGGCCCGGGAACAGGGAGGCGTACCAATCGATCACGGCACGCTTGGCGTGGTGGATCACCTCGCCAGGCAGCGGTTGCCGCTGGAACTCGGTGGCATACCGGGCAAAGATTTCTGTAGCGTGCATTTCAGGTTTCCAGACAGGGGGACAGATTTTCAAGCACTTCGTGCCCGCTTCGGTGCCTTCAGGCCAGCACCACCACGCCGTCGGCCGCGCGAACGCCCTGGCCCTGGGGCAGCACGAACACCGGGTTGATCTCGGCTTCGACCAGGCGCTCGCCGAGCTGGGCCGCCATCTGCGAGAAGGCCACGATGGCGGTGACCAGCGCATCGACGTCGGCCAGGGGCCGGCCACGAAAGCCATCCAGCAGCGGCCAGGTCTTGAGCTCGCGCGCCATGGCCAGCGCGTCGGCACGCGGCAGCCCGCCGGCAGGCGGCAGCAGGCGCATGCTCGTGTCCTTGAACAGCTCGGCCGTGACGCCGCCCATGCCCAGCAAAATGGCCGTACCCAGCGCGTCGCGGTGCATGCCCAGGATCAGCTCGGTGCCGCCACCGACCATCTCCTGGACGAGGAAGCGCTTGGGAAGCACACCGGCCTTGGCCTCGACTTCCGACGCCATGGCGGTGAGGCGCGCACCGATGGTCTCGGCCGTCAGGTTGACCGCCACACCGCCCACGTCGCTCTTGTGCGTGATCTCGGCCGAGAGAATCTTCAGCACCACGCGGCCCCCCAGTTCCCGCGCTGCGGCTTCGGCCTCGACCGGGGAGCTGACGATGCGTTCCCCCGCGCAATGCACGCCGAAGCGCGCGAACAGCTGCTTGGCCTGGTATTCGTCCAGTGCGCCGGTAGGCAGGCCGTCCACCGCCACCAATGCTGCGGACACGCTGGATTCAACCTGCGGTTGCACCTGTGCAGCCTGGAACATGGCGCGCAGGGCCGCCGTGCAGCTCTCTGCGGCGGCGAAAGCGGGTACGCCACGCTGCGTCAGCAGCGCACCCACTTCAGGCGCATGCGGACTGACGTAGGCGATCACCGGCTTGTCGGAATGGGGCAGGCAGTCCTCTATGGCACCGGCCAGCAGCTCGGGCATGGCCAGGCTGGAGGAGCCCACGATGATGGTCAACGCGTCGTAGCTCGGGCTTTTGAGCAGCACCTTGATGGCGCCGCGCAGCAGGTCGGGTTGGAGGCCGGCCAGCGTCACGTCGATGGGGTTGCGGTCCAGTACGGCATGGTCGCCGGTCTGCAGCGCGCGCAGGGCCTCGGCGGTGGCCGCATCGGGCGCGGGGGTGTCGAAGCCAGCCATGCCCAGGTCGTCTGACACCAGCGTACCGGCGCCGCCGGTGGAGGTCAGGATGGCGACGCGCTTGCCATGCAGCTTGCGGCCGGTGGCCAGCGCGGCCGGAATGTCCAGCAGGTCGCTGAAGGTCTGCGCCCGGATCACGCCTACCTGCTTGAACAGCGCGTCGTACATGCGGTCGGCGCCAGCCAGCGCACCGGTGTGCGAGACGGCAGCCTTTGCACCCGCTTCGGAGCGGCCGATCTTGAACGCCACCACCGGCTTGCCGGCGCGCGCCGCCTTGAGGCAGGCACTGCGGAACCTGGCGGGATCGCGCACGGTCTCCACATACAGGGCAATGACCTTGGTGGCCTCGTCATCGGCCAGGTGGTCGATGAAGTCGGCCAGTTCCAGGTCCACCTCGTTGCTGGTGGAGATCAATTTGGACAAGCCCACGCCACGCGCCGCAGCGCGCGACAGCAGTGCGCCAAGGATGCCACCGCTTTGCGACACGACGCCAATGCCGCCCACCGGGAAATGCTCCATCTCCAGCGCACCAGTGGCCGACAGCACGATGGAGTCGGTCAGGTTGACGAGGCCGATGGTGTTGGGGCCCAGGATGCGCATGCCGCCCGCAGCCTCGATCAGTTGCTGCTGCCGGCGTGCGCCGCCTTCGCCGGTTTCGGTGTAGCCGCTGGCCAGGACGATGGCCGCGGCAGTGCCCCGGGCTGCGAGGTCCCGCACGGCCAGGTGCGCCCGCTCCGCGCCCAGCAGGACGATGCCGACGTCAGGCACCGCAGGCAGCGAAGCGATGTCCGGGTAGCAGACCAGGTCGCCGATCCGGTCCACTTTGGGGTTGACCGGGTAGATATCGCCGGCAAAGCCGTGCTTGCGCAGATAGGACACGGGGCGGCCCGCGGTCTTGGCGGCATCGGCGGATGCGCCAATGATGGCCACGCTGCGGGGTTGGAGGAGGCGTGAAATGGCGTTCATGGAACTACTCCTTGCTGGCCGTTGCCGAAGCCTTTGCCAGAAAGGCCATCACCGCTTCGCGGTGCTCGGTGCTCGTGTAGCAGATGCCTTGTGCCTGGCTGCCTTGTGCGAACACCTGCTGCGCCGACATCTCGAAGCTCTGGTCCAGGATCACCTTGCCCAGCGCCAGCGCGGTGGCAGAGCCCTTGCTGAGCTCGGCTGCCCACGCCTGCGCATCGGCCACCAGCGTTTGCGCCGAGGTCTTGCGATCGACGATGCCCATGGCCAGCGCCTCGTCCACATCGACCCTGCGGCCGGTGAAGATCAGTTCCTTGGCCTTGGGCAGACCAACGCGGCGGGGCAGGAAGTACATGCCGCCGCCATCGGGAATGATGCCGCGGTGGATGTAGGACCAGGAGAAATTCGCCCATTCATTGGCGATGATGAAGTCGCATGCCAGCGCGGTGTCGGCGCCCAGCCCGGACGCCGCGCCGTTGACGGCGGCGATGGTGGGCTTGGGCATGGTGTGCAGCAGGGTCTGCGTGTAGTGCACACGCTGCTGCCGGTACCAGCCGTTGAACGCGATGTCCCCGGTGGGTGCGTTCATGCGGCGCTCCATGCCGGAGATGTCACCGCCCGCACAGAAACCCTTGCCATTGCCGGTGAGCACCAGCGCGCGTATCGATTTTTCGGCGCTGACATGCTCCAGCGCCGCGATGAACTCGGTGCGCATATCGTCGCTCATCGCATTGCGCTTGTCAGGGCGGTTCAGCGTGAGCGTGGCGATTCCATGGGTGACGTTGAGTTCAATGAGCTCTGTGGTCATTTTCTGCTTTCGAGTGGCTAGTCGTTGGTGATCTTGTTGTCCTTGACGACCTTGCGCCAGCGGGCTTCTTCGCCCTTGGCGTAGGTGTCGAATTCCTGGGGTGAACTGCCCTTGACGATGAGACCTTCGGCTTCCATCTTCTTGCGGAAGACATCGGTGAAGACCGCTTTCCTGGCCGCTGCGTTGAGCTTTTCGATCACATCAGCGGGTGTCCCTGCAGGGGCAAAGAGGCCATACCAGCTGTCGGCCACGTACCCTGGAACGCCGCTCTCCGCGACGGTCGGTACCTTGGACAGGACATGAGCGCTGGAGCGTGTCGCCGTCGTCACGGCCAACGCCCGCAATTGCCCCTTGGCGATCATGGTTCCCACGGCTGCGGCCGTGGCAAACATCACATCCACCTGACCGCCCAGCAGATCGGTGAGGGCGGGCCCGGCTCCGCGATAGGGCACATGGATCAGGTTCGTTGCGGTGAGGTTCTTGAACAATTCACCAGCCAGATGGGCCGATGTGCCCGCCCCCTGCGACGCAAAGGAGATCTTGCCTGGGGACGCCTTGGCGGCGGCGATGACGTCCTTCACGGATTTGTAGGGGCTGCTGGCCCGCACGACCAGGACATTGGGAGATACGCCCACCAGCATCACGGGAGCAAACGCTGTTTCATGGCTGTATGGCAGCTTGGGCTGAATGCTGGGGTTGACCACATGCGCCACGGTCGCCATCACCAGGGTGTAGCCGTCGGGCGCGCTCTTGGCTGCCGTATCGGTTCCGATGATGGTTCCAGCGCCGGGCTTGTTGTCGATGATCACCGGCTGGCCCAGCTCCTGACCCATGACCACGGTCATGGAGCGGGCCACCAGATCCGTACCGCCACCCGGCGCAAATGGCACGATGATGCGAACCGGTTTGTCGGGGAACCCAGCATGGGCAGGAACGGCGTGCAGACCGCTCAAGACCGCTGCAGCCGCGATGGCCGATGTGATGCGCAAACGCGCAGAAATCAGGGTTTGGTGCATTTCTTGTCTCCATTCATCAAGGATTTGACCCACGGCAAGTGGCCTCAAGGAGCGGCTTCGTCGGCCGCCTCACTCACAGGGTTAGCGTAAGAGAACGCCTTCTCCCGTGCACCCCCTTCATTCCACTGGTTGGAAATGAAAAACATCCACAATGGCTACCATGAACCCACCGCCCAGCAGTGCCGCAAGACGCAAGAACCATGAGGAACCCACGCTGAACCGGTCGCTGGAGCGCGGGGTGGAGCTCCTGCGGGCGTTTCGGCCTGGCGCTGATCTGCTGGGAAACGGCGAGCTGGCGGAGCGCACGGGGCTCTCGCGGGCCACCGTCAGCAGACTGGCGCAGACCCTGGTGCAGTGCGGTCTGCTGGAACACGACGGCGCGCGGCGCGCCTATCGGCTTGCGGCCCCGGTACTGAGCTTTGCGCACGCCATGCGATCGGGCTCACCGGTGCTGCAGGTCGCGGCCCCATTGATGCGCACGGCAGCGGAGAAGCTGCGCGTCAATGTGGGGCTGGCCGTGGCGGACCGCGAGGAGATGGTTTACCTGGAGTCCATCCGCTACAACAGAAAGGTATCGCTGCGAAGCGTGGTGGCGGGCCAGCGCGTGCCCATCGAACTCACCTCCCTGGGGCGGGCGTATCTGTGCGCGATCTCCGAAACGCAGCGGCGCGGGCTGATGGCCAGGCTGGGGCAGCAGCGTGCATCCGGCTGGAAGGCACTGCGCGAAGAGATACTCACTGCGGTGCAGCTGTTTGGCGAGAAGGGTTACTGCACTGCCTCCTGGCAGCCCGAGGTGGTCGCCATCGCGATCCCCATCGTCACGCCCTGCGGCGCCATCTACGTGCTCAACATGAGTGTCACCACCCAGCAGAGCGCGCTGGAGATGGAGGCCGAACTCAGCGCGCCCCTCAAAACGCTGGCCGGGAAGATCGCAGATGCGCTTCGGCGCCTGGAATGAGGACGCCGGGCGTCAGCTTTCGCCACAGCAGCCTGCGCAGACCGCAGTGCGTTCTGCGGTAGCGGCGATGCCTATCAGCGCCACTGCTGCTCAAAGAATTCCGCCACATCGCTCTCCAGTTGCGGCTGATAAGCCACACGGTCAAAGCCCGCGGGATTGGCGGCGGCATCGCCCGCATCGGATGGCAGCGGCATGGACGGCTGGGCCATGAAGGCGAAGTGCCCCGCCCCCGACGCCGTGCTGGCCTGGGCCCTGGGCAGGTGGGTGACCACATGGCCGCCGTGGTACTTGCCGACGAGCACCGCATCGCGCTCGGCCACGATGACGCGCACCGGCACGCTCACGGCGGCCAGGCTTTCGGACGTGAATACAACCGCCATGGGGGCCAGGGCTACCACGGCGCGGATGCGCGGGTCGGGTACAGAGACGCGCTGGGCGTCCGGCGCGATGGCAGCGGCAAGTGCCACCGGGGCCTTGGTGCCCGGCCCTGTGGTGGGCAGCTTGCCCAGGGAGCAGAACATGGGGTCGTCCTGCACCGTGCGGCAGTGCATGGCCGCACGCTGGGGCTCGGCTTGCGCACCGGCCAATGCCAGCACGGTGTAGCCGCCGGCGGAATGGCCTACCGCGCCGATGCGGCCGGCCGGAATGCGGCTGCCCCAATCGGGGCTGGCCAGCAAGGCATCGAGCACGCGGCTGACCTGGCGCGGGCGCTCGCCGAAGTAGTGGCCGGAGGTGACCATGGAGCGGTCCTGCCAGTTGTCGCCCGGGTGGCGCAGGGCAGCGACCAGGTAGCCATCCCTGGCCAGCCGCGTGGCCAGGTTGTGGTGGCCCACTTCGGAGCCACCCGTGCCGTGCGAGATCAGCACCAGGCCCTTGAGCGGCGCCTGCGCAGCGGGTGCACCGGGTGCCACCACCGGCTGCCAGGGGCCCATGGGCAGGGCACGGGCCGGCGCAGCGGTGGGGTAGAACAGCGCGACCTGGATGGGGGTGTCGCCGGGAACGGTGAGCGTGCGATAGCCCGCCTGTTGTCCTTGTTCCTGTGCTTGTGTGGCTTGCGCGCCGGCCTGGCCGGCCAGGCCCAGCAGGGCTGCGGCGGCGAGCGTCTGGAACATCAGGTGCATCATGGTGTGTGCCTCAGTGGTTGGACCGCGAAAACAGCGGCATGGACGGCACTGTAGGCAGGCTGGCTGGCCCGGCACACCGGCTTGCGACGAAATGCCGGGAGGCATCGCCAAATGCCGGGATGCAGGCGCGGGCGACGTCCATGCGCCAACGCCCGCCATGGCAAATTCAATCGCTCCGGATATCCGCCCGGGCAGCCACCGCGCGCATGGCCGGCAACTCACGCTCTATGCGCGCACGCAGGCCGCCGCCGTTGGACCACGCAGGGGTCATGCCGATGTCCACCAGCTTCTTCCTGAACTCGGCAGAGGCCATGGTGTCGGCCAGGGCCTTCTCCAGTTTGGCCTGCACGGGCGCGGGCAAGCCAGCCGGGCCGACGAAGGCGAACCACGAACCCATGTCGAAGCCCGCGTAACCGCTTTCTGCCACAGTGGGCAAATTGGGCAGCAGCGCCAGGCGCTGCGCTCCCAGGGCCACGATGGGCTTGATCTTGCCGGCCTTGATGAGCGGGGTGGAGGCCACCACGGTGTCGACCGCGAACTGCACCTGCCCGCCCATCAGCGCCGTGAGGTTGGGCGCGCTGCCGTTGAAGGGCACATGCAGCATCTTCGCGCCGGTGGTGGACTTGAGCACCTCGCCGCCGAAATGCACCGACGAGCCGGTGCCGTAGGAGCCGTACGAGAACTTCTCGGGCGCGGCCTTGGTCTGGGCGATCACCTCCTTGAGCGTGCTGCCGGGTGTGTCGTTGTGGGCCACCAGCAGCAGGCCCATGTCGGCCACCAGGCCCAGCGGCGTGAAGCTACGCACCGGGTCGTACGGCAGGTTGCTGCGGATGGCAGGGTTCAGTGTGAAGGTGGTGTTGGCGCCCAGCAGCAGGGTGTAGCCATCGGCAGGCGCCTTGACGACGATGGAGGCGCCCACCACCGTGCCGGCACCGGCCCGGTTCTCGACCACCATGGGCTGGCCCAGGCGCTCGCCCAGGGCGGTGGCCAGCAGCCGGCCCAGGATGTCGGTGGCGCCGCCGGGTGCAAAGGGCACGATGAGCTTGATCGGCCGGTCGGGGTAGCCTTGTTGCGCCCACGCCCCGGCCGGCGCCGCCAGCAGGGCCGCAGCGGCCACGAGACACGACAGAAAACGGGAACGCGGCATGGCGACGGGCATGGAAAGGCTCTCCGGAAAGAAGACAGGGGGCGACAGGAACGGTGAAGGGGCAAGGTCGCCCGAGGCCTCAGCGCAACAGCGGGCTGGGCACCCGGGAGTAGCCGCTGGCCAGGTCATACGCGTGGCCGATCTGCAGCACGGCGGCATCGGACTGCACGGGGCCGATGATCTGCAGGCCGGCGGGCAGGCCCTCAGGGCCGAAGCCCGCCGGGGCCGCCAGCGCAGGCAGGCCGGCCATGGTGGCGGGCACCACGGCCTCCATCCAGCGGTGGTAGGTGTCCATGCGGCGGCCGGCCACTTCGTGCGGCCAGTCCAGGCTGGCGTCGAAGGGGAACACCTGGGCAGCGGGCAGCACCAGGAAGTCGAAGCGCGTGAACAGCCCGCGCAGGGCCTGGTACCAGGCAGAGCGCACGCGCGCCGCGTCATAGACCTGCATGGCGGTGAGGGTGAGGCCGCGCTGGATTTCCCACACCGCCTCGGGCTTGAGTTGGGCGCGCTTGGCGCCGTCGTGGTACAGGGCCGCATTGGCGCCGGCCACGCTGAAGCTGCGCAGGTCGAGCCAGGCCTTCCACAGCTGCGCCAGGTCGAAATCGACCACGGCCTTCTCGACCGTGCAGCCCACGGTGCGGAAGTGGTCGAGGGCCTTTTCGCAGGTGGTGAAGACCCCGGTTTCAATGGGCAGGTAGCCGCCCAGGTCGCCCAGCCAGCCGATGCGCATGCCCTTGAAGTCGCGCTCCAGCGGCTGGCCGAAGGCGGCCACGTCGTCGCCGCGGCGCGTGAGCGGCAGGCGCGCGTCGAACCCGGCCAGCACCGACAGCAGCAGCGCCAGGTCGGGTATGTTGCGCGCCATGGGCCCGGTCACGCTGAACTGCTGGAAGAACACCTCCTCGGCCGGGCCGTGCGGCACCAGGCCGGGCGAGGTGCGCAGGCCATACACGTTGTTGAAAGCAGCCGGCGTGCGCAACGATCCCATCATGTCCGAGCCATCGGCCACGGGCAGCATGTGCAGGGCCACGGCCACGCCCGCCCCGCCACTGCTGCCGCCAGCTGAGCGCGCCGGGTCGAAGGCATTGCGCGTGGTGCCGTACACCGGGTTGTAGGTGTGCCCGCCCAGGCCGAACTCGGGCGAATTGGTGCGTCCGATGAAGAGCGCACCGCTGGCGCGCATGCGCTCGTAGGCCACCGCATCGGTGCTGGTGACCTGGCCCGCAAAGAGCGGGGAGCCACGCGTGGTGACCATGCCGGCAGCAGGCGCGATGTCCTTGGGCGCCTGGGGCATGCCATGCAGCGGGCCCAGGCTCTGGCCTCGCGCCAGCTGCGCGTCGCGCTCGGCGGCCTGGCCACGCAGGGCATCGCGGTCGGCCATGGCCACCAGGGCGTTGACCACAGGGTTCAGGCGGTCCACCTGGGCCAGGTAGGCATCGAGCACCTCCACACACGAGACCTCGCGGGCCTGGATGGCGCACGACAGGCCCACCGCCGTATGGGCGACGATGCCGCCGGGCGCGATGCCCGTGGACGGCAGGGTGGAGAGGTCAGGCATGGGGGTGATGGATGAATGTGTCATTTCAAAGTCAGCATAGGCAGGCGGCTGCTTTTCTACAATCGCTGATTTCTTCAGTTACCTTTGCGTTTTACGCAAACCGCCGCCCCAAGGGACTTCCATGCTTTCCAGCCGCCTCCAAGACACGGCCCTGCGCTACTTCCTGGAAGTGGTGCGCAGCGGCTCCGTGAGTGAAGCCGCTGTGCGCCTGAACGTATCGCCCTCGGCCGTAAGCCGGCAGGTCGCCGCACTTGAAGATTTGCTGGGCCTGCCGCTGTTCGAGCGGCGACCGCGCGGCATGGCGCCCAGCGCGGCGGGCGAATTGCTGGCCGCCCACGCCCGCCGCGGCGCCATGGAGGCCGACCGCGTGGTGGCCGACATCCAGGCGCTGCAGGGCCTGCACACCGGCCTGGTGCGGGTGTGCAGCTCGGCCGGCTTCGCCATCGAGTTCCTGCCGCGCGTGATGGCGCAGTTCCGCCAGCAGTACCCGGGCATCCAGTTCCATGTCCGGGTGGCCAGCCCGGCGGCAGTGACCACGGCCGTGCTCCACGGCGATGCCGACGTCGGCCTGACCTACAGCCGTTCCGCCGAGCGCGACATCCGCGTGCAGCACCGCGAGGCCTCGCCCGTCATCGCCATCATGCGGCCCGACCATGCGCTGGCGCGCTTCAAGTCGGTCACGCTGGCACAGATGCACCCCTACCCCATCGCCCTGCCCGAGCGCGACAACACCGTGCGCCAGCTGTTCGACATCGGCTGCAGCCAGCGCGGCCTGGTGTTCGAGCCGGTGCTGGTGTGCAACCACTTCGAGACGCTGACCCACTTCGTGCTGCACGGCGGCGGGCTGTCGATATCGGGCGAGGTGACGGTGCGCGACCGCGTGCGCCGCGGCGAGCTGCATGCCGCCCAGATCCGCGAACGGGGCATGAGCGAGCGCGCCGTGGAACTGCAGACGCTGAGCGGCCGCACCCTGCCCGCGGCGGCGCGCATGTTCCTGGAGTTCCTGAGCGCACAGCTGGTGGCGCGGGAAGCGGGGTGATCGATCAGGTCAAGGGCTTGATCAGCACGTACAAGGTCAGCCCCGGGATGTAGTTGTCGATCTGGGCATGACCCCGGTACCCGGCACGCTCGTACATCGCGGCCGTCTTTTGCGACAGCGATTCGATGAGGCTTTCGCTGCATCCGGCTCCTCTGGCGGCCTCCTCGATGCCGGCCAGCAGTCTGCTGCCAAGGCCTTTGCGCCGATGCCCGGCATCCACCCAGAGGTATTCCACATACAGCCGGCCCAGCTCGATCCGACCCACCGCGCCACCGATCAGGTGACCGTTTTCGCGGACCAGGCAGGCCAGCGGCTGAGGCTCTCCTGCACCGACGGATGCACGGTCATGGGCAATGACCGCCTTGGAGATCTGCGCAACCACCCGCCCTTCAGGCGCAAAAGAAGTCTCTAGCTCGTTCATGTTCCACCGCAGCGATTTTTCTGCTGATCTGTTGCGCCACGTAGCCTGCGCCCCGTAGCGCATGGACCCCTTTGCAAAAATGGTGCTGTTCAGGGGTTCACCGCAAACAGCGCCGACGTGCTGGCAAGCAGGCAAGCAGGCAAGCAGGCAAGCCATACAGTCTAGGCAACACCGCATCAATTCGCCGTAAAAAGACGGGGTGAAGCCATCAAATCGCCGTCAAGAACCCTCTGCAGGACAATGCCGCATCCGACAAGAAGACATCCCCCCACCCCACCATGAAAACCGAGCAGATCGAGCCCTTCTTCGCCGCCCTCAAGGCGGCCAACCCCATGCCCAACACGGAGCTGGAGTACACCACCCCGTTCGAACTGCTGGCCGCCGTGCTGCTTTCGGCCCAAGCCACCGACGTGGGTGTGAACAAGGCCACGCGCAAGCTGTTCCCGGTGGCGGGCACGCCGCAGGCCATCCTGGACCTGGGGCTGGAGGGGCTGGAGGGCTACATCAAGACCATCGGCCTGTACCGCACCAAGGCCAAGAACCTGCTGGAGACCTGCCGCATCCTGGTCGAGCAGCACGGCAGCGTGGTGCCGCGCACGCGCGAGGAACTGGAAGCCCTGCCCGGCGTGGGGCGCAAGACGGCCAACGTGGTCCTCAACGTGGCCTTTGGCCAGCCCACGATGGCGGTGGATACGCACATCTTTCGGGTGAGCAACCGCACGGGGCTTGCGCCTGGAAAGGATCCGTTGGCGGTGGAGTTGCAGTTGATGAAGCGGGTGCCCGAAGCGTATGCGGTGGATTCGCACCACTGGCTCATTCTGCTGGGGCGGTATGTGTGCCAGGCGCGCAAGCCGCGGTGTTGGGAGTGTGTGGTGCCGCGGTATTGCGACTTTGAGCCGAAGACGCCGGCACCTTGAGCCTTGAGCCTTGTTGGCGGTGGTTGGGCTCTGCCTTGATTGAGGGCGGGGGCCGGGGTGTGCGCCCGGCGGCGCACCTACCTTCTTTTGCGTCGCCAAAAGAAGGTAGGCCAAGAAAAGGCGACCCCGCTGCCCGTGTCCCCACTCGCCTGGCGGCGAGTGGGGCAGCCTGCGATGCTCGGTCCTGGGGTGCGCCGCAGAACTCGCTGCGTTCTTCGAACTCCGCTCAGACAGCTGCGGCAAGCTAGACAACGATGCGCGTGTCCTTCGGCACGCGCTCACCCCAGGCCCTGCGCTTCTCGGCACGGTCAGAAGGGGGTGGGAGCGGGCTCCACTCGGGCCATTGCTTCGCTCGGCCTGCGGTCCTTCGCTGCGCTCGGCTCGCCGGAGCGATCGCCCAACATGTCGGCAGCGCGCAGCGCGTCCCCGACCCAAGGCGCAGCTGCGAAGCAGCAGCCGTGTTTGTCCCCGCTCCCCACCCCTGCTGGCTGCGCCGAGAAGCGCAGGGGCTGGGGTGGGCGTGTGTGCCGAAGGACACACACGC
>NZ_JBKDTZ010000193.1:0-35471 GCF_046339755.1 Acidovorax sp. | reverse complement strand
GCTGTAGCGGTGCGGCTGGAAGGCCAGCACCAGGCGCCGCCCGGGGAAGGCGCCACGCGCCGCGGCCAGCGTGGCCGCCATCTCCACCGGGTGGTGACCGTAGTCATCGATGACGGTGAAGCGGCCACCGTCCTTCGCCGGCAGTTCGCCATAGCTCTGGAAGCGCCGGCCCACGCCCTTGAAGCCGGCCAGCGCACGCTGCACGGCCTCATCGGGGATGTTCAGTTCCACCGCTACGGCGATGGCGGACAGTGCGTTGAGCACGTTGTGCTCGCCCGCAAGGTTGAGCACGATCTCCAGGTCCGGCAGCGTGACGCCGTTGCGCCGCTGCACGGTGAAGCGCATCTGCCCACCCTCTGCGCGCACATTGACGGCGCGCACCTGAGCATCCTCGGAAAAACCGTAGCTGGTGATCGGGCAGGTCACGCTCTGCAGGATGTCGCGCACGGCGGGGCTGTCCACGCACAGGATGGCGGTGCCGTAGAAGGGCATGCGGTGCAGGAAATCGACGAAGGCCCCCTTGAGCCGGCCGAAGTCGTGCCCGTAGGTCTCCATGTGGTCGGCGTCGATATTCGTCACCACCGCCATCACGGGCAACAGGTTCAGGAACGAGGCGTCGGACTCGTCGGCCTCGACCACGATGTAGTCGCCGCTGCCCAGCTTGGCATTGGCGCCGGCGCTGTTCAGGCGCCCGCCGATCACAAAGGTCGGGTCCAGCCCCGACTCGGCCAGCACGCTGGTCACCAGGCTGGTGGTGGTGGTCTTGCCGTGCGTACCGGCAATGGCGATGCCTTGCTTCAGGCGCATCAGCTCGGCCAGCATCAGGGCACGGGGCACCACAGGGATGCGCTTGTCGCGTGCGGCCAGCACCTCGGGGTTGTCGGCCGTGACGGCGGTGGAAGTAACCACCGCATCGGCGCCATCGATGTGCGCGGCCGCATGGCCCAGGCAGGTCTTGATACCCAGGCCCTGCAGGCGGCGCAAGGTGGCGCTGTCGGCCAGGTCCGAGCCGGAAATGCGGTAGCCGAGGTTGAACAGCACCTCGGCGATGCCGCTCATGCCGGCGCCTCCGAGGCCTACGAAATGGATGTGGCGAATGGCGTGCTTCATGGTGTTGCAAGCTCCTCGCAGGCAGTCACCACTTCATGGGTGGCGTTGATTTTTTGCATCTTCTTGGCTTCTGTGGCCCGGCGCAGCAGCTCCGGGCGCTCTGTGTTGCTCAGCACCGCGGCCAGGCCCTGGGCCGTGAGCTCGCGCTGCGGCACCAGCCAGCCGCCCCCGGCGTCCACGAGGAAGCGTGCGTTGGTGGTCTGGTGGTCGTCCACCGCCGAGGGGAAGGGCACGAACAGGGCGGCAGCGCCCACGGCAGCGATTTCGGTCACGGTGCTCGCGCCCGCGCGGCAGACGATGAGGTCGGCCTGCGCAAACGCGGTGGCGGTGTCGTCGATGAAGGGGGTCAGCTCGGCCTCGACCCCGGCGGCGGCATAGTTGGCGCGCAGCGCGTCGATCTGGGTGGCTCCGCTCTGGTGCAGCACCACGGGGCGCTGGGCGGCGGGAATCAGGGCCAGGGCCTGGGGCACGATCTCGTTGAGTGCGCGTGCGCCCAGGCTGCCCCCCACCTCCAGCAGGCGCAGCGGTCCGCTGCGGCCGGCAAAGCGTTCGGCCGGATCCGGCTGGCGCGTGAACGGTGCGCGCAACGGGTTGCCCACCCACTGGCACTTCTTGAACGAGCTGGGGAAGGCGGTGAACACCCGGTCGGCCACGCCCGCCAGCACCTTGTTGGCCATGCCAGCCACCGAGTTCTGCTCATGCAGCACCAGCGGCTTGCCCCACAGCACGCCCATCATGCCGCCTGGGACGGTGATGTAGCCACCCAGGCCCACCACCACGTCGGGCTTGACGCGGCGCACCACCTGCAGCGCCTGCCAGAAGGCGCGCAAGAGGCGCAGCGGCAGCAGGGCCAGCGTGATCGGGCCCTTGCCACGCACGCCTGAAAAATCGATGGTCTCCAGCGCAAAGCCCTGCGGTGGCACGATGCGCGACTCCATGCTGCCGGGCGCGCCCAGCCAGTGCACGCGCCAGCCGCGTGCGCGCAGTTCCTCGGCCACGGCCAGGCCCGGGAAGATGTGGCCGCCGGTGCCGCCGGCCATGATGAGGGCGGTCTTGGGCGTACTCATACGCGGCCTCCGCGCATCAGACGCTGCGCGTCTGGCATTGCTTGCGCAATGCAGTGCTTGTTTTGACGAAACAATCCCCTCATACGCGGCCTGCGCGCATGACCGGGCGCTGCGCACCCGGCATTGCTTACGCAATGCGGTGCATTGTTTTGAATCAACAAGCACCTCATACGCGGCCTCCGCGCATGAGGTGCTTGTTTTCATAATCCACCCGCAGCACCACCGCGATCGCCACCAGGTTCATCAGGATGGCCGAGCCCCCGAAGCTCATGAGCGGCAGCGTGAGCCCCTTGGTGGGCAGGGCCCCCAGGTTCACGCCCATGTTGATGAAGGCCTGGAAGCCCAGCCAGATCGCCACGCCCTGGGCCACCAGACCCGCGAACACACGGTCGAGCGCAATCGCCTGGCGGCCTATGTGCATGATGCGGCGCGTCATCCACAGGAACAGCACGATCAGCACGAGCACGCCCATGAGGCCAAACTCCTCGCCGATCACGGCCAGCAGGAAGTCGGTGTGCGCCTCGGGCAGCCAATGGAGCTTTTCCACGCTGCCGCCCAGACCCACGCCGAAGATCTCGCCGCGGCCGATGGCGATCAGCGAGTGCGACAGTTGGTAGCCCTTGCCCAGCGCATGCTGCTCGCTGCACGGATCGAGGTAGGCGAACACGCGCTCGCGGCGCCAGGGCGAGCTGGCGATCATCAGCGCGAAGGCGCCCACCAGCACGCCCGCGATCAGGAAGAACATGCGGGCGTTGACGCCCCCCAGGAACAGGATGCCCATGGCGATCACGGCCACCACCATGAAGGCGCCCATGTCGGGCTCGGCCAGCAGGAGCACGCCGACGATGGCCACGGCAGCGCCCATGGGCAGCACGGCGCGGAAGAAGCGCTCCTTGACCTCCATCTTGCGCACCATGTAGTCGGCGGCATAGATGAGCACGGCGAACTTGGCGATTTCGGAGGGCTGGAAGCCCACCGGCCCGATGGACAGCCAGCGGCGCGCGCCATTGACCACCTTGCCCACGCCCGGGATCAGCACCGCCACCAGCAGCAGCAGCGCCGCCACGAAGAGCCAGGGCGCCGCGCGCTCCCAGAGCTTCATGGGCACCTGGAAGGCCAGCAGCGCCGCGACGAAGCCCACCACCAGGTACATCATGTGCCGGGTGAGGAAATGGGTGGGTGCGTAGTTGGCGAAGCGCGGGTTGTCCGGCATGGCGATGGAGGCCGAATACACCATCACCAGGCCCCAGGCCAGCAGCCCTACCACCACCCACAGCAGGGCCTGGTCGAAGCCCAGCACGCTGGCGGGCGTGGTGGTGGACTGGCGGTACTCGGTGCCGCCGACGCGCACCGGCAGCCCCTCGCCGGCCTTGCCGGTGAGGCGGCCGAGCCAGCCGGCCCGGCGCTGCTGCAGGCCCACGGGGGCGCTGGCGGTGGTTGCAGCCATCACATGCCCTCCAGGGATTGGCCGGCGTCCTGCGCCATGGCCAGCACGGTGTCGCAGAACACACGCGCGCGGTGTTCGTAGCCGGTGAACATGTCGAAGCTGGCGCAGGCAGGCGACATCAGCACCGCGTCGCCCGCGTGTGCACGCTCGCGCGCCTGGTGCACGGCCTCGGGCAGCGTGACCGCATCGAGCAACGCAACCCCGCTGTCCGGCAGCGCAGCGCGGATCAGCGGCGCATCGCGCCCGATCAGCACCACGGCGCGCGCATAGCGCGCGACCGGGGTGGCCAGGGGTGCAAAGTCCTGCCCCTTGCCATCGCCGCCCAGGATCAGCACGATGCGCCGGTCGGCCCCCAGGCCGTTGAGTGCGGCCACGGTGGCGCCCACGTTGGTGCCCTTGCTGTCGTCGAAATACTCCACGCCGTCGATCAAGGCCACGGGCACCCCCCGGTGCGCCGCGCCCCGGTACTCGCGCAGGCCGAACTTCAGGGGCGACAGCGTGCAGCCGGCCGACGACGCCAGGGCCAGTGCCGCCAGCGCGTTGGAGGCGTTGTGGCGCCCGCGGATGCGCAGCGCGTCGGCCGGCATCAGGCGCTGGATGTGCAGGTCTTCTTCATCCACCAAGGCAACCGGCGCGGCCTCGCCCGTTGCTGCAGCCACCGCACGTCGGCGGGTGCTGCGCTTGCGGGTTTCGTCGGCTTCGTGCGCGCGCACCAGCCAGGGAATGCTGCCCACGGTCTCGATACCGAAATCCCCGGGGCGCCGGGGCATGTCGATGCCGAAGCTCAGATGCTCCCGCAGGGGCACTTTCACGGGCTGCTTGCTGCGCGCGCTCGGGGCAGGCTTGCCGGAGGCCAGCTGTGCCGCCTGGGCCGTGGCGGCAGAGGCCGTGCCGAGCATGTCCATGACCGTGGGGTCGTCGCGGTTGAGCACCATCAGGGCCGTGTCGCCGAAGATGCGCGCCTTGGCCGCCGCGTAGGCGCTGATGTCGCCATGCCAGTCCAGGTGGTCCTGGGTGATGTTGAGCACGGTGGCGGCCGTGGGCTCGAAGCCGGTGGCGCCATCGAGCTGGAAGCTGGAGAGCTCCAGCACCCAGACCTCGGGCAGGGTATCGGCGTCGATGTGCCCGGCCAGGGTATCGAGCAGTGTGGGGCCGATGTTGCCGGCCACGGCCACGCTCTTGCCGGCACGCTCCACCAGTTGCCCGGTGAGCGAGGTGACGGTGGTCTTGCCGTTGGTTCCGGTGATGGCCAGCACGGCTGGTGCGTAGCCGTGCGAAGCGCGAAGGTACTGCAGCGCCGCCGCGTACAGCCCGAGCTCGCCACCCGTGGCCAGGCCGATGGCTTGCGCCGCCGCCCACACCGGCGCGATGGTGGCGGGGCTCAGACCAGGGGAACGGTAGACCGCGTGCACGCCGGCACCGCCTTCGACCAGGCTGGCGTCGAACGGTCCGGACACGAAACGCACGCCGGGCAGTTCGTGCCGCAGCACCGCCAACTGGGGCGGTGCCTCGCGCGTGTCCGCCACGGTGACGGTGGCACCGCAGCGCACGCACCAGCGCGCCATGGCCAGGCCGGAGGCCCCCAGGCCCAGCACCAGGAAGTGCTTGCCTTCATAGGGCAGCATGCCCTCGCCCGGGCGGCCCTGGGGCTGCGCCGCCTCGGCCTCGCCATTCGGGTCGTCCACCGGTGCGGCCAGCAGCGGCGAAGGCTCAGGCATATCGGGGGCGTTCACCTCGGCAAAGATCTGCGCCACGAAGTCCGCGGCGGCCTTGGCGGCAGAGATGGCAGGGGCCACATAGCCATCGGAGGGCGCAGACGGGGTTGCAGCCGCGGGCGCTCCCTGAACGGGATTCTCAAGCACAGGATCAGCCGCCGCGTCTGCCTCGGCGTTCTGTGGCGCCTGTGCAGCCGTCACGTCCCCGGCAGGCAGCTCGCTGTCCACGGGATCGAGCACCTTGGTTTGCTGCGCCATGGGCTCAGCCGCCTCGGCATCCTCTGCGGGCGGGGTGTGCACGGCCTCGGGCACGCGCACCCTCTCCTCACCGGCCATCTCGGGCAGGTGCTCGCCGGCCAGGGGGCCGTTGGCGTGGGGATGGTGGGGCGTGGTCGTCATGATCAGCGCAGCTTGAGCGTGGACAGCCCGATCAGGCACAGCAGCATGGTGATGATCCAGAAGCGCACGACCACCTGGGTCTCCTTCCAGCCGCTCTTCTCGAAGTGGTGGTGCAAGGGGGCCATCTTGAGCAGGCGGCGGCCTTCGCCATAGCGCTTCTTGGTGTACTTGAACCAGGTCACCTGCAGCATCACCGACAGGGCTTCGACCACGAAGATGCCGCCCATGATGGCCAGCACGATCTCCTGGCGCACGATGACCGCGATGGTGCCCAGCGCAGCGCCCAAGGCCAGCGCGCCCACGTCGCCCATGAACACCTGGGCGGGATGGGCGTTGAACCACAGGAAGGCCAGGCCGGCCCCGGCCATGGCGGCGCAGAAAATCAGCAGCTCACCGGCCCCCGGGATGTTGGGGAAAAACAGGTACTTGGAATAAACCGAGCTGCCGGTGACATAGGCGAACACCCCCAGGGCCGAGCCCACCATCACCACCGGCATGATGGCCAGGCCGTCCAGGCCGTCGGTCAGGTTCACGGCGTTGCTGGACCCCACGATGACCAGGTAGGTCATGACCACGAAGCCGAGCACGCCCAGCGGGTAGCTCACCTCCTTGAAGAAGGGCAGCTGCAGGCCGGCCTTGGGCGGCAGGTCGAGCGCGAAGCCCGACTGCACCCAGGTCATGAACAGCTCGAAGACCTTGGCGTTGGAGCTCTCCGAAATGCTGAACACCAGGTAGACCGCCGCAATCACGCCGATGACGGACTGCCAGAAGTACTTCTCGCGGGAGCGCATGCCCTCGGGGTCCTTGTTGACCACCTTTCGCCAGTCGTCGACCCAGCCGATGGCACCAAAGCCCAGCGTGACGATGAGCACGATCCACACGAAGCGGTTGGACAGGTCGAACCACAGCAGCGTGGAGATCGCGATCGACAGCAGGATCAGCACGCCGCCCATGGTCGGTGTGCCGCTCTTGGACAGGTGCGACTGCATGGCGTAGCCGCGGATGGGCTGGCCGATCTTGAGCGAGGTGAGCACGCGGATCACCTTGGGGCCGGCGAGCAGGCCGATGAGCAGCGCGGTGAGCGCCGCCATCACCGCGCGGAAGGTGAGGTACTGGAACACGCGGAAGAAGCCGAGCTCGGGCGACAGCCCCTGCAGCCATTGCGACAGGATCAGCAGCATGAGGCACCTCCTTGCAAGAGGCGCCGGCCCTGGCAGGCACTCGTCGTTTCAGTGGATTGCGTCATGGCTTCCCTCGGACTTTCCTTGTTGTTCTTGTTGTGTTGCTGCTTGCGGGGCTGTGGCGGCCGCAATGGCCTCCACCACCCGCTCCATCTTCATGAAGCGCGAACCCTTGACGAGCACGCTGCCCACAGTGGGCAGTGCGGCGCAGACTGCGGACTGCAGTTGCTCCATGCTCTCGAAATGCGTGGCGGCGCCATGGGCGCGCGCCGTGTGTGCGGACAATGTGCCCAGCGCGTACAGCATGGCGATGCCTGCGGTGCGTGCCTGGGCGCCTGCCTCGGTGTGGAACTGCGGACCCTGCTCCCCGACTTCGCCGATGTCGCCCACCACCAGCAGGTGGGGGCCAGGCAGCGCGGCCAGCACCTGGATGGCCGCCTGCAGCGAATCGGGGTTGGAGTTGTAGGTATCGTCCACCACGGTGACCTCGCGCCCGGCATGCTGCACGCTGAAGGCGCGCGAACGGCCCTTGACGGGCGTGAAGGCATCGAGCCCCCGCGCGATGGTGGCCAGCGGCGCGCCGGCAGCCAGCGCGCAGGCCGTGGCGGCGAGGGCATTCGTGACGTTGTGGCGGCCAGCGATCTGCAGGCGGCATTCCAGAGCGCCACCAGGCGTTTGCACCTGCACGGACCAGGCGCCCTGCGTCCATTGCGCCGAAGTGCATGCCACCTCGCCGCGATCGCCGAAAGTCAGGCAGCGGCGCCCGCCTGCGAGTTCGCGCCACAGGAGGGTGAAGGCATCACCGGCCGGGAACACGGCCACGCCATCGGCGGGCAGCGCCGCGAACACGGAGCCATTCTCGCGTGCCACGGCCTCCACGGTGTGCATGAACTCCATGTGCTCGCGCTGGGCATTGTTCACCAGCGCCACCGTAGGCTGGGCCATGGCGGCCAGCACGGCGATCTCGCCGGGGTGGTTCATGCCCATCTCGATCACGGCGGCGCGGTGTGGCTCGCGCAGGCGCAGCAGCATCAGCGGCACGCCGATGTCGTTGTTGAAATTGCCTTGCGTGGCAAAGGCGGCGTCGCCCTGCCAGGCGCGCAGGATGGAGGCGATCATCTGCGTCACCGTGGTCTTGCCATTGCTGCCGGTCACGCCGATCAGCGGCAGGCACAACTGTGCGCGCCAGCCCGTGGCCAGGGCACCCAGCGCGGCCAGGCTGTCGGAGACCTCGATGCCGGGCAGGCCGGTGGTCTCCAGGCCGCCATGGGCCACGGCAGCAGCCGCACCGCCAACGCGGGCCTGGTCCAGGAAGGCATTGGCATCGAAACGCTCGCCCTTGAGCGCCACGAACAGGTCGCCCGCCTGCAGTGTGCGGGTATCGGTGTGCACGCGTTGCACGGCCGTATCGCCGTCGCCCACCAGGCGCGCCGACGGGACGCGCTGCTGGATGAGGGCATGCGCCTGGCGCAGGTTCATCATCATCGTCATGCCCATGTGCGGGCTCCTCGGGCCTGCAGCGCGGCATGCGCATGGGCCATGTCGGAGAACGGCAGGCGCACGCCGGCCGTCTCCTGGGTGTCTTCGTGCCCCTTGCCGGCGATCAACACCACGTCCATCGCATCGGCCTGGCCGATGGCGGCGGCAATGGCGGCGGCGCGGTCGGGCTCGGGCTGTACCGAAGCGCCGGCAATCGTGCCTTGCAGGATCTGGTGGATGATCACGGCGGGGTCTTCGCTGCGCGGGTTGTCGCTGGTCACCAGCACGCGGTCGGCCTGCTGCTGCGCCACGGCGCCCATCAGCGGGCGTTTGCCGGCATCGCGGTCGCCGCCGCAGCCGAACACGCACCACAAGCGGCCACCGCGCTCGGCCGCCAGCGGGCGCAGGGCGCGCAGCGCCTTGTCCAGGGCATCGGGCGTGTGGGCATAGTCCACGGCCACCAGCGGCTGGCCTGGCGCCACCAGGCGCTGCATGCGGCCCGGTACGGGCTGCAGGCGGCTGCAGGCATCGACCGCATCGGCCAATGGCACGCCCAGGCTGCGCAGCGTGGCCAGCACGCCCAGCAAGTTCAGGATGTTGTACTGGCCGATCACCTGGGTTTGCAGCACGTGCTGCTCGGCGCCTTCGACCACGGTGAAGCGCAGGCCCTGCTCACCCAACATGGCATCGGTGGCGCGCAGGCGCGCACCGGCATCGAGCGCAATGCTCCAAAGGTCCAGGCCCGAAGCTGCCAGCTCGCCATGCAACTGGGCGCCGGCTGGATCGTCCACATTGATGACGGCGGCCTTCAGTTCCTCCCAGCCGAACAGCTCGCGCTTGGCCAGCCAGTAGTCGGCCATGCTGCCGTGGTAGTCCAGGTGGTCCTGCGTGAAGTTGGTGAATACCGCTACACGGATGCGAGTGCCGTCCAGGCGCCGCTCGGCAATGCCGATGGAAGAGGCCTCGATGGCGCAGGCGGAAAGGCCCTCGTCCGCGAACTGTGCGAAGGCGCGCTGCAGGCGCACCGGGTCGGGCGTGGTCATGCCGGTGTAGGTGAGCGCGGGTGGGCGGCCCATGCCCAGGGTGCCGACGATGGCGCAGCCTTTACCGCTGCCTTCACCGGCCAGCAGGTTCAGGGCATCGGCCAGCCACCAGGCGGAGCTGGTCTTGCCGTTGGTGCCGGTCACGGCCAGCACGTCGAGCCGGTCCGTGGGGTGACCGAACCATTCGGCCGCAATCAGGCCCGTGGCCGCCTTGAGGCCCGGCAGCGCCGCGATGTGTTCGCCTTCGAAGGCGAAAACCTCCACCCCCGCCTGCTCCACCAGGCATGCCGTGGCACCGCGCACCAGGGCGTCGGCCACATGGGCGCGCCCATCGGTGGCTGCGCCGGGCCAGGCGATGAAACCGTCGCCCGGCGCCACCTGCCGGCTGTCGGTCTGCAGCGTGCCGGTGACGCGCCTGCGCAGCCACTGCACGGCATCGCGCGGGGAGTTCAGCATCGGGGTCACAGGGACTCCTCCACCGGATTGGCCACGATCTGGGGCTTGACGGCCATGTCGGGCTGCACACCCATCATGCGCAGGGTCTGCTGCACCACCTCGCTGAACACCGGTGCGGCCACGGCACCGCCGTAGAACACGCCGTTGCTCGGCTCGTCGATCATCACCGCCACGATGATGCGTGGCTTGTCGATGGGCGCCATGCCGGTGAACCAGGCGCGGTACTTGCCCGAGGCGTAGTTCTTGCCCACCTGCTTGCGCGCCGTGCCGGACTTGCCGCCCACCGAATAGCCCAGGGTCTGGGCCTTCTGGCCGGTGCCACCCGGGCCGGCCGCCATCTGCAGCATCTTGCGCACCTGGTCGGCTGTGCGTTCGGAGAACACGGGCACACCGATGGCGGGCTCATCGGTCTTGAACATGGTGGCCGGGATCACGCGGCCGCCATTGGCGAACACGGTGTACGAACGCGCCATCTGGAACAGGCTGGCCGACAGGCCATAGCCGTAGGACATGGTGGCCTGCTCCACCGGGCGCCAGGTCTTGTAAGGGCGAAGCTTGCCGCTGACCACACCGGGAAAGCCGATCTGCGGCTTCTGCCCGAAGCCGGCCGCCGAGAAGGTCTCCCACATCTCGCGCGCCGGCATCTGCATGGCGATCTTGGTGGTGCCCACGTTGCTCGACTTCTGGATCACGCCTTCGACCGTGAGCAGGCCGTAGTTGTGCGTGTCCGAGATCGTGGAGCCGGTGATCGTGATGCGACCGGGATTGGTGTCCACCGGTGTCTCGGGGCGCACACGCCCGCTCTCCAGCGCCAGGCCGATGGTGAAGGGCTTCATGGTCGAGCCGGGCTCGAACACGTCGGTCAGTGCGCGGTTGCGCAACTGCTCGCCGGACAGGTTCTGGCGCTTGTCGGGCACATAGCTCGGGTAGTTGGCCAGGGCCAGCAGCTCACCGGTGTGCGCATCGAGCACCACCACGCTGCCGGCCTTGGCCTTGTGCGCCGTGACCTGGTCGCGCAGCTTCTGGTAGGCGAAGAACTGCACCTTGCTGTCGATGGACAGCTGCATGTCGCGCCCGTCCACGGGCGGCACGGTCTCTCCCACGCCTTCGACCACGCGGCCCAGGCGGTCCTTGATGACGCGACGCGAGCCCGCCTTGCCGGCCAGCTCCTTGTTGAAGGCCAGCTCCATGCCCTCCTGGCCGTGGTCTTCCACGTTGGTGAAACCCACCACGTGGGCCGCAGCCTCGCCCTCTGGGTACTGGCGCTTGTTTTCCTTGCGCTGGTAGATGCCCTTGATGCCCAGGGCTGCGATCTGCTGGCCCACGTCCCAGTCGAGCTGGCGCTTGATCCAGACAAAGGTCTTGTCCTCATCGGCCAGCTTGGCGTTGAGCTCGGACAGCGGCATTTCCAGCAGCTTGGCCAGTTGCTTCATCTTGGCCTTGACCTCGGGCTGGTCCTGCTCCACGTCTTCCGGGATGGCCCAGATGCTGGCGGCCGGCACGCTGGAGGCCAGGATCAGGCCATTGCGGTCCAATATCTTGCCGCGGTTGGCCGGCATCTCCAGGGTGCGCGCAAAGCGCACCTCGCCCTGGCGCTGGAAGAAGGCATTGCCGAACACCTGCACATACGCCGCGCGCGCGCCCAGGCCCAGAAAGCCGAGCGCGATCATGGCCACGATGAACTTGCTGCGCCAGACCGGCGTCTTGCTGGCCAGCAGCGGGCTGGAGGTGTACAGGACGCTGCGGCTCATGGCTGCGCCCCCGAGGCCGCAGCCGGTGCGGCCGAAGGCGAGGTCGCGGCCACGGCAGTCACGCCGGCCGGATCGGACACATACTGGGTGATGGCCGGGGTGGCCGTGCGCATCTGCAGCTGTGCACGCGCGAGTTTTTCCACGCGCAACGGCGTGGCCTGGGCACGCTTTTCCACCTGCAGGCGCTGGTGCTCGGTCTCGAGCCGGCGCGCCTCGGCCGTGGCCCGGTCGAGCTCGGTGAACAGGCGACGCGACTGGTACTGGGTGTGCACCAGGAACAGCGCACTCGCCAGTACCGCCAGCAGCAGCACCAGGTTCAACCGCGTCATGCAGGCACCTCCGTGCGCTCGGCCACGCGCATGATGGCACTACGCGCACGCGGGTTGGCGGCCACTTCAGTTGCTCCGGGCTTGATGCGGTCCAGCGCCACGAGCTTCATGGCCTTGGGCGCGGCAAAGGGCGCTCGCCGGTCGTAGACCTCCTTGGAGTGCTGGGCAATGAACTGCTTGACGATGCGGTCTTCGAGCGAATGGAAGCTGATGACCGCCAGGCGGCCACCCGGCTGCAGCACCGAGAGGCTGGCCTCTAGCGCCTGTTGCAGCTCTTCAAGCTCGGCGTTGATGAAAATCCGAAGAGCCTGAAATGTGCGCGTTGCAGGGTTCTGGCCCGGCTCGCGGGTCTTGACCGCGCCAGCCACGAGACTGGCCAGTTCACCGGTGGTTGCAAGAGGGCCCCGCTCTTGGCGCCACGCAACAATCGCCTTTGCAATGGGGCCAGCAAACCGTTCTTCACCGTAGTCACGTATCACCTCCGCAATCTGTTGAACCTCGGCAGTTGCCAACCACTGGGCCACGCTTTCGCCGCGCGTGGTGTCCATGCGCATGTCCAGCGGGCCATCGAACCGGAAACTGAAACCCCGCTCGGGGCTGTCGATCTGGGGCGAGCTCACCCCGAGGTCCATCAGCACCCCCGCTGCGCTGCCCGCAGGCAGTTCGCCGAGGTGGCGAAATCCTTCGTGCCGAATGGAAAAACGCGCATCGTGGATGCGCGTTGCTTCGGCGATGGCTTCGGGGTCCTTGTCGAATGCCACAAGGCGCCCCTGTGGCCCCAGCCTGAGCAGGATGCGCCGCGAATGCCCGCCGCGCCCAAAGGTGGCGTCCACGAAGGTGCCGGACGGCTCGGGGCCCGCGCCGCCCAGCAGCGCGTCCACCGCTTCTTCGAGCAGGACGGTCGTGTGTTGCAAAGCTTCGGTCACCGCGCGCCCTTAGAAAGAGAAGTCCTTGAAGACGTCCGGCATCTCGCCCTGCATGGCCTTGGCCTCCTGCTCGTCGTAGGTGGCTTTGTCCCACAGCTCGAAGTGGTTGCCCATGCCCAGCAGCATGGTCTCGCGCGAAATGCCGGCGGCTTCGCGCAGCTCGGGTGCGACCAGCACGCGGCCCGTGCCGTCCATCTCCACATCCTGGGCGTTGCCCAGGAAGATGCGCTTCCACCACTGGGCGGACATGGGCAGTTCGGCAATGCGCTCGCGGAACTTCTCCCACTCGGGACGCGGGAACACCATGAGGCAGCCGTGGGGGTGCTTGGTGATGGTAAGTTGCCCGCCTGCCGTAGCCGCCAGGACGTCACGATGCCGGGTCGGCACGGAAAGCCGACCCTTCGCATCGAGACTGAGCGACGAGGCACCTTGGAACACGGACGATTTCCCACTCGGTTGGAATCCACTCGCGCCCTGAATTCAGGCTTCGAGGGCACTTTTCACCACTTAATTGCACTTTTTTGCACTGTAGCAGGAAAAGCACACCGAGCAAGGGGGTGCACAACAAACTTTTGCAATGAAATCAAGGACTTAGGCGTGACTCCAAACAGTCCGTACAAGCAAAAGTCCTTGAGAGATAACCACTTAGCGCAGGCTATGCAAGTGATACCTCAAAGGCGCGATCCAAGGTCACAGGATGTAGCGCGAGAGATCCTCGTTCCGGCTCAGAGACTGCAGACGGGCATCGACATAGGCTGCATCGATCACTACGGTCTGGCCCGATAGCCGTGCTGCATCGAAGCTGACCTCGTCAAGCAGCCGTTCCATCACCGTGGACAGGCGGCGCGCGCCGATGTTCTCCGTGCGCTCATTGACCTCGAAGGCGATGTGTGCCAGGCGCGTGATGCCCTCGGGCGCGAACTCCAGGGTCACTCCCTCGGTCGCCAGCAGCGCCTGGTACTGCTTGACCAGGGAGGCGTGCGTCTGCACCAGGATGGCCTCGAAATCCTGCACCGACAGCGAACCCAGTTCCACCCGGATCGGGAACCGCCCCTGCAGCTCGGGAATCAGGTCGCTGGGCTTGGCCAGGTGGAAGGCGCCCGAGGCGATGAACAGGATGTGGTCGGTCTTGACCATGCCGTACTTGGTGGACACGGTGGTGCCCTCCACCAGCGGCAGCAGGTCGCGCGGCACGCCCTGGCGCGAGATTTCGGCGCCGCCGCTTTCCTGGCGTGCCGCGACCTTGTCGATCTCGTCGATGAAGACGATGCCGTTCTGCTCGGCATTGGCGATGGCGCGGGTCTTGATCTCTTCCTCGTTGACGAGCTTCGCCGCTTCTTCCTCGATGAGCAGCTTGAGCGCCTCAGCAATCTTGAGCTTGCGCGTGCGCCGCTTGTCCTGGCCCATCTGGCTGAACATGCCGCGCAGTTGCTCGGTCATCTCCTCCATGCCCGAGGGACCCATGATCTCCAGCGCCGGCCGGCTTTCGGCCACGTCGATCTCGATTTCCTTGTCGTCGAGCGCGCCCTCGCGCAGCTTCTTGCGGAACACCTGGCGCGCGGTGCTATCAGCAGCGGGGGGCTCACTGCCGGCGGCCGAGCGGGCCACAGGAATCAACACATCCAGGATGCGCTCTTCGGCCGCATCTTCGGCACGCGTACGCACCTTGCGGGTTTCGGCATCGCGCGTCTGCTTCACCGCGATCTCAGCCAGGTCGCGGATGATGGAATCCACGTCCTTGCCCACATAGCCCACCTCGGTGAACTTGGTGGCCTCGACCTTGATGAACGGGGCATCGGCAAGGCGCGCCAGGCGCCGCGCGATCTCGGTCTTGCCCACGCCCGTGGGGCCGATCATGAGGATGTTCTTGGGCGTGATCTCGTGGCGCAGCGTGCCCTCGACCTGCTGGCGGCGCCAGCGGTTGCGCAGCGCGATGGCCACGGCGCGCTTGGCGCCGGCCTGGCCGACGATGTGGTGGTCGAGTTCGGAGACGATTTCTTGGGGGGTCATGGACGACATGGGGATCCGCCTGGTAGCAAGGGAGGAACCGGCCGCCGCAGCACACTGCGGCCGGCGCCATGAAAAGGACGACCCGGAGCCGTTGCGCCGGGCCGGGCACTCAGAGTGTTTCGATGGTGTGGTGCATGTTCGTGTAGATGCACAACTCACCCGCGATTTCGAGGGATTTCTTGACGATCTCCTGCGCCGGCAGATCGGTGTGATTGAGCAATGCCTTGGCGGCCGAGTGGGCGTAGGCTCCGCCCGAACCGATGGCCACGATGCCGTGCTCGGGCTCCAGCACGTCGCCATTGCCGGTGATGATCAGCGAGGCCTCCAGGTCGGCCACGGCCAGCATGGCTTCGAGGCGGCGCAGCACGCGATCGGTGCGCCAGTCCTTGGTCAGCTCGATGGCAGCACGCACCAGATGGCCCTGGTGCTTGTCCAGCTTGGACTCGAAGCGCTCGAACAAGGTGAAGGCATCGGCCGTGGCCCCGGCAAAGCCGGCCAGCACCTTGCCATGGTGCAGCTTGCGCACCTTGCGGGCCGAGCCCTTGACGACGATATTGCCCAGGGTGACCTGGCCATCGCCGCCGATGGCGACCTGCACGCCGGCAGGGGTCTGGCGGCGCACGCTCAGGATGGTGGTGCCGTGAAACACCGGGTTGTTTTCAGAGGAGTCCATAGCTGCCGCAAATGGGGTCGCCGAGCCTGCTTTCAAGTCAACACGGAGTCCAGGCCACCACCGCATACGCCCCTTGAAACTGGCGCTGTCTGAGGCCAGCGCCCCTGCGCAAGGGCCGCCCCGCCGTGCTGGGGGTGTCCCCCTCCCGAGTCGCGCAGCGAGTCGAGAGAGAGGGAAGGCGCGAAGCGACTCAAGGGGTGCTTAGTTCTTGCGGGGCAGGACCCAGGCGTGCTCGTTGATGCCGATCACGTTGAAGAAGATGGCCACCAGGCGCTGCAGGTTGTGGAAATGCACTTCGCGGCCCTGGCCCTGCTGCTCTGCCGCCCAGTTGAGGACTGAGCCGGCTGCGGCAAAGTCGACGCGGATCAGCCTGTCGCAGGACACCACGAGCGGCACCCCGGGGCGCATCAGCGCCTGCAGGGGCTCCAGCAGTGGGGTGGCATCGCCATCGATGTGGCCGCTGAGCGATGCCGCAGGTGTGGCATCGGGTGCAGCGGGAGCGGACGCGTCCAGGCCGAAATCCGAGGCCAGCATGTCGCGTTCGGCGGGTGCCGCCGCCTGGCTGCTGCTGGCCGCCGTGGCATCGTCCGAATAGCCCATCTTGGGCGCAATCCAGGAGGGTGGAGAGACTTCGTAGGTCACGCAGTAGTCGAGCGCCACCAGCTCGAACTCGTCCGGCCGGCCCATCAGGCGCAGCGCGGCCATGCGCAGGCGCCACCACTCGGGGCCCGACGCCCGGTCGCCCGACTGGGTCATGATCTCCATCAGCGTGGTGAGCCGGTCCACACCCGAGAACACGAACTGGCCCGGCCGGTCGGCCCACTTGGTGAACAGATCGGCCAGCAAGGGCACTGCGGCATCGTCGATGCCCGAGATGCGTGTCCAGGCCAGGCTCCAGGGCGAGGCCGAGCGCTCGATCGAGGCCTGCAGCGCGGCCACGGAAGAGACGGTCAGGCGGGCCGGCGCATTCCAGCTGAAGTCACGGCGGGCCGCACCCGCCTTGGGCTCCTGTTCCTGCACCAGGCCGAGCTGCTCGGGCATGGAGAACCACAGGGGGGCCGAGCGGCTGAAGCCGGCGGCAAAGTCGATGGCCAGGGTGTCGAAGCGGTCATGCTGTCCCGTAGCGCGGTACAGGTCGAACAGCGTCATCCAGATTTCCAGCTGCTGCGCCGGGTCGTCCTGCTGGTGCTGTGCGAGCACGTCGAGCAAGCCGGACTCCGCCCCTGCGTGATCGCCGTTGGCGAAGCGGATGGCGGCTTCTTCGAGGTCGGGTTCGTGCACGAATTCCTCCGGTTCGGATGCGGTTTCGGGCGTTGGTGGTGTGGTGCTCGGCTCAAACGAGGCCAGTTCGGTGGCCTGTTGCAGCGGCTCTCCCCGCATGGTCGCATCGGTGCCGCCAAACTGGCCGATTGCCATGCTGTCGTCATCAAAAAGAGGCTTGACCGCCGCCGGAGCCGCACTGATGGGCGCCGCCAGGCTGACGGGTGCCGTGGGGGCGAAGGCGCGTGCAGCGGCTTCGTCCTCGCCGCGGAAATCCGCCGGCTGGGTGGGAGCGTCGCCATTGGCCTTGCTCTTCCACCACTGCTGCGACATCTGCGCCTCGATCTCGTCGATCTTCTTGAGCGTCACGGCGCGCTCGTCGGGCGAGGCCATGCTGCTCTGGAAGAACGAAGGTCGTGCGGTGGTATCCTCGGTGCGTTGGCCTTTAAGCACTTCTCGCTGGCGCAGCTTGCGCAACTGATCGAACTCGCGGCGCCGCACGAAATCGTTGCGGCGCTTGCGCTCGATCATCTCCTTGAGCATCTGCTTACTGTACTGGCTCTCCCGGTCGTCCTGGAGCGAGTCGAGCTCGGTCCAGTTCGTCGTCGGGTTGCGCACAAACCGCACCATCTTGGACAGCAGGCCGCCGGGCGTGGTTTCTTCCTTGCTCATGGGATAGGCGAGAGAGGGGTCGTGCGCAAAGTGCTCAGGCAAGAAGGACTTCAGTCCCCAAACATTTTCTGCTTGAGTTCGCGGCGCTGCTGCGCCTCAAGCGACAGCGTGGCCGTGGGACGGGCGATCAGGCGGCCGACACCGATGGGCTCGCCGGTCTCGTCGCAGTAGCCGTAGTCGCCTGCATCGATGCGGGCGATGGACTGCTCGATCTTCTTGAGCAGCTTGCGCTCGCGGTCGCGCGTGCGCAGCTCCAGAGCGTGCTCTTCCTCGATGGTGGCGCGGTCGGCAGGGTCCGGCACCACCACGGTGTCTTCACGCAGGTGCTCGGTGGTCTCACCGGCACTGTTGTGGATGTCCTGCTTGAGCTGGACCAGCTTCAGGCGAAAGAACGCCATCTGCTTGTCGTTCATGTATTCGCTGTCAGGCATGGCCAGGACTTCCGCGTCGGTCAGTTCCTGGGCCGTCTTGGCTTTCCAGTTGTTGGCCAGCTTGGGGTCTTTTTTGGCAGCAGTGAAAGTGGGATGCACTTGCGCGGTCGTGGGCATGGTCTGTTGGTAGCTGGCTTTGGCAGCGGTGGAAGCCGTTGCCTGTGCCATGGATGGTACGGTCAATTGGGCCAATCGGGAAGAAGGCCGGGTCGTGCGCACGGGTACATGGGATCCCGCCTGCGGGTCAGGGGCGGGGGCGACGGGCACCGGGGCGGCTGTCACCTTGGGAGCAGCCTTGGCAGGAGCCTTTGCAGCAGCTTTGGCTGCCGCTGGGACGGCAGCGCTTTTACCCGCGCTCGGAGCTGCTTTCGCAGCCGCCTTGGATTTGCTGGTTTCGGCTTTCACTTCCTGGTCTCCTCGCAGTACGGGCGGACCCAGGCTGCGCTGGCAGCCAAGGGTGGATGGCAAGCCTTCCGGGGTTTTACCGGGGCGCGATTGTATCGACCTGGGCTGACGCAAACGAAAACGTTGCGGATACGACACATCTTGCCATCCATCTCGCCGAACTTCGAGAGAAATCAGGCCCGGGACATTCTTTGACAATCCGGCCCCGGGCCCGTCAGGCCAGGCTCTGTTCCAGGCCTTGCAGGAGGATGTCCTTGGGCAGGTCGATGCCGATGAAGACCATCTTGCTCAGGCGCTCCTCCCCCTCGGCCCACTGCGGCCCCAAATCACTGCCCATGAGCTGGTGCACGCCCTGGAAGATCACCTTGCGCTCGGTGCCCTTCATGTAGAGCACCCCCTTGTAGCGCAGCATGCGCGGCCCGTAGATATTCACGATGGCGCCCAGGAAGTCTTCGAGCTTGGCCGGATCGAAGGGGCGCGTGGAACGGAAGACGAAGCTCTTGACGTCGTCGTCATGGTGATGGTGGTGGCCGTGGCCGCCATGCTGGTGCGAGGGGTGGTCGCAGTGCTCGCCATGTTCATGGTCATGGTGGTCATGGCCATGGTCGTGGTGGTCGTGCCCGCCCTCTTCCTTGAGGAAGTCGGGGTCGATGTCGAGCTTGGCATTGAGGTTGAAGCCGCGCAGGTCCAGCACCTCCTTGAGCGGCACCTCTCCGAAATGCACCGCCTTGATGGGCGCGCGCGGGTTCATGTGCTTCAAGCGGTGGATCAGCGCGTCGGTCTCCTCGGCGCTCACCAGGTCGGTCTTGGACAGGAAGATCTGGTCGGCAAAGCCCACCTGGCGTCGCGCCTCCTGGCGGTCGTTGAGCTGCTGGGGCGCGTGCTTGGCATCCACCAGCGTGACGATGGAGTCGATCAGGTAGGTCTCGGCGATCTCCTCGTCCATGAAAAAGGTCTGCGCCACGGGGCCGGGGTCGGCCAGGCCCGTGGTCTCGATCACGATGCGGTCGAAGTCGAGCAGGCCTTTGCGCTTCTTGGCAGCCAGCAATTGCAGCGTCTCGCGCAGGTCTTCGCGGATGGTGCAGCAAATGCAGCCATTGCTCATCTGCACGATCTGCTCCTTGGACTCGGTCACCAGGATGTCGTTGTCGATGTTCTCCTCGCCGAACTCGTTTTCGATCACGGCGATCTTCTGACCATGGGCTTCGCTGAGCAGGCGCTTGAGCAGGGTGGTCTTGCCCGAACCCAGGAAGCCGGTGAGGATGGTGGCAGGAATGAGGGACATGGAAGGGCCTATGGTGGGCAGAATGGAAAAACGTGGGGGAGTTTAGCGGCGAAATCAAGGCTGCGCTGTGCGCGAGAAGTGCCCATGCACCACCCGTTTTGCGGCAAAATCATTGTCATACATGGCTTCTAAGCTATGCATTCTGCAGCATACAAAGCGGATACTGATGTAAGTCTGTTGCGTTAGGATGGGCTGCAGACCGTCCCGTTCAGAAATTGTGCCGCTCCATGGATTACCGACTGACCGCCACCTTGCTCGACAGCCTGGGCCTCGCCATGTGCGTCTTCGATGCGGATGACCGTTCCGTGCTGTGGAACACCTCCTTCCTGCGCTTCTTCCCGGAACACGATGGCCACCTGCATGCCGGTGAGCACTATGGCGACAACCTGCGCCGCTTTTACCGAGGGCGCCTGTCCCCCGAGGACATGGTGCACATCGACCGCTACATCGCCGACGGCATCCAGCGCAACCGCAACCAGACCCGGCCCTACGTCTTCCAGCACCGGGGCCGCTGGCTGCGGGTGTCGTCGCTGGCGCAACCGGACGGACACCGCGTGCGGGTCTGGCTCAACCTGTCAACCGCCGAGGCCTGGCAGCACGACGAGCGGCCACCGGACGTGCTGATGCGCGACCTGCAATCACCCGACGCGATGCAGATGCTGGAAGACGTGGGAGACGGCGCGGTGCTTCTGGATGCCCAGGAACGCATCCTCTATGCCAACGACCGCTTCATCACCATGTACGGCTTTGCCACCAAGGCCGCAGTGGCCGGCCGGACCTTTGCCGACCTGGTCCTGGACCTGTGGGACGAATCGGGCGTGCCGCGCGCGCAGGCCCGCAGCAACCAGGACCTCAGCGCGGCGCTGTTCGATGGCTCCGTGTTCGCGGGGGCTCCGTTCGAGGTGCCCCTGCCGGGGCAGCGCTGGATGCGGGTCACCATGAACCGCACCATGGGCGGGCAGACCTACGCCTTCCACTCCGACATCAGCCCCTCCAAGCGGCAGGAACTGCGCCTGCTGCAAGCCGAGCGCCACGCCCGGGAGCGCGAGCAGGAGCTGCGCATGCTGACCGACCAGTTGCGCGACGAAACGCACCACGACGCGCTCACCGGCCTGCACAACCGCCGTGCGCTGCAGGCACAGTTGCGGGACCTGGCCAGCAACCCGGGCACGCACGGCCTGCTGTTCATCGACCTCGATGGCTTCAAGTCCGTGAACGACATGGCAGGCCACGCCGCGGGAGACGAGGTGCTGCGCCAGGTGGCAGGACTGCTGCGCGGCTCGGTACGCACGGGCGATACCGTGGTGCGCCTGGGTGGCGACGAGTTCGTGGTCATGCTCGGCCACTGCGACGCCGCGCAGGCCCATGCCGTGGGCACCAAGGTGGTCCAGGCCGTGGGGACCCAGGAATTCAACGCCCATGGGCAGGGTTTTCGCATCGGCGCCAGCGTCGGCGTGCGCATCTTCAGCGGCACACAGGACATGGAGGGCCTGCTGCGCGACGCGGACATTGCCTGCTATGCCGCCAAGCGCAATGGCCGCGCCCGGGTGGAGATACACCACCGCCCCGCGGACGCTGCCTCATGACTTGCGCATCACCACCAGTCCCTTGAGGTATTCGCCTTCGGGAAACTCCAGCGTCATCGGGTGGTCGGGAGCCCCCGCCAGGCGCTCGACGATGTAGCCATCCACCCCCGCATCGGCACCCGCCGAGGCCACGATCTTGTGGAACAGGTCGGCGCTGATGCCGCCCGAGCACGAGAAGGTGAACAGCACGCCGCCCGGGGTGAGCAACTGCAGTGCCAGGCGGTTGATGTCCTTGTAGGCGCGCGCGGCGCGTTCGGCATGCGCCGCGGTGGGCGCAAACTTGGGCGGGTCCAGGATGATGGCGTCGAAGCGCTGGCCTTCCTTCTGGAACTGGCGCAGCGAGGCATTCACGTCCGCATCGAGAAAACGCGCGCGGTTCACGTCGAAGCCATTGAGCGCCACGTGTGCCCGGGCCCGCTCCAGTGCCGGCCCCGAGGAGTCGATGGAGATCACCTGCCCGCCGCCCGGGCCGCCCGCCGCCTCGGCCGCGCGCATGCCCGCCAGCGCGGCCACGCTGAAGCCACCGGTGTAGCAAAAGCAGTTGAGCACATGCTGGAAGCCCAGGCGGCGCGCGTAGTCGGCAAAGCGCTTGCGGCTGTCGCGCTGGTCCAGGTAGAAGCCGGTCTTGTGGCCTTCGGCGATGTTCAGCGTGAGCTGCCACTGGTGCTCATGGATGGTCAGTTCCACGGGCGGCGCCTCGGCGCCGGCCCCCGGCCCGCCGCGCAGCCAGCCGGTGGCCGGCTCCAGGCCCTCCAGTGCGCGCACGCTGGCATCCGAGCGCTCGTAGAGCCGGGTCAGGCCGGTCTCGCGCAGCAGGGCATCGGCGATGACGCTCTTCCAGCGCTCGGTCCCAGCGCTGGTGAACTGCGCGACCAGGGTGTCGCCATAGCGGTCCACGATCAGGCCGGGCAGGCCATCGGACTCGCCATGCACCAGGCGCACCCCGTCGCTCTGCACGTCAAAACGTGCACGGGCAATGATGGCGCGTGCGCAGGCGGCAATGAAGAAGGGCGCATCGATGCGCTGCGCCTCGTCGAAGCTCCACACCCGGGCGCGGATGCGCGAGCTCGGGCTGAATGCGGCCCAGGCCAGGAACTGGCCCTCGTGCGATTCGACGCGCACCGTCTCGCCGCTGTCGCCACCGCCCTTGGCGATGGCCGACTCGAAGATCCAGGGGTGGCGGCGCAGGAGCGAGCGCTCCTTGCCAGGGCGAAGGCGAAGGGTTTTCATGACCCCGATTGTCGCGCCGTTGGCGCCGGCCTCTGGATTACAGCTTCTGGCCGAAGCGCTCGAAGCGCGGCATGAAGTAGCGGTCGGTGTCGGCCGATACCAGCACGCCCAGCGCCCGGCCGATCAGCAGGTGGCGCGGCACCAGGCCGATGTAGCGCGAATCGGCGCTGTTGTCCCGGTTGTCGCCCAGCACCAGGTACTCGCCTTCGGGCACGGTCACGGGAGCGAAACTGCTGTGCGCCGTCACGCCATGCAGCCACTGCACCCGCCGCTCGTGGCCCTGGATCTGCTCCGTCAGCCGGGTGGCATCGACAGTGCGGCCCAGGCCCACCGCCTCCTGCAGCGCCTGCGGCGTGCCGTAGCGGGCGGCCTCGCCGTTGATGATGAGCACCTCGTCGCGCATCTCCACCGTGTCGCCGGGCACGGCCACCAGACGCTTGATGAGGCGCGTGCCGTCGAGCGGCGAAGAGAAGGTCACCACGTCGCCACGCTGCGGCTCGCCCAATTGGGCCAGCACCACGTCGGTGAGCGGAATCTTCACGTTGTAGGCCAGGCGGTTGACGAACACCACGTCGCCCTCGACCAGGTTGGGCCGCATCGATCCCGAGGGAATGGGGTTCCAGTCCGCCACCGCCGTGCGGAACAGGCCGAAGCACATCAACAGCACCAGAAATCCCTTGTTGGCCTTGATCCAGCGTCCCATTGCTCTGCTCCTCCTGTGGTTCCGGGGTCGGGGACAGCGCCATGGCGCTGCCGCCCCTTCGGAGTCAGCCAGCAGCCAAAGGTTCCCTTCTCCTCAGGTATTACCCGTGCGCATGTGCTGCCATACCGGTGCACAATGGACTCGGCAAGAATGTGTGTTCCGCCACCCCTTGGATGTGTGATGACGCAGCCCGCCGCGCCACCGCAGGCGCCCGCGGCCGCTGCCCCCGACCAAACCGATTGCATGGCAGAACTCCGCGCCCTATCGCTGCTGCCCGCGCGCGTGCAGCAATGGCTGACCCCCTACGAGGCGGATGAACCGTTGGCTGCGAGCTTTCGCGCCCAGCAGGTGCAGGCCATGCTGCGCCTGACCCCGCTGGCCATGGCCGTCAACCTCTTCAACGGGTGCTTCATCGCCTGGCGCCTGGCGACAGTACCGTCCTGGCTCTGGGCCTGGATGCTGGCCCTGCTGTTCGTGGCCGCACAGGGGCTGCGCGCCTGGCAGCGTGCGCGCCGGCGCCCGCCGCGCCTGCTGGCGTCGAAGAAGGCCATCCGGCGCGCAGCCCGGCATGCGGGCGCTCTGGGCCTGCTGTGGGGCGCCATACCGGCGGCACTCTTCGCTGCGGCGCCAGCTCCGGACCAGATGATGATCCTGGCGATCAGCTGCGGAATGATCTGCGCGGGCGGATTCGCACTGGTGACGGTGCCCGAGGCCGCCTTGAGCTATGTGCTGCTGCTTGCAGGGGGCTCGGCTGTGGGGCTGGCACGGGCGGCGGACCAGCCAGGCACGGTGACCCTGCTGGTGCTGCTGGTGACCTATGGCCTGGTGGTGATCGCATCGGTGCGCGTGATGGCGCGATCCTACGGTTCACGCCTGGCGGCCGAGGCCGATGCCGCCCACCAGCAGCAGATCGTGGGCCTGCTGCTGCGCGACTTCGAGGAGAACACCAGCGACTTCCTCTGGGAGGTTTCCAGCGAAGGCACGCTGCGCCATTCTTCCAATCGCCTGGACCAGGCCCTGCGCTACAGCCGCCAGGACGACCCCGAGCTGGGCCTGGTGGAGCTGATCGCCCGCACCCACCAGGGCGACAACCATGGCGTGGACCCGGCCAGCCACCTGCAGGCGCTGCAGGTGGCCCTGCAGGGAGCGCAGCCGTTCCGCGACCTGCTGGTGCCGCTGGTGATCGGCGGCCAGTTGCGCTGGTGGGCGCTCACGGCCAAGCCGATCTGGCACCTGGACCACACGCGGCAGGACTGGCGCGGCGTGGGCGTGGACATCACCCACAAGAAGCATGCCGAGGACGAGATGCACCGCCTGGCGCATTTCGACGTGCTGACCGGGCTGGCCAACCGGCGCCACTTCCAGCACCGCCTGCAGCAGCATTGCGCGCTGGACGGCGCGGGTGCCGGTGCGGCGGCCCTGCTGTGCCTGGACATGGACAACTTCAAGCGCGTGAACGACGCCTACGGCCACGGCAATGGCGACCTGCTGCTCAAGACCGTGACGCAGCGCATGGCCCAGCAGGTGCGCAGCCGCGACCTGGTGGCCCGGCTGGGCGGCGACGAGTTCGCCATCCTGCTCGACGGCGCCAGCACGCGCGCCGAGGTGCAGCTGTTCTGCGACCGCCTGGTGGGTGCCATCGAGCAGCCCTGCGACCTCTCGGGCCTGGCCATCACACCGCACCTGAGCATCGGCGTCGCCTTCCTGCCGCACGACGGCAGCCACGTGGACGCCCTGCTGCACCATGCCGACCTGGCGCTGTACGAGGCCAAGCAGCGCGGGCGCAGGCAGGTGCAGTTCTTTTCCATCGAGATGGACCAGCGCGCCCACCGGCGCATTGCGCTTGAGGACGGCCTGCGCACCGCCCTGGCCCAGGGCGAGCTGCAACTGGCCTTCCAACCCCAGTGGCATCTGGCCTCGGGCCGCATCGCGGGGCTGGAAGCCCTGTTGCGCTGGAACAGCGCGCGCTTTGGCAGCGTATCGCCGGTGGAGTTCATCCCGGTGGCCGAGGAAGCGGGCCTGATCCGCGACATCGGCCTGTGGGTGCTTGAGCGTGCCTGCCAGGCCGCGCGCCAGCTGCCGGGCGACCTGGTGATGTCGGTCAACCTGTCGGTGTGCCAATTCGACGATGCGCTGCGGGCCGACAAGATCCTCGCCGTGGTGGAGCGCTGCGGCCTGCCCCCGGGGCGGCTGGAGCTGGAGATCACCGAGTCGGTGTTCCTGCAGGACACCGACGACGTAGTGGCCACGCTGCACCGGCTGCGCCATGCAGGGGTGCGCATCGCGCTGGACGACTTCGGCACCGGCTATTCCTCGCTGGCCTACCTGCGCAGCTTTCCGTTCGACCGGCTCAAGATCGACCGTTCCTTCATCGCCCCCATCGAGGGCAGCCCCGAGTCGGAGGCCATCGTGCATTCGGTGATCGAGCTGGCGCAGGCGCTGCACATGGAGACCACGGCCGAAGGCATCGAGACCGCCGAGCAGGCCCAGCTGCTGCAGAGCCTGGGCTGCGTGACGGGCCAGGGCTTCTACTTTGCCCGGCCGCTGGACCTAGCGGCGGTGACGGCCTTCATCGCCGCCCAGCCGGCGGCCATCTCCTGACCCCTCGCCTCATTCGGCGCCAGGCTTGCGGCGTGCCCTGGGGTGGGCGGCGTCGTACACCTTCGCCAGGTGCTGGAAGTCCAGGCGCGTATAGACCTGGGTGGTGGTGATGTTGGCGTGGCCGAGCAGTTCCTGCACGGCGCGCAGGTCGCCACTGGACTGCAGCAGGTGGCTGGCGAACGAGTGGCGCAGCATGTGCGGATGCACCGGCGTGCTCAGCCCGGCCATCTGGCTGCGCTGGCGCAGGCGCAGCCAGATGGACTGCGCCGTGAGCCGCGCGCCGCGCTGACCGACGAACAGCGCGGCATCCAGGCGCGCCGAGCCCGCGCCACCGAACGGGCGGGCGCGCAACGCCAGCCAGGCCTTGAGCGCCTCGGTAGCGGATTGGCCCACCGGCACACTGCGCCGCTTGCTGCCCTTGCCGAAGACATGGGCCTCGCCCGCCTGCAGGTCGATCCAACCACGGCCCTGGCGCGCGGTGTCGGCACTGGCCACGGCATCGAGCCCCGCGAGTTCGCCAACACGCAGGCCGCAGCCGTAGAGCAGCTCCACCATGGCGGCGTCGCGCGCTTCCAGCCAGGGGTCGGCGCCGGTGTTGTCGAATTCGGCCAGGCGCACGGCATCGTCCACGCCCAGGGCCTTGGGCAGGGGCTTGGGCGCCTTGGGGGCACGCACGTCCTGCACCGGGTTGTGCGGCACCAGGCCCTGGCGCCCGGCCCAGGTGAAAAAGCCGCGCCAGCCCGAGAGGATGAGCGCGATGCCGCGCCCGCTGCGCCCGCCGCTGTGCATCTGCGCGACGAAACGGCGGATGTGCGCCGTCTGCAATTGCAGCAGGGGCACGCCCACGCCGGCGGCGAACTGCGCGAGCTTTTCCAGGTCCAGCTTGTAGAGCGTGAGCGTGCGCCCCGCCAGGCGCTTTTCCACGCGCACATGTTCCAGGTAGCGCTGCACCAGTGGGTCCGGCGCCGGCGTGCCGGACTCAGGGAGGTCAGATGCGGCGGTGGTCACGAGAACTCGTCCGCCGGGCGGCTCAGCGCAGGCGCACCCGCGCCGAGCTGGCCAACTCGGCAATGCGCGAGAGAAAATCGGTGCCCATGGTGGCATCGAAGCGCTGCGGGTCGTGCGAGCCCAGCACCAGCAGGCCGAAGGCCGGCGTGGCGCTGTTGATCGCGCCCTGGCGCAGCGGCAGCAGGGCCAGCGACTGGGCCTGCACGCCGTCCGGCGCATCGAGCCAGCCAGCGGGCTCGAAGCCCAGGTTGGGGCCGCAGAAGGGCATGGTCAGCGACGAGGCGAAGGCCCGCGCGTCCTCGCTTGCGCCCTGGGCGAAATCGGCATCCACATAGGGGCCTGCCACATCCCAGACGCGCACGGTGGCCTGGGGCACGTCGACCAGGGGGCGGAGGCCTTCCACCACCGCCTCGGGCAGGTCGAACGGCTCCTTGACCTGCAACAGCGCGCTGGTCCACTGGTGCACCTTGGCCGCAATGCCGGTGTTCTCGCCGCTGTTGCGCACCATGTCCATCACGCGGTGCTCCAGGCCCTTGATCTTCTCGCGCAGCATCTCTGCCTGGCGCTCCTGCAGGCTCACGGCGCGGGCGCCATGGGGGCTGGTGATCTGCACGCTGGCCAGCACCTCGGCATGGCGCTCGAAAAAGCCGGGCGTATTCTCCAGGAAGCGGGCGATGTCGTCTTCGGTGATGGGCGGAATATGGGTGCTGGGGTGGGTCATGCTGCGTCCGGAATGTCGATCTGGCCTTCGAATACGGTGGTGGCCGGGCCGGTCATGAAAAGGGAATCGGTGTCCTTGCCGCTCCAGGCAATGGTCAGGAGCCCGCCGTGCATGTCCACATGCACTTCGCTGTCGAGCAGTCCCAGGCGGATGCCGGCGGCCACGGCCGCGCAGGCGCCCGAGCCGCAGGCCAGGGTCTCGCCCGTGCCACGCTCGAACACGCGCAGGCGCACGTGGCTACGGCCCACGATCTGCATGAAGCCCGCGTTCACGCGCTCCGGAAAGCGCGAGTGGCTCTCGATCAGCGGGCCCCACAGGCCCACCGGGGCCGTGTCCACGCTGTCCACCAGTTGCACCGCATGCGGGTTGCCCATGGAGACCACGGCCACCGGCACGGTGACCGGGATGCCCTGCACATCGAACGCCAGGGGCCAGGTGCGGCCGTTGCCCTGCACTGTGGGTATGAGTGCGGTGGCATCGAAGGGCACGCGCGGCTCGTCGAGCACGGGCACGCCCATGTCCACGGTGACACGGCCATCGGCATTGAGCTTTGGCGAAAGCACGCCGCTCAGGGTCTGCACGCGGATGGTGTCCTTGTCGGTCAGGCCCTTGTCGCGCACATAGCGCGCGAAGCAGCGCGAGCCATTGCCGCACTGGCCCACCTCACCGCCATCGGCGTTGTGGATCACATATTCGAAATCGATGCCTTCGGCCGGCGAGGGCCGCACGGTGAGGATCTGGTCGGCGCCCACGCCGAAGTGGCGGTCTGCCAGGTAGCGGTACTGGCCGGCCGTGAGGTTCAGCCGCGCACGGGTCTCGTCGAGCACGACGAAGTCGTTGCCCGCCCCCTGCATTTTGGTGAAGTGGATCTTCATGCCCGGATTATCGTCGGTGGCGGGGCCGCCTTGCCAGACGCCATGACAATGGCAATACCCCCATCCGGCACGGGGCGGCCAAGCCGTTTAGGCTTGGGCCCGTTTTTCTTTTCACAGAACGAACCAGGAGAACCCATGGCCGAACTTTCCGATTTCCCCATCACCCGCAAGTGGCCCGCCCAGCACCCGGACCGCATCCAGCTGTACTCGCTGCCCACGCCCAACGGCGTGAAGGCGTCCATCGCGCTGGAGGAACTGGGCCTGCCCTATGAGCCGCACCTGGTGAGCTTCGAGACCAACGACCAGACCTCGCCCGAATTCCTGTCGCTCAACCCCAACAACAAGATCCCTGCCATCCTGGACCCCAACGGCCCGGACGGCAAGCCGTTGGCGCTGTTCGAATCCGGCGCCATCCTGGTCTACCTGGCCAGCAAGACCGGCCAGTTGATGCCAGAGGACGCGGCGGGCCGCTACGAAACCCTGCAATGGGTGATGTGGCAGATGGGCGGTGTCGGCCCTATGTTCGGCCAGCTCGGCTTCTTCCACAAGTTCGCCGGCAAGGACTATGAGGACAAGCGCCCGCGCGACCGCTATGTGGCCGAATCCAAGCGCCTGCTTGGCGTGCTGGACCAGCGCCTGGCCGGCCGCCAGTGGATCATGGGCGACACCTACACCATTGCCGACATCGCCACCCTGCCCTGGGTGCGCAACCTGGTGGGCTTCTATGGCGCGGGCGAACTGGTGGAGTTCGACCAGTTCAAGGAAGTCCAGCGTGTGCTGAAGGCCTTCGTGGCCCGCCCTGCCGTAGACAAAGGTCTGAACATCCCCGCCCGGGGCTAAGCCATCCGCTCCTGGAGAAAGTCCAGGAAGCACGCAATGCGCGCGGCCAGTTGCGTGTTGCGGTAGTAGACCGCGTTGATGGGCTGGCGCACGTCCACCGTGTCGCGCGCCAGCACCTGCACCAAGCCGCCGCTCTCACGGTCGCCAGCGGTCATGAAGTCCGACAGGCACGCCAGCCCCACGCCTTGCAGTGCCAGCTGGCGCAGCGTTTCGCCGCTGGACGCAGTGATGCCGGGCGCGATGGGCCATTCGTCCCCATGCGCGCCGCGCAGCGGCCAGCGGTTGAGCAACTCGGGCTGGTTGAAGCCCAGCAGGGTATGGCCCGCCAGGTCGGCCACGCTTTTGGGCCTGCCCGCGCGCGCCAGGTAGCCGGGGCTGGCCAGCACGCGCAGGCGGCTGGTGCACAGCGGGCGCGCATGCAGGGTCGAGTCCTGCAGCCGGCCGATGCGGATGGCCACGTCCGTGCGCTGCTCCAGCAGGTCGATGTTCATCTCGTCCGTGTTGAGCTCCAGCGTGATCCCCGGATAGGCACTGCGGAACGCGGGCACCAGCGGCACCACGGCGTGCAGCATGAACGGGGTGGCCGCATTCACGCGCAGCCGGCCCGAGGGCTGCTGGCGCCGCGCTGCCATGCTCTCCTCGGCCTCGTCGATGGATGCAAGGATGGCGCGCGTGCGCAGCAAGAAAGCCTGCCCCTCCTCGGTCAGCTCGATGCGGCGCGTGGTGCGGCGCAGCAGGGTGGTGTCGAGCTTCTTCTCCAGCCGCGAGAGGGCCCGGCTGATACCCGAGACAGTCTGAGCCAGCTGGTCGGCGGCGGCTGTGATGGAGCCGCCATCGACCACAGAGACAAAAGCCTGCAACTCTTCGAGGGTGGTTTTCACGGGCTTCTCCGTCCTTGATTATTGATTCATAGTCAAGTATCTATCGAACGTAACCATCTTTTTTTGCAAGACTGGAAAACCCACACTCCTGCCCATTCCCACAGGAGTGTTCCCATGCCCATTGCCTTGCTCGCGCTGACGCTCAGCGCATTCGCCATCGGCACGACCGAGTTCGTGATCGTCGGCCTGCTGCCCACAGTGGCGGCCGACCTGTCCATCAGCATCCCCTCGGCGGGCCTGCTGGTGAGCCTGTATGCACTGGGAGTCGCCGTCGGCGCCCCGGTGCTCACCGCCCTCACCGGCAAGCTGCCGCGCAAGGCACTGCTGCTGTCGCTGATGGCCCTGTTCACCGCCGGCAACCTGCTCGCCTGGCAGGCGCCCAGCTACGAATCGCTGGTGGCCGCACGCATCCTCACCGGCCTGGCACACGGGGTGTTCTTCTCCATCGGCTCGACCATCGCCACCAGCCTGGTGCCCAAGGAGAAGGCCGCCAGCGCCATTGCCATCATGTTCACCGGCCTCACCGTGGCCCTGGTCACGGGCGTGCCGCTGGGCACCTTCATCGGCCAGCACTTCGGCTGGCGCGAGACCTTCCTGGCCGTCTCGGCCCTGGGCGTGATCGCCTTCATCGGCAGCGCACTCTTCGTGCCGCGCAACATCGCCCACACGCCACCGGCCTCGCTGCTGCAGCAGGCCCGGGTGCTGGCCGAGCCGCGCCTGTTGCTGGTGTATGCCAAGACGGCCATCGGCTACGGCGGCAGCTTCATCCCCTTCACCTTCCTCGCGCCCATCCTCACCGACATCTCGGGCTTCAGCGCCGGCGCAGTGGGCTGGGTGATGCTGGTCTATGGCGTGTCGGTCGCCGTGGGCAACCTCTGGGGCGGTCGGCTGGCCGACCGGCTGGGCCCGATCCCTGCGCTGCGCATCGTGTTCGCACTGCTGGCCGCCGTGCTGCTGTTGTTGCAGTTCACCGCGCCGCACCCCTGGCTGGCGCTGGCGACCGTGCTGCTCTGGGGTGCCGTGGCCTTTGGCAACGTGCCGGGCCTGCAGGTCTATGTGGTCAAGCAGGCGGAGCGCTTCACGCCCCAGGCGGTGGACGTGGCCTCGGGCCTGAACATCGCCGCCTTCAACCTGGGCATTGCCGGCGCCGCCTGGGCCGGTGGCCTGATCGTGACACACCTGGGCCTCATGCACACGCCCTGGATCGGCGCCGTGGTGGTGCTGGGCTCCCTGGCACTGGCGCACTACAGCGGCGTGCTGGACCGCCGCGCCGGCATCCCGGTGCGGGCCGCAGGCCCGGTCCCTGTGGGCCACTGACCCTTTCCCCTTTTTCTTTCCACACACACGGAGACTTTCTTCATGCATTCCTCTTCCATTCCCGCCTTCGGACTGGGCACCTTCCGCCTGCAGGACCAGGTGGCCATCGGCTCGGTGCGCAACGCGCTCGACCTGGGCTACCGCCTCATCGACACCGCCCAGATCTACGGCAACGAGGCGGCCGTCGGCCAGGCCATCGCCGACAGCGGCGTGCCGCGCGGCGAGCTGTTCATCACCACCAAGGTCTGGACCGAGAACCTGGCTGCGGACAAGCTCATCCCCAGCCTCAAGGGCAGCCTCGCCCAGCTGCGCACCGAGCAGGTGGACCTGGCGCTGATCCACTGGCCCTCTCCGGGCGGCGCCGTGCCCGTCGCCGAGTACATGGGCGCCCTGGCCGAAGCCAAGGCCCAGGGCCTGGCCGCGCAGATCGGCGTCTCCAACTTCACCGTGGCGCTGATGCAGCAGGCCATTGCCGCTGTGGGCGCAAGCGCCATCGCCACCAACCAGATCGAACTGCACCCCTACCTGCAGAACCGCACCGTGGCCGACTTTGCCCGGAGCCAGGGCATCCACATCACCTCGTACATGACACTGGCCTACGGCAAGGTGCTGGGCGACCCTGTCATCGAAGCCATCGCCCGTGCCCATGGCGCCACCCCGGCGCAGGTGGCCCTGGCCTGGGCGCTGCAGCAGGGCTACGCGGTGATCCCCTCCTCCACCCGGCGCGAGAACCTCGCCAGCAACCTGAAGGCGCAGCAGTTGCACCTCCACGACGCCGAGATGGCGCAGATCGCTGCACTGGACCGTGGAGGCCGCCTGGTAGACCCTGAAGGCCTGGCTCCCGCCTGGGACTGACCGCTCACCTCAGCCGGCCACCACACGCACGAAGGCCGGCACCACGCCCAGGTGGTCGTCGCGCCGCTGCAGCGCATGCACGTCGGCCCTGGGTGCCCTGGCGCCCAGGGGCTTGAACACCACGCGGGGCCCGAACAGCGCCCCCAGGGACGATGGCACTAGCGCCACGCCCAGCCCTGCAGCCACCAGGCTCAGGAGCGCCGCCAGCTCCACCGTGGTCTGCGCCACCCGGGGCGCAAAGCCGGCCTGCACGCAGCACTGCACCATGTGCTCGGCATGGGCCGACGAGTCGCGGCGCAGCATCACGAAGGTCTCGCTGCGCAGGTCTTTCAAGGCCAGCGCCTTGCGCGCGGCCAGCGCGTGGCCCGGTGGCAGGGCCGCCACCACGGGGTCGGGCCACAGCAGGGTGCTGGCCAACTGGTCGTCGTTGACCGCCGTGCGCGAGATGCCCACGTCGATGCGCTTGTCACGCAGCGCCGCCTGCTGCAGCGAGGGCTGCATCTCGTGCAGCACCACGTCCACCCCCGCATGGCTTTGCCGGTAACGCGCCAACGCTGCGGGAAATGGCCCCAGGAAATGCGAGCCCGAGAGCCCCACCTCGATGCGCCCCGCCTGCCCCTGGCCGATGGCCGCCACGCGATGGCGCGCCGTGTCCAGCCGCTCCAGTACCGCGCGCGCGTCGACCAGATAGGCCTGGCCGGCGAGTGTGAGCTCCACGCGCCGGCTGGTGCGCACGAACAACTGGGCGCCCAGCTCCTGCTCCAGCTGAGCGATCTGCAGGCTCAGCGGCGGCTGCGAGACATGCAGGCGCTGCGCGGCGCGCGTGAAACTCAGTTCTTCGGCCAGGGCGATGAAATAACGCAGGTGCCGCAGTTCCATTGATACTTTTGAAGTCTTGATCAAGACCAACAATATATTGGACCGAAGATTCGCTTGTTTCGACAATACCCCTGACTACAACAACCAGGTGGAGACAAACATGACGATCAAGCACAGCCTCTTGGCTGCCACGCTGGCCCTGTCGGGCATGGCCTTGGCGCAGGACAACTACCCCAGCAAGGCCATCACGCTCACCGTTCCCAACCCGCCCGGCGGGGTGGTGGACACCTCGGCCCGGCTGCTCAACGAGCCCCTGGCGCGCGTGATCGGCCAGCCCGTGGTGATCGACAACAAGGCCGGCGGCAGCGGCAACGTGGCCTATGGCGCCGTGGCCCGCGCCAAGGCCGACGGCTACAACCTGCTGATCTCGTACTCGGCCTACCATGTGGGCAACCCGGTGCTGACCCCCAGCCTGCCCTGGGAGGCCAAGGACTTCGCCCCCGTGGCCCTGCTGACCGTGGCGACCAACGTGATCGCCGCCCACCCCTCGGTGCCGGGCAACAATCTCAAGGAATTCATCGCCTACCTCAAGGCCAACCCGGGCAAGGTCAACTACGCATCGCAGGGCAACGGCTCGCTCTCGCACATCGGCACCGAGATCTTCAAGCAGCAGAGCGGCACCTTCATGACCCACATCCCCTACCGCGGTTCGGGCCCGGCCGTGGCCGACGTGCTGGCGGGGCAGGTGCAGGTGTTCATCACCACGCCGCCGTCCGTGATGCAGCATGTGGTCAGCGGCAAGCTCAAGGCTTTTGCCGTGACCGGCAGCAAGCGCCACCCCGGCCTGCCCAACGTGCCCACGGTGGCCGAGGCCGGCATGCCGGACTTCAAGCTCGAAGCCTGGGTGGGCCTGTTCGCCCCGGCCGCCACGCCGCCCGCCGTGGTCAGCAAGCTCACCGCCGACGTGAAGAAGGCGCTGGAGATGCCCGAAACCCGCCAGCGCGCCGATGCCGCGGGGATCGAACTGCGCTACCTGCCGCCCGAGGCGTTGGGTGACTTGGTGAAGACCGAGACCGCCTACTGGGCCAAGACCATCAAGTCCGCCGGCATCAAGGCCGACTGACCGAACCCTCCCATCCCGACTGCCCCGAAGCCCGACACCGCCGTGCCGGGTGGGGCCGCGCTTTGCCCATCCATGTCTGAAAGGCCCCCGCCATGCAACGCACCTACCGCATCGGGCAGATCGTGCCCAGCTCCAACACCACCATGGAGACCGAGATCCCCGCCATGCTGCGCGCGCGCGAGCAGATCCTGCCCGAGCGCTTCAGCTTCCACGCCAGCCGCATGCGCATGCAGAAGGTCACCAAGGAAGAACTGGCCGCCATGGACCGCGATTCCGACCGCTGCGCGCTGGAGCTCTCTGATGGAAGGATGGACGTGATGGGTTATGCCTGCCTGGTGGCCATCATGAGCATGGGCCTGGGCTACCACCGGACGTCCGAGAAGCGCCTGCATGAGGTCACCGTGGCCAATGGCAAGCCCGCGCCCGTGGTGTCGAGCGCCGGCGCCCTGGTCGAAGGGCTCAAGGCCATGGGTGCGACGAAGGTCTCGGTGCTCACGCCCTACATGAAGCCACTGACCCAACTGGTGGTGGACTACATCGAGCACGAGGGCATTGCCGTGCAAGACAGCCTGTCGCTGGAAATCGCCGACAACCTGGAGGTGGGCGCGCAGGACCCGGCCGCGCCCGCGCAGCTGGTGGAACGCCTGGACACCCGCGGGGTGGATGTGGTGGTCATCTCTGCCTGCGTGCAGATGCCTTCGCTGGCCTCGGTGCAGGTGGCGCAGGACCGGCTGGGCATTCCCGTGGTTTCGGCGGCCGCGTGCACCACCTGGGCCATGCTCAAGCGCCTGGGGCTGGAAACCCGCGTGCCCCAGGCCGGGGCACTGCTGTCAGGCGCCTACTGAGCGCAGCCGGCAGGCGGCGGGGCAAAACCCGATAATGGGTCCATGCCCCGCCCAAGCCAACAACTCCATCCCCACCGCGAACCCGTCCCCACGCGCCTGGCCGCCACCGAGCAGCTGCATCGCGAAGCCGAAGGCGACGGCGCGCTGCAGATCCAGATGACGCGGCGCTCGCCCAACGCGAGCTTTGCCCCGGGGGCCTATGTCTTCCCCGGTGGAGGCATTGATGCACTGGACGCCCAGGCGCACCACGTGGCGGACCGCCGCCCGGCCCAAAGCGATCTGCACCTGACGCAGGCGGTCGCCGCCATCCGCCCGAGCTTGGTGTCCGGGGGGGGCTTGGGGGCCCCCCACGCCGATGGCCGCATGGCCGATGCCGCCGACATCGCAACCCTGGACCGCAGTGCGCCCTTTGCCGCGCAGTGCGAGGC
>NZ_JBKDTZ010000192.1:0-27417 GCF_046339755.1 Acidovorax sp. | reverse complement strand
ACCAGGTTGCGCAGGCAGACGGCACCCTCGGTGTTCCAATCGAAGGCACCGCTGTCGGCCACGGACAGGAAGTCGCGCGCCGGGCCCTGCTTGGCGCGGTTGTTGATGAGCTGCACGCCGCCGGCAGGCGGCACGCCATTGCCCGTGGCGAACATGCTGGCCAGCGCCGCCGGGGGCGTGAGCGGGGTGACGGCCCCAGCGGTCGTGGCCGCCGCGTAGCTGAAGCCGCACAGGTGGTCCTGCACACTGGCGCGCGAGAGCGAGTTGGCAAAGGTCACGGCCACGGCGGGCGCCACCTCGAAGGCGGCGAGCGAGGCATGCAGGTCGTTGGACTCGGGCTCCCAGCCATAGTCACGCAGCTTGCGCAGCGATTCCTCGGCCTGGCCTGCCGTGGTGTCGGCCGTGAGCAGGCCGCGCGCACGCAGGGCGGCGCAGCGCCCCGGGGCGATGGGCAGCGCGGTGCCGGCAAAGCCGGCGGCAAAGGCCGCCGCATAGGGGCTGGTGCTGACCGAGGGCGCCAGCGAGGCGCAGGCCTGGTACAGGTTGGCCTGGGTGGTGTAGTCGATCAGCGGGCGGCCGGTGACGGCAATCTGCGTGCCGCCGCGCTGCACCGTGACGCCGGGGTTGGCCGGCAGTTCCACCGCGGGCTCGGACACGGCCACGCCGCTGATCAGGCCCTGGGTATCGAGTTCGGCCGCGGCAATGGCAGCGCCGCCGCCATTGGAAATGCTGGACGCGATGACGATGGTGTTGCCCGGCGTCAGCGACTTGATGCGCAGGCCCGTGGGGAGCAACGCGCCATAGCGCTCGTTGAGAACGTAGTAGCCGAACTCCACCGCCTGCAGCGTGGTCGTACCCCAGTCCTTCTCGGCGTTCTGGCCCGAGTGCGCGTGCTTGAAGGCGAAGCGGTTGGGCGTGGCCGCGTTGAAGGCCGCGAGCTGCGCGGGCGTGAGGTTGGCATTGAAGGCCGCGTTCTTGCCGGCGGCCGCCGCCGTGGTGCGCGTGCCGTCGATCAGCGGCACCGTGTCGTTCTGCAGGTCGTGCGGGGCCGCGCCCGTGCCCTTGTCGGAATAGGCCACGGCGCAGCCGCGCTTGAGGCCCCATTCACCCGTGGAGATGCCGCCGTAAACGCCGCGCGAACCCGATGCGGTGGCCGTGATCATGCACGGGCGCGCGGGGTTGAAGCTGTCGGGCACCTGCACCATCAGGGTCACGTTCTGGCGGCCGCTGCCGTCGTCGGCATAGGCGATGTACTCGGTGCCGGGCACCTTGCCCTCGCCCGTGGTCACGCGGCCCTGGGCGTCCACATTGGGGCCGTACAGCGTGCCGTAGCCGCCTGCGGCCGTCATGTCCAGCATGGCGCGGTAGTTGACGTAGATGGCGGCACGGCGCAGCTCGGCAGCGGTCGGCTTGGCCGCATCGGCATAGGCCGGCGGCGTGGCCGATGCCAGGCCGCTCGCGCCCAGGCCGGCGGTGAGCAGGTCGTTGCTGGCGCCGTCGTAGCGGGTTTCGGTGATGGTGCCCAGGTAGGCCGGTCGCAGGTTCGCGCCGCCGCCCGAGCCGCTGTCACCGCCCCCACCGCCACAGGCGGCGAGCACGGCGGCAGACACGGCCAGCAGCGCGGTTCTTTGCGTCGTCTTTGCTTTCAGGTTGCTCATTGCGTTTGTCTCCGAGTTGTGTTTTTTGGAACTTCTGGAACGCAGCTTTACCCTGGCCGGCTCGCGGGCCCGGCCCTCACGCCACCTTGCGCGCTGCTGCCGCGCGCAGGCGCCCCACCACACCCGTGGGGAAGTAGTAAACGGAAAGCACGAAGAGCACGCCCAGCCACAGCAGCCAGCGGTCGGGCGAGAGCAGCGCCGACAGCCAGGGCAGGCCCGAGGCGGCCTCGCTGCCCAGGCGCAGCAGGTCCTGCAGGTAGCTTTGCGCCACCAGGAACAGCACGGCGCCGATGGCCGAGCCATAGATCGTGCCCATGCCGCCGATGACCACGATGAGCAGGCAGTCCATCATGATCTCGAAGCTCAGCGAGGTATCGGGCCCGTTGTAGCGCAGCCAGAGCGCGAGCATGGCGCCCGCGCAGCAGGCGAACAGGGCCGACAGCACGCTCGACGTGGTGCGGTACACCACCACGCGGTAGCCGATGGCCTCGGCGCGGAACTCGTTCTCGCGGATCGCCTGCAGCACGCGGCCGAAAGGCGAGTTCACGATGCGCAGCAGCGCCAGCACCAGGGCCACGGCCACCACGAAGAGCAGGTAGTAGCAGATCAGCCGGCCGTCGAGGGTCACGCCCAGGAAGGGCTCGTCAAAGGGCTCGAAGCTCGGCGACAGCAGGCCAGGTACCTTGAAGGTCAGCCCGTCCTCGCCGCCCGTGATGTCCGACAGCTGCGAGGCCAGCGTCTGGAACGCGGCCGCCACGGCCAGCGTGATCATGGCGAAGAAGATGGCGCGCACGCGCAGCGAAAAGAGCCCCACCGCCAGCGACAGCAGCAGCGAGAGCACCAGCGCACCACCCAGGCCCACGGCCAGCGCCGACCAGGTGGGCCCCATGCGCGTGGTGGCCACCGCGATGCCATAGGCCCCGATGCCGAAGAACATGGTGTGCGCAAAACTCACGATGCCGGTGTAGCCCAGCAGCAGGTCGAAGCTGGCGACCAGCACCACGAAGATCAGCACCTTGGCCGCCACGGAGAGGGCCTTGACGCCAGGGAACAGGAAGGGCGCGAACGCCAGGCCCAGGAAGATGGCCACGAGGATCACCGCCAGCACCTTGCTGCGCGGGTAGTCACCGGAGAGAAGTCGGTTCAGCATGTCTTTGGGCTCCTCTTCAGCGGTTCGCGACCGGGTAGACGCCCTGCGGACGCCAGAGCAGGATCGCAACCATGAGGGCGATGTTGGAGAACAGCGCCACCTTGGGGACCAGGAAGCCGGTGTAGTTGGCCATCAGCCCCACCAGCAGCGCGCCGATGAGCGCGCCGCCCGTGGACCCCAGGCCGCCGATGATGATCACGATGAAGATCAGCACATTGACCTGGGCGCCCATCTGCGGCACCACGTTCTGCTGGTACAGGCCCCACATCACGCCGCCCAGGCCGGCCAGGGCCGAGCCCACGACGAACACGCCCACGAACAGCCGGCGGATGCGGTAGCCCAGCGACTCGACCATCTCGCGGTCCTGCACACCGGCACGGATCAAGAGGCCGACCTTGGTGCGCGACAGCGTCCAGGCCAGCACGCCGAAGACCAGCAGGCCCACGGCCACCGCCACCAGGCGGTACTTCTCGATGGCGGCATCGCCGATGAGCAGCGAGCCGCGCATGCCCTCGGGCAGCGGCAGCGGAATCTGCTGCGGGCCCCAGATGACCTTGATCAGCTCTTCGCCGATGATCATGCCGCCCATGGTGATGAGGATCTGCTTCAGATGCTGGCCATACACCGGCCGCACGATGAAGCGTTCGAACGCCAGGCCCACGGCGCCCGCCACGGCCATGGCCACCAGCATGGCCGGCAGCACCGCCACCAGGTTGCGCCACAGCTGGGCCGAGCCGGTCCAGTCGCCCATGGCACCCAGCACGCTGGTGGCCACGAAGGCGCCCAGGGCGATGAACACGCCGTGGCCGAAGTTGAGCACGTCCATCAGACCGAACAACAGCGTGAGGCCCGAGGCGATGATGAAGATGATCATGCCCATGGCCAGCCCGGCCACGGTGAGCGTGAGCCAGGTACTGGGCGAGCCGATGAAGGGCAGCACCAGCAGCGCCAGTGCCGGCACCAGGGCCAGCGGCTTCCAGTCGAAATCGCGCAGCAGGCTTTTGCCGGCTGCCGCGGTGGATGTGGTTGCGGTGGTGGTGTTCATAGTGCCAACCCCAGCAGCGATCGCTGCAATGCCTCGTCCTGCGCCAAAGCGGCCATGCTGCCCGCATGCACCACCTGGCCGTTGTCCATCACGGCCACGGTGTCGCCGAGCCGCTTGGCGAAATTGATGTTCTGCTCCACGAGCAGAATGGTCACGCCGCTCTTCTTGAGCTGGTCGAAGGCGTCGATCATGTTGTTGATGATGGCCGGCGCCAGGCCCTTGCTGGGCTCGTCCACGATGAGCAGGTCGCGCGGCTCGACGATGGCGCGGCTCACCGCCACCATCTGTTTTTGCCCGCCCGAGAGCTTGCCCGCAGGGTGGTTCCAGAACTTCTCCACCGCCGGGAAGAGCTTGAAGATCCATTCGAGCCGCGAGCTGTCCATCTGCGCGGCGTTCTTGGCGCCGCGCGCGGCCAGCAGCATGTTCTCCTTGACCGTGAGGTCGGCGAAGATGCCCATGTTCTCGGGCACGTAGGCGATGTTCATGCCCGCGATCTGCGGCGTGTTGAGCGCCGTGATGTCCTTGCCACCGAAATGGATGGTGCCATGCGACGCATGCCACAGGCCCATGATGGTGCGCAGCGTGGTGGTCTTGCCCGCGCCGTTGCGCCCCAGCAGCATGGTGAGCTGGCCCTTGGGCACGGCCAGATCCACGCCGTGCAGGATGTGGTACGCCCCGATGTGGGTGTGCACGCCCTTGAGTTCGAGCAGGTTGTTGAAGGTGCTGGTGGTCATGCCGTGGCCTCCTTGGTGACGCCCAGGTAGGCTTCCTGCACCTCGGGCGAGGCGATCACCTCGGCCGGTGCGCCGTCGGCCACCAGGGTGCCGTTGGTCAGCACGATGATGCGGTCGGCCAGCTCGCGCACCACGTCCATCTTGTGCTCCACCAGCAGGATGATCTTGGTCTTGTCCTTCTTGAGTTCGCGGATCAGGTTCAGGATCACGGGCGCCTCGTCATGGCTCATGCCGGCCGTGGGTTCGTCGAACATGTAGACCTGCGGCTCCAGCGCCATCAGCAAGGCCACTTCGAGCTTGCGCTGGTCGCCGTGCGGCAGGCTGGCCACGGGCGTGTCCTGCCGCTCCAGCATGGCCACGGCCTGCAGGATGGCGCGGGCGCGCTCCGTCAGCGCGCGGTGGTCGCTCCAGATGCTCCACAGGTTCAGCCCGCGGCGGTGCTTGCCCTCCTGCGTGGCCTGCACGGCCAGGCGCACGTTCTCCAGCACGCTGAGGTTGGGAAACAGGTTGGTGAGCTGGAAGGCACGCCCCAGGCCCGCATGCGTGCGCGCCGAGACCGACTGGCCCGTGAGGTCCTGCCCACCCAAGGTGACGCTGCCCGCGCTGGCGCGCAACTGCCCCGAGATGAGGTTGAAGTACGTGGTCTTGCCCGCGCCGTTGGGGCCCACGATGGCGGTCAGCGTGCCGGGCTCGAAGGAGCAGGTCACGGCGTTGACCGCCACGTGGCCGCCGAAGCGGATGGTCAAGTCCTTGGTGGCCAAGGTGCTCATGGGTGGTGCTTCACTTTCACGGGTCGTCGTCTTTCACTTACGGAGCCTGGCAACCCAGAGACAGTTGCCAAGGCCTTGCTTCATTTCCATTGTCCACCGCACTGCGCCACTGGCGCAGCCTACGCCAGCGCTCCCGCGCAGGGGCCGCCCCGCCGCGCTGGGAGCGTCCCCCTCCCGCATTGCGCAGCAATGCGAGAGAGGGGGAAGACGCGAAGCGGCTCAGGGGGAGCTTCATCTCTTCACGGGCAGGTGCCGATGACGTAATAGTTCGGGCTCGTCTGCTTGAGGGTCGTGGTCACGAACACGTTCCACAGGCCCATGTTCTGGTTCGAGCCCTTGGCATAGGTGTAGCCGCCGGTCTGCGTGGCGCGGCCGGCCTGCACGTGCGCATAGTTGCTGGCGGTGGTGCAGGTGGCGGTGCCGCCCGAGCCTGCCAGCGTGGTGCCCGAGGCCGCGGCCGATGTGGCACCCTCGGCACCGTTGGCATCGGCGGCGCGCACCGTCCAGCTGTAGGTGGTGGAGGCGGCCAGGCCGGTGTCGGTGTAGCTCGTGCCACTCACCGGCAGGGCGTTGACCTTGTTGGCGTTGCGGTACACGTTGTAGCTGGCCGCGCCGGATACGGCGCCCCAGCCCACCACCATGCTGCTCGCCGTGGCGCCCGAGGTGCCCACGCCCGTGGGGGCTGGCAGCGCGGGGTTGGTGGGCGGGTTGGTCGTACCGCCGCCGCTGCTGATCTGGTCCACCATGGCCTTGATGGCCGCCATCTGCGGGCCGGACTTCTTGGCGTAGTTGGCGTTGTCATAACCCCACCAGTCGAAGCAGCTGTTGGTGGCTGCCAGGCTGGTCTGCGGGTAGAGCATCACGATGTTGTTGCTGTCGGCCCAGCGGTTGTAGCCGGTGTTGCGCACGTACTGCTGCTGCACGTCGCTCACGTTCTGCTTGCAGCCGTGCAGCACCACGTGCAGGCGGCAGGTGGTGCTGCCGCCGGCCTGGCCGGCCTGCGGGATGTAGGCCCAGCCCGTGGTCGCCATGCCGTGGTTGGTGATGAACTGGCTCTGGTTGAACTCCACGTAGTTGCCCGTGGGCAAGGTGGCGTTGTTGCGCGCGTTCAGCGTACCGTACAGGTGCTGCAGCATGGCGCCGGCCAGGTCGAAGTTGCAGTCGCTGATGTAGGGCGCGGCCTTGGTGGAGCAGCCGTTGCCGTAGTCGTCGGTGACCATGGCGTGCTCGGCCGCGATGTCCTTCTTGTAGACCACGTTGGCGGCCGGCACGAAGCTGTTGTAGTAGGTGCGCAGCGCGTCCATCACGCCGGGCTTGACCGTGCTGTCCAGCGAGCCCGAGAACAGGTAGACCTTGGAGGCCTGCAGGTTGGCCACCGGGTCGATCAGCCCCTGGCCGGCCCAGGTGTTGGTGGTGTTCACCAGCGTGCTGGTGGGAATGCCCGCGGGGCTGGCCATGCAGCGCCCGGTGGCATTGACGATGGAGCCCTCGGCGCAATAGAACGGACCGCCCGCAACCACGCCCGCGCCCTTGGCGAAGGTGGCCGAGTAGGCCACGTGTAGCTGCACGGCCATGAAGCCGCCGGCCGACAGGCCCGATACGGTGGTTTGCGTCTTGTCGATCTTGAGCGCGGGGAGGTTGACCGCTGCGAGTGCACTGCCCATGCCCATTGCCGCGATGGTAGCGGCGGTTGCGGCCGACCTGAGAATGAAGTTGAAAGCCATTTGTCTTGTCTCCAAATAATTTTGAGAAAAACCGACCCAGCCCCCGTGTAGACCCGGGGGTTCATGCATCAATTCACTGGAAAAAAAGGGGCGGCCGCCCCCGCGGGATGGATCCCCACCGGGCTGATTGATCGTCAGCCAGCGGGGCCACGCAAACCCCAAGGCTCCGCTGAACAGGTCTCTCGCGTGTCGAGCATCCCTGCCTTGGGCGATCTGCCGCGTTGCAAATCCTCGCCATAGCACAGGCTATGGCTGCGGTTTGCGCCTTGCAGCTCATCCCAAACCAGGGTGCTCGCCATCACTCAGACCTGTCCAGCGCAGCCTTATCGCTGGTTGCGAATCGGCACTTGCATCTCTTCAGGCTTGATCTCGCGCACCAACTCGGGCACGCCCCAGGCAAAGGCCGGGTCCACCTTGATCTTGAAGTGGTACATGCTCTGCATGGCCTGGTGGTCTTCCTTGCGGAAGGTCATCTTGCCCTTGGGCGTATCGAAGCTCATGCCCTCCATGGTCTTGATGAGCTTGTTGGTGTTGGTGTCGCCCGCCGTGGCCTTGAAAGCCGTGGTCAGCGCCATGGCAGCGGTGAAGCCGCCCGCGGTGAAGAAGTCCGGCGGCGTCTTGAACTCCTTGTAGTGCGCGGCCACCATGGCTTCGTTCACCGGGTTCTTGGGGATGCCGAAGTAGTAGTAGGTCGCGCCTTCCATGCCGGGGAAGTTCTTGTAGCTGGCCATGGCCGGCAAAATGTTGCCGCCCGTGGCGATCTCGATGCCGTAGCGCTTCAAGTCCAGGTCGGCAATCTTGAAGGGGTTGCCGGCGCCGGCCCAGATGATGAAGATGACCTTGCGGCCGGGCACGTCCTTGAGCTTGTCGATCAGGCGCTGGGCACCGGCGGTGAAGTCGGTGGTGGTCGTGGGCAGGTACTCCTCGTGCACCAGCTTGGCGTTCTTGAGCGCGTCCTTGAAGGCCTTCACGCCGTCACGGCCGAAGGCATAGTCCTGCGCCAGGGTGGCCACGGTCACGCCAGCCTTGTCGATGGCCACGGCGTTGGAGATCGCGTCCTGGCTGCTGTTGCGGCCGGTGCGGAAGATGTACTTGTTCCACTTGTCGCCGGTGATGGCGTCGGCCACGGCAGGCTCGACCAGCAGGATCTTCTTGTACTCCTCGGCCACGGGCAGCAGGGCCAGGGCCACGCCCGAGGACGATGGGCCGACAGCGATGTCGGCCTTGTCGTCCGAATAGGCCGAGGCCAGCAGGCTCTTGCCCAGGTCGGGCTTGCCCTGGTCGTCCTTCTCGATCACAACGATCTTCTTGCCGTTGATGGCCATGGTGCCGCCGGTGGCGTAGTTCAGGCCCATCATCAAGCCCACCTGGGTCTGCTTGCCGTAGGCCTCCAGCGGACCGGTCTTGCTGTAGATGTGGGCGATGCGGATCTCGTTGGACTGTGCGAATGCGGGAGCGGAAAGCGTGGCGGCTGCAGTGAGTGCAGCGGTGGCGAGGGCGACCAGGGTGCGACGGTGCATGGCGATGTCTCCTTGTAGTGATGCCTGAACATTGCACAGTTCGTGCCAAGGCACAAGCTGTTGATTCGTATGGGTTTGCACACATCACCCGAATGGGTGTGTCCGATTTTTAGACAATTAATTTGTCTGAACTTCAGACATTTGCCTGAAATTTATTCAGGGTTTTCCAGACGTCCATAGAGCGTGGCGCGCGAGATGCCGAGCTGCCGCGCGGTGGCCAGCTTGTTGCCGCCATGCGCCTTCATGGCCGCCTGGATGGCCCTGCGCTCCAGTTCCGCCACCTGCTCGGCCAGCGGGCGCAGGTAGCGCGACTCGTCCTCGGCCTCGACCACCACCACAGCGGTGGTGTCCTGCACCGGGGCCGCGGGCTCCACGCCCGCTTCGCGCAGGATGCGTTCAAGCTGCGCCGCGTCGATGGACTGGCCCTCGCTGCGCATCACCGCCTGCTCGATCACGTTGCGCAACTCGCGGATGTTGCCGCGCCAGGGCTGGCCTGCCAGCAGGGCCATGGCATCGGACAGCACTTCGGGCGGTGGCGTGCCGTTGCGCAGCGCCAGGTCGTCGCCCAGCGACTCGACCAGCGCCGGGATATCGCTGCGCCGCGCGCGCAGCGGCGGCACGCGCACCGGCAGCACGTGCAGGCGGTAGAACAGGTCTTCGCGGAACCTGCCCTCGCGCACCAGCGCCGACAGGTCGCGCGAGGTGGCTGCCAGGATGCGCACATTGAACGGCACCAGCTTGTTCGAGCCCAGCGGCTCGATCTCGCCCTCCTGCAGCGCACGCAAGAGCTTGGCCTGCAGGCTCTGTGGCATGTCGCCGATCTCGTCGAGGAACAGCGTGCCGCCATCGGCCAGCTTGAACTTGCCGTCGCGCCCCTTGGCCGATGCGCCGGTGTAGGCACCCGGTGCCACGCCGAAGAATTCGGCCTCCAGCAGCGTGTCGGGCACGGCCGCGATGTTCACGCTCACAAAGGGCCCGCCCGCGCGGCTCGATGCCGCGTGGATGGCATGGGCCAGCAGTTCCTTGCCCGTGCCCGTCTCGCCCAGCAGCAGCACCGGGCTGGAGGACTGCGCGGCGCGGCGCGCCTGGCGCTTGACCTCGGCCGCGGCCGGGCTCGAACCGATGAAGCTGGCAAAGGTGTATTTGGAGCGTCGCTCGCCATCGCCCGCCGCAGCCGCCGCCACCAGGCTGCGCCGGCGCTGGCTGGCCAGCTCGCGCCGCGCATCATCGAGGTCGCGCTGCAGCAGCGCGAACTTGCTGATCAGCGGCTGCAGCGTGGTCTCGGGGTGGTCGAACAACACGATGCCGATGGCCCCGATGACGCTGCCCGCATCGTCGCGCAGCGGGATGCGGCTGACCACGAAGGTGCCGGCCTTGTTGGTGAGCAGATCGATCAGCACCGGGTTGCCCGACTCCAGCACGCGGCGCATGCCGGTGTTGGGGATCACCTCCTCCACCATGCGGCCCAGGAACTGGTCCAGCGACGAAAAGCCCAGGTCGGGCAGGAAGCGCTGGTAGCCCTCGTTCACCCAGACGATGCGCCCGCTCAGGTCCACCAGGAACATGCCCTGGCTGACGCTGGAGAACAGGTGGAACATGGACCGCGCCGCCAGCTCGAGGATGCCCTGGGCATCCAGCGGCAGTGCGGGGGCGTCGTCGATGAGCAGGGGCGGCATGTGCGGATGGTAGCAAGCCTGCCACCCGCCCCGGGTCAATCCGCCGTGGCCGGAGCTGGCTGCAGACCGCTCACCGCCCTCAGCCCACGCGCCATGCGCAGCACCACCACGGGCTGGGCCGTTTCCGACGCACCCAGGGGCTGGTCCACCAGGATGCAGGGCTTGCCGGTGCGGCGGCAGTGGTCCTGCACGCGCCAGTACTCGTCGTGGCTGATGCAGCCGGTCTGGCAGATCACGAGGTCGGCCGCCGCCAGGCTCGAATCGAGCGCTGGCGACGGTGAAGGGGCCAGGGCCTCGGGAACCGCCGCCTGCGCCTTTTGCTCCACCTGTGCCACCGCCTGCAGGCGCCAGCGCAGGCACTCGCGCGAGAGGCTGGCGATGCGCTCGGCCAGCGCGGCGATGTGGCGCGCCATGTCGCGTCGGCGTTTCAGGCCCGGCTGCGCCGCGTGCAGCTGCTGCAGTTCGTCCTGCGCCATGGCAAGCCGCGTGTCGCGCACCACCACGGCCGCGCGCAGGCGCACCACCTCTGCCCGCAACTGCTCCAGCTCGTCTGCCTGCCGCGCCAGGGCATCGCTGCAGCGCGTCTGCGCCTCCCCCAACTGGCGGCACAGCACCAGGAACTCTTCGGACAGGGTATGCATGCACCATCCTCGATAATAAGAATGATTCGCATTTTATGGTATGATTTACCCGTCTAAGCAAGCCACCTGGTGGGGGATACCGAAGGAAGCGAGCCCTTGGTGTCTGGCTTGCGAAGTTTGCTGGGCGGGCAAGGCCAAGGTGCACCCAGGACCATCCCAGTGCGCCAAGGCCTGCCCGCCCCCCTGCAAGCCAGGCAGCTCGCCGTCCCCTGTACCCTCGCGCTCCGACCTTTGGGGGATACCGCATCGCGGCATCTTGCGCTTCAATCCGTTCTACGAAGCCACTGCCGCAGCCGATCCGTGATCACCGCACTGTTTGAATTCACGCGCGCCAGCCCGGGCCCTGCCCCCCAGGGCGCGAGCGCCTCGACCTATGCGCATGCGGTGCTTGTGAACTGGTCGATGGGCCAAGGCCGCTCCTTCGACCCGCTCATGGACCTGCCCCACCTGCTGGTCGCCACCCTCACCTGGGATGAAAGCAACGATGCCGCGTCCAGGAGCGACCTCGAATCGTGGTGCGGCAAGCTCGGTGTCGCGGTGTCCTCCGCCCTGCGCATGTCCGTCAGCCCCCGGCAGGAGGGCACGGAGCTCCTGGCGCCCCATTAGTGTGCTGTCCCGCAATGCGCAGCAAGGCAGGCAGCGCATCCCAAGGGTGAAGGCCCACGCATCGCTTGCACGGGGTGCGGCGGATTCACGGATTGCCGCGGTTGATGAAATGGTCGGGACCGCGGCCCCCCGGCCTGGGCAACAGCCGGCTGGGCGAGTGCGGAAACTCGGGCGGCTTGCGGGCCACGATGAACAGCCGGATGTCCTTGCCCCGGGTGCCGTGCCGTTCGACCGACACGATGTCCATGCCCTGCCGGGCGATGGCCGCGTGCAGCCCCGGCCCTTCGAAGCTCAGCACAGCGGGCGCCTTGCCGATGGCACGCATCAGCGGTATCGCCAGCCAGGGAATGAGCGGGTTCATCTCGGCGATGCAGGGCGTCTTGGAGATCAGCAGGCCGCCCGGCCGCAGCGCCTGCACGGCCAGCTGCAGCGTGTGGTCCAGATCGCTCACCAGGTGCAGCATGTTGAAGGCCATCACCACATCGTAGGTGCCCTGCCCCCACCCGGGCGCATCGGCGTCGGCCACCGCGAAGCCCAGTTGCGGCGTCGGCTGGGCCGCCAGCCTGGCCTGGGCAATGGCGATCATGCCGGGCGAGACGTCAGTCGCCAGCAGGCGGCGGGTGAAAGGGGCCAGGCGCAGTGCGGTGCTGCCCGTGCCGCAGCCGATCTCCAGCACCTCCTGCCCGGCAGACAGCAGACCCTGTACGCGCTGCAGGGTGGCCTCGTAGCCCGCCATGTCGGCAATCGGATCGGCCGCGTACTTCGGGGCGATGCGGTCCCAGAAAAGGGCTTTGCGGGCGGCAGCGGCGCCTGGCGGCGGGGGCTGCACGGAAGCTTTGACAGGCGCAGGGGACGTGGTGGTCGGCATGGGCGGGACAAACTCTTTGCGATGGACAGCAATGGATGCTATCCATGCGCACCACCGCAGGGAATTGCCGCAAATTGCAGTGAACATATACATTTATGCATGGATAAACTCGACTGGAACCAGCTCCGGGCCTTTCTGGAAACCGCCGAAGCCGGCTCCCTGTCGGCCGCCGCCCGCAAGCTGGGCCTGACCCAGCCGACGCTGAGCCGCCAGGTGGCCGCCATCGAGCAGCGCATGGGCGTGACCCTGTTCGAGCGCGTGGGCAAGGCCATGGCGCTGACGCCCACGGGGCTGGACCTGCTGGAGCACGCCCGCGCCATGGGCGCCGCGGCCCAGGCCCTGGGCGTGGCAGCCAGCGGGCGCTCGCAAGAGGTCGGCGGGGTGGTGTCGGTCTCGGCCAGCGACGCGGTGGCCACCTTTCTGCTGCCCCCGCTGGTGCAGCGCCTGCGCGAGCAGGAGCCGGGCATCGTGGTCGAGGTGATCCCGACCAATGCCTTCAGCGACCTGCTGCGCCGCGAAGCCGACATCGCCGTGCGCCACGCAAAACCAGAACAGCCCGAGCTGATCGCCCGGCTGATCCGCGAAGCCTCGGCCCGCTTCTATGCCTCCGAAGACTGGGTGCAGGCCCATGGCCACCCGCGCAGCGCCGAAGACGCGGCCCGCCTGCCCTTCGTGGGATCGGACCGCTCAGGCCAGTACCTGGGCTACCTGCAACGCCACGGCCTGCCCGTGACCGAGGCGAACTTCAGCGCCTATGCCGACCACACGGTGGCCCACTGGGCCCTGGTACGCCAGGGCCTGGGCATCGGCGCCATGATGGAAGAGATCGCCCGGGACACCCCGGGCGTGGTGCGCGTGCTCGACGATGTGCCGCCCGTGCGCTTCCCGATCTGGCTCGTCAGCCACCGCGAGCTGCGCACGGCGCGGCGCATCCGGGTGGTCTTCGAGGCGCTGGCGCAGGGCCTGCAAGCAGGATGAAGCGGCCTGCAGGCGCGCGCTGGGGATGAAAAAAGGGCGGCACTGCAGAAACTGCCGTGCCGCCCCAACTACCCAAAACAGTGTTCAGCCTCAGCCCGCGGCCGTGACCCCTTCGGCCGCTGCCTTGCGCGCGGCCCAGCGGCGCGCCAGGCGCGGCAGGATCAGCACGGCCAGCACGATGACGATCAGCGTGACCGAGCCAGGGCGCTCCAGGAAGATGGTCCACTTGCCTTCGCCGATGGCCACTGCGTTGCGCATCTGCGCTTCGGCCAGGGGGCCGAGGATCATGCCCACGACCACCGGGGCCGAAGGGATGTCGAAGCGGCGCATCACCACGCCGAGCAGGCCAATGGCGTACAGCAGCACCAGGTCGAACGCGCTCTGGCGCATGCCGTACACGCCCAGCGTGGCGAACACCAGGATGCCGGCGTAAAGGTAGGACTTGGGGATCTTGAGCAGCTTGACCCACAGGCCCACGAGCGGCAGGTTCAGGATCAGCAGCATCACGTTGCCGATGTACATCGAGGCGATCAGCGCCCAGACCAGCGCGCCGTTGCTGCTGACCCGCTGCGGGCCGGGCTGGATGCCGGAGTTCTGGAACGCGCCCAGCAAAATGGCCGTGGTGTTCGACGTGGGAATGCCCAGCGTGAGCAGCGGGATCAAGGTGGCCGTGATGGCCGCGTTGTTGGCCGCCTCGGGGCCGGCCACGCCTTCGATGGCGCCGGTGGTGCCGAACTCTTCCTTGTGCTTGCTCAGCTTCTTCTCGGCCGCATAGCTCAGGAAGGTCGGAATCTCGCTGCCGCCTGCGGGCACGGTGCCGAAGGGGAAGCCGATGGCCGTTGCACGCAGCCAGGCGGGCCAGGAGCGGCGCCATTCCTGCCTGGTCATGTGCGTGCTGGTCAGCTTGTTCTGCGTCTCGTCGGTCTTGCCCTCGTACATCACGTTGTACAGAGCCTCGCCCACGGCGAACAGGCCCACGGCGATCAGCACCACCTCGATGCCATCCATCAGCTCGGGCACGCCAAAGGTGTAGCGCGCCTGGGCGGTGAGCTGGTCGATACCGATCAGCCCCAGCGCCAGGCCCAGGAACAGCGCCAGCATGCCGCGCAGCGTGCTCTTGCCCAGCACCGCGCTCACCGTGGTGAAGGCCAGCACCATGAGCATGAAGTACTCGGGCGGACCCAGGCGCACTGCGTACTCCGCCACCAGGGGCGCGAAGAAGGTCACCAGCACCGTGGCGATGGTGCCCGCCACGAAGGAGCCGATGGCCGCCGTGGCCAGCGCCGCGCCGGCGCGGCCGTTCTTGGCCATCTTGTTGCCCTCCATGGCCGTGACCATGGAGCCGGCCTCACCGGGCGTGTTGAGCAGGATGGAGGTGGTCGAGCCACCGTACATGGCGCCGTAGTAGATGCCGGCGAAGAAGATCATCGACGCGGTGGCTTCCACCTTGACGGTGATGGGCAGCAGCATGGCCACGGCCACGGCGGGGCCGATGCCGGGCAGCACGCCCACGGCGGTGCCGATGACACAGCCGACGAAGGCCCACATCAGGTTGATGGGCGTGGCTGCAGTGATGAAGCCCTGCAGCAGGAGGTTCCAGGTTTCCATGGTGTCGCGCGGGCTTTACAGCCACCCCGTGTTCGTGAGGCCGGGCAGGTTGATCGCCAGCAATTGGGTAAACATCCAGAACACCGGGGCAGCCACGGCCACGCCGATGAAGAGGTCCTTGATCCAGACCACCGGACGCAGGTCGAGCTTGCCCTCGGAGCTCTTGAAGCCGCGCACTGCAAGCACGAAGCACAGTGCGCAGCTCAGGATGAAGCCCAGCGTGGTGATCAGCAGGGCATTGAGCAGCAGGCCGGCGGAGACCCAGACGAAGCCCTTCCAGTGGGCGGTCTCGTCACCCGAGCCCTCCTCCAGGTCGCGAAAGCCGCCCGTCTGCGCATGGATGACGGCCAGCACCCCGCAGACGATGAGCGCGATGGCCACCACCCAGGGGAAGAAGTTGGGGCCCACGCCGCCATAGCCCGCCTCGGAGCTGATGGAGGTGGCGCCCCAGGCCAGCAGGCAGCCCAGCAGCAGCGTGCCAGCGCCCACCACGGTCTGCAGGGCCGTGGAGCGAGAGGAATGTTGTGTCATGTTTTTATCCCGCAAGGAAGAGCGGCGCGCAGAGGACTGTTGCCAGCACCGTATTGCGCGCCGCCCGGAGGGTACGACGATGGGCTTGCGCCGGGCTCTGCGCCCGGCGTCAGATCATGCCGGACTTGGCCATCGTGGCGCGCAGGCTCGCGAACTCTGAATCGACGAAGTTGGCGAACTCGTCGCCGGCCAGCCAGGCGGGCGTCCAGCCGTTCTTCTCCATCGCGTCCTGCCAGGACTTGTGCTTGTAGGTCTTGGACAGCGCGTCGATCAGCTCCTTGCGCTGCTCGGCGGTGATGCCGGCCGCGCCGTACACGCCGCGCCAGTTGCCGATCTCGACGTTGATGCCCTGCTCCTTGAGCGTGGGCACGTTCACACCCTTCAGGCGCGTGGCCGAGGTCACGCCCACGGCGCGCATCTTGCCAGCGGTGATGTACTCGGCAAACTCGCTGTAGCCGCTGCCGCCCACGGTGACGTTGCCGCCCAGGATGGCGGCGGTGGCCTCACCGCCCCCACGGAAGGCCACGTAGTTGATCTTGGCCGGGTCCACGCCCACTTCGCGGGCGATCATGGCGGCCGCGATGTGCTCGGTGGATCCGCGCGAGCCACCGCCCCACTTCACGCTGCCGGGGTCCTTCTTGAGCTGGTCGACCACGTCCTTCATGGTCTTGAAGGGCGAGTTGGCAGGCAGCACGAACACGTTGTACTCGCTGCTCAGGCGCACCAGCGGCGTCACCTTGTCCAGGCCCACCGGCGGCTTGCCGGTGATGATGCCGCCCAGCATCACGGCGCCCATGGCCATCAGCGCATTCGGGTCGCCCTTGCTGGCGTTGGCGAACTGGGCCAGGCCGATGGCGCCAGCGGCGCCGCCCTTGTTGTCATAGGTGACCGAGCTGGCCACGCCTGCGTCCTGCATGGCCTTGCCCAGGGCACGGCCCGTGGTGTCCCAGCCGCCACCGGGGTTGGCAGGGATCATCATCTTGATGGCTGCAGCGGCCTGGGCGGTCAGCGGCAAGGCACCGGCTGCCGCCATGGCGGCCAGGGACTTGAGGAAGGTATCGCGACGCATCGTTGTCTCCTTGAATGATTGGCGAACCTGTCGATGATGCGCGCCCTGCCTGTCAAACGGCTGTCCAAAGGATTAGGGAAAACCCCGTGACAGCAAGCCCCCTTGTGTCGCTTCGCGCCTTCTCCCAAGAGAGACGCTCCCAGTGCGGCGGGGCGGCCACAGGAGCACCCAAAAGCCTACGCGGAGTGATATGGTCCCGCGCATGAAATTGCTGCTTGTCGAAGACGATCCCACCATGCAGGCGACCTTGCACCGGGCGCTGAGCCGCCGGGGCATGGAGGTGACGCCCGTGGGCGATGGCCGGGCGGCGCTGGCGCAGTGGGCGGCCCAGCCGCCCGATGCGGTGGTGCTGGACCTGACCCTGCCCGGCCTCGATGGTCTGCAGGTGCTGCAGCAGGCGCGCACGCGCGGGCTGCGCACGCCGGTGATCATCCTCACGGCGCGGGGCACCGTGGGCGACCGCATCATGGGCCTGAACTCCGGTGCCGACGACTACCTGCCCAAGCCTTTCGACCTGGACGAACTGGAGGCGCGCCTGCGCGCCCTGGTGCGGCGCAGCGCCGACCCGGTGGCCAGCAGCGCCCTGCCGCCCAGCGTGCAGCAGATCGGCGCCATCCGCTATGACACCAACAGCGGCGCCATCTACCTGAACGGCGAGGTGATGGAGTTCACCCCGCGCGAACTGGCGCTGATGCATGCCCTACTGGCCCAGCCCGGCCATGCCGTGACCAAGGAGCGGCTGTACGAACTGGTCTTTCCCGGCCAGCTCGACGTGCAGTACGAGGCCATCGAGGTGGTGGTCTACCGGCTGCGCAAGAAGCTCGCGGGTACGGGCCTCACGCTCATGACGCTGCGCGGCCTGGGCTACCTGCTGCGGACGGATGCATGAAGATCAAGCCCCCGGGCACACCCCGCACGCCCTCCACGCCGCGGCCCCATTCGCTGCGCCGCCGGCTGCTGCTGGGCATTCTGCTGCCGGTGGTGGTGTTCATCACCTACAACACCGTGAGCGGCTACCAGCAGACCCTGGCCTCGCTGAACACCGCCTACGACCGCACGCTGCTGGCGTCGGCCAAGAGCATCAGCGAACAGCTGGACGTGACCGGCTACGAGGAAGCGGCGCACCTGCGCGCCATCGTGCCCTACTCGGCGCTGGAGGCCTTCGAGGCGGACAACAAGAGCCGCATGTACTACCGCGTCTCCAACCTGCAGGGCGAGCTGATCTCGGGCTTTGACGAACTGCCGCTGTGGACGGGCACCATCCCCGCGCGCCCGCCCTATGCGGCGCTGGTGGATTTCTACGACGACACCTTCCGCGGCATGCCGGTGCGCGTGGCCGTGCTGCTGCAGCCCGTGGCCAGCTCCAAAGGGCGCGCCATGGCCGTGATCCAGGTGGCCGAGACGCTGGAGGTGCGCGAAACCCTGGCGCTGCAGAACCTGCGCAACACCCTGCTGCGCCAGGCCCTGCTGATCGCCGTGATCGGCATCACGGTGGTGCTGGTGGTGCAGCGCGCCACCCAGCCCGTGCGCCAGCTCAGCCAGGAGCTGCAGGCCCGCCAGGAGGGCGACCTCAGCCCCATCACCGCACCGGCCGCACCGCGCGAGCTGCAGCCGCTGATCGAAGGCACGAACGAGTTCCTGCAGCGCCTGCGCCACCTGCTGCGCCACCAGAAGCGCTTCGTGCGCGATGCCTCGCACCAGCTGCGCACGCCGCTGGCGGTGCTCAAGACCCAGGTCCAGTCGGCCCTGCGCGGCGACATGCCGGCCGAGCAGGCGCTGCACGAGATCCGCGACACGGTCGACCGCGCCACGCAATTGGCCAACCAGATGCTGGCCCTGGCCAAGGTGGAGCAGTTGCGCCAGCAGAGCGCCCCGCCCGTCACCCGTTTCGACGAGATCCTGCGCGGCGTGGCGCTCGACATCTCGCCGCTGATCGCCCAGCGCGACCTGGACTTCGGCATCCACACCGACCCCGCGCCCGTCGTCGCGCACGAATGGATGCTGCGCGAGCTCACGCGCAACCTGCTGCACAACGCCGTGCGCCATGCGCCGCCGGGCAGCGAGCTGTCGGTGGATCTGCGCGCCGATGGCCGCCACGCGGCCCTGACCGTGAGCGACCACGGCCCCGGCATCGACGACGAGCTGGCGCTGCGCCTGTTCCAGCCTTTCTCGGCCGGCGACGTGCGCACCGGCAGCGGCCTGGGCCTGGCCATCTGCCAGGAGATCGTGCAGGCGCTGGGTGGCAGCATTGCATTGACCAACCGCACCCAGGCAGGCCGGGTGCTCGGGCTCGATGCTGTGGTGCGCCTGCCCCTCGCCGACAACATGGGCATGCCGGACACGGCACAATCGCCGCCATGAACGTTGCTACCGAGACGATGCGCCTGGACAAATGGCTCTGGTGCGCCCGCTTCTACAAGACCCGTGGCCTGGCCACCGAAGAGATCGGCAAGGGCCGTGTCACCGTCAACGGCCAGGCCGCCAAGCCCGCACGCGATGTGCGCCCCGGCGACACCGTGGCCCTGCGCCAGGGCCCCGTGGCCCGTACCGTGACCGTGCGCGGCCTGAGCGGCATGCGCGGCCCCGCGCCCGTGGCCCAGCTGCTGTACGAAGAAACGGCCGAGAGCATTGCTGCGCGCGAGGCTGCGGCCGAACAGCGCCGCCTGGCGCCCGAACCAGCCGCCACGCTGCAGGAAGGCCGGCCGACCAAGCGTGACCGGCGCAACATCGAGCGCGTGAGCGCTCCGGACTGGGACAGCCGCTGGAGCGCGTCGATCGAAGAGTAAGCGTCTGGGTGCGGCCGATTTCTGCCGCTAGGCACCGCCACCCCTGCAGGTACTTGCGGCGGACGGTCTCGATGGTCTGCGAACACAGCGAAGGATCGGTGTCGGACAAGGAGGGCAGCCCTACGCAGGTGGACAGGGGCATGCGAAAGGGGTCGCTGCGGTTCTGGCCCTCCACCACCATGCTGCAGTCTTCCGTGCGCACGTGGTAGCGCGTGCGGAACAACCGGGTGGGCGGCCTGGCCCAGCGCACCACCCAGCACGGCGCCGCCCGTGGTACCAGGGGTGGACTCATCCACCGTCTGGGCGTCGGCGATCCAGCCATACCACCCCGGATGCAGCAGCTCAACCCGCCACCGCGAAGCGATGGCCAGGCGCTCGTCCTCGGTGAGGCCGGTCCAGATGGCGGGCTTGGTGCGCGCGGCAGGTTTTGCGGCCCCCGGCACCGGCCCGCGATAGACCGGATCGAAGGGCTCTGCCGACACGGTCACCGTGGGCGCGCAGCTGAGCGCACGCTCCATCTGGCGCACGGACTGGTTGAGCACCAGGATCCCGTTGCCGAGCAGGTCCGCATCGGCGCCTGCAGGAGATGCAGGGTGCCAGAGGCTGCGCCGCCCCTGCCCGGCGCCTTGGGGCCCCCGCTAACTGGCTCAGTGCAGCAGCAGTTGCTGCTGACCGTGGTGGCAATAGATCTTGAACACCGAGACCGACTTCACCAGGTCGTCGGCCTGCGAACGCAGGCTGGATGCCGCGGCCGCCATCTCCTCCACCAGCGCCGCGTTCTGCTGCGTGGCCTGGTCCATCAGCGTGACCGCTTCACCCACCTGGGACACGCCCGAACTCTGCTCGGTGCTGGCAGAGCTGATCTCGCCCATGAGGCGGGTCACGCTCTGGATGCTGGCCACCACCTCGTCCATGGTGGTGCCGGCCTTGTCCACCAGGGCCGAGCCATGCTCCACGCGGCCCACGCTCTCGGTGATCAGCTGCTTGATCTCCTTGGCCGCCTGGGCGCTGCGCTGCGCCAGGGTGCGCACTTCGCCGGCCACCACTGCAAAGCCGCGCCCCTGGTCGCCCGCGCGCGCCGCCTCCACGGCGGCATTGAGCGCCAGGATATTGGTCTGGAAGGCGATGCCGTCGATCACGCTGATGATGTCGTTGATCTTGCGGCTCGAATCGTTGATGCCCTTCATGGTCTCCACCACCTGCGCCACCACCTCCCCGCCCTGCTGGGCGATGGTCGAGGCCGAATGCGCCAGCCGGTTGGCGTTGACCGCGTTGTCGGCGTTCTGGCGCACGGTGGACCCCAGCTGCTCCATCGACGCCGCTGTCTGCTGCAGGGCACTGGCCTGCTGCTCGGTGCGGGTGGACAGGTTGTGGTTGCCCTGGGCGATCTCGGAGCTGGCGGTGGACACGCTAACCGACCCCTCGCGCACGCCCGCCACCAGATTCGACAGGCTGCGGCGCATGGCCTCCATCGCGCCGACCAGCGAGGCGATCTCGTCATTGCCATGGGCCACCAGCGGGCGCGCCAGATTGCCATGGGCAAACTCCTGGGTCGCTGCGCCGGCCTCCCGGAGCGGCCCGACGATGGAGCGCGTGGTCAGGTAGCCCAGCACCAAGGCAAACGCCACGACCACCACGCTCAGCACGATGAGCTGCATGCGCAGCGACTCGAACTGGCGCATCGACTGCTCGCTGGCCTGCTGGCTGATCCTGTCGCCCTCGGCGAGAAAGGCATTGATGTCCCCCACCAGGCGCACCAGCAACGGGCGGCACTCGGCATTGATCTTCTTGATGGCGGCCTCCTTCTCCCCGGAGCTGCCCAGGCGCGTGATCTCCAGCGCAATGGGGCCGTAGGCCGTCTCGGTGGCCTGGATCTTGGCCAGCAGCTGCTGCAGCGGGGCCGCCGCCTCGGGCCCGGCCTGCGCCAGGGCCTCTTCCAGCTTCTTGATCCCCTTGCCCACCGCGTCGTGGGCAGCGGCGATGAGCTTGACCTCGGCCTCGGCATCGGCCGGGGTGCTGGTGATCACCAGATTGCGGGCAGCCACCGCGCGGGCGTTGGCCGCATCAAGGACGCTGCTGCCCAGGTTCTTGATCACATCGAGGTGGTTGACCTGATTGTCCAGGTTGGCCTGGGTCAGCGACTGCCCCCGTATGCCCATGATGGCCACCAGGACAAGGGCGCAGGCCAGCACGGCGTAGCCGGTGGCCAGACGCGCCCGGATGCTCAGGCGTTGCAGAAAATTCATGGCGAAGTTCTCCTGCGTTGGGCGCGCATGCGCGAAATCCACCGGCCAAGGCCGGTTTCCAGCGTGATCTGCCCAGAACACCGCCTGCCAACCCCTCGCTGGCAACCTGCACCGCCCGCTCAAGTATGGATTGTGGGCACTGTGCAGGCGTGGCGCTGCTCAATGCCGCTACCTTGCGCCTCCTGCCGCCCGCTTGCAAGTGTTTTCTTGCCACCTCTGGCCGCTGGTCGCCTATGCCCGGCGCGCCGGGCCGGTGGCAGAGATGCGCGGGTACGCCACCACCAGGGCGCCGACGAGCATGGCCGTCCCGTTCGCATAGACCCACATCTCGCCCTCGAACAGGAGCGCGGTGAAGACCGTGATCCCGAAGACGATGGCCACCATGGTGAACAGCGCCATCGCCACCTGCCGCCGGTGCGACGGCGCCATGGCCACGCCGGCCAGCACGAACACGGCGCCCAGCACCGCGCCGGAGCCCAGCTCGATGAGCAGCGTGCCCAACACGCCGTGGCCCATCTGCCAGGCGCTGACGAACTTGGTCAGGCGCTGCGCCACAAAGGCGGCAGCGAAGGCGGCCGGCAGCAGGCAGATCCAGCGCATGAACTTGCTTTTCAACATTCGCTCTCGTTTCCTTGTATCGGTAGCGCCGGCAACGGCCCCGCCCCCCCGCGCGGCGGCGTGCAGCCACCGGGGAAATGTACCCAATTGTTGGCAGATCGGCCTGGCGACACCGGCCCCCAGCCGATCCTCCCCATCCCCCGAATCGGTGATGGTCAAACGCAGCACCGGTGCGCACAATCACCAGCGTCCAAAGGGGGAAACCATGCGTTGGATCGTGGTGGCCATCTGTTTCGTTCCTGCCATTGCCTTTGCGGCAATGGACCCGCCGCGCGGCTCCGTGGCCCTGGTCGGCGTACTGAACCTGGCCTACCTGCTTGCATTGAGCAGCGGTGTAGGCTGGCTGGTCCAGCAGGTTGCGCAGACATCGGGGCGCTTCTCCCCCAGAACCGAAGCCTTCCTCAGCGGCGTAAGCGCCCTGGTCGTAGGGCCGCTGCTCTGGTTCGCGCTGTTTCGCTAGGGCCAGGCCCAGCCGGCCTCACCGGGCCCTTTCCGCACTGCCAATCGGGCACTGAGTGCGCCGTCCTCAGGGGCCTGTTCAAGCGATTGGCCTACACCACGCGGTGCGCGGCCCTCGGATGATGGCTGGCCGGAAATTGCAATTCGTGACGGTTGTCTCCCGGCGGGACCTGTACCCTGGCACTGCGGCGCAAGCCAGTCCGGGGGCGTGGGATTTCCCCGGGGGCGGCTTTTCTTTTGCGCGCGGGCAGACAGTGCTCGCACCAGCCTGCCGGCAGCCACGCGCCCTCTGCACCCCCCTGACCAGGATCGGAAGCCCCACGTGACAGCGTTCATGCCCTTCAGCTACAACCTTTTCCTGGTGGCAGGGTCGCTGGCCATGGCCATGTTCGCCTCCTACGTGAGCTTTGACATGGCGCGGCGTGTGCGCACCTCGCAGCGTGGCATCGGCCTGGCCTGGTGGGCCGCCGGCTCGCTGGTCATGGGCACGGGCATCTGGTCCATGCACTTCGTGGGCATGCAGGCGCTGGAGCTGCCCATTCCCGTAGGCTACTCCCCGGGGCTGACCTTCGTGTCCTGGGTGGCCGCGGTGGCGGCCTCCGGCGTGGCGCTGGAGTTGGCCAGCCGCAAGCGGCTGGACCACCCGCGCATCGTGCTCGGCGCCGTGGCCATGGGCGGGGGCATCATCGCCATGCACTACCTGGGCATGGCAGCCATGGCCATGTCGCCCGGCATCACCTGGGATGTGCCGCTGGTGGCACTGTCGGTGCTGGTGTCCGTCCTCGCGTCGGCGCTGGCGCTGCTCATCTTCAAGCTGCTGCGCCAGGTGGAGCGGCCCCGGCGCACCGGCTACCAGCTGGCAGCCTCGTTCGTGTTCGCCCTGGCGATCTGCGGCACGCACTACCTGGGCATGGCGGCTGCCAGCTTTGCCGTAGGCTCGGTGTGCCTCACCGCCGATGAACTCAGCGGCCCGGGCCTGCAGACGGCGGTGGCGATGATTGCCGGCGGCCTGCTGGTGGTCACCTTGCTCACGTCCATCCTGGATGCGCGGCTGCAGCGCGCCGCGCGCGGCGCATCGCACTCCATGCACGAGAGCAACGCCCGGCTGCAGGCCGCCAACGAAGAGCTCAAGCAACGCGCCTTCGCCGATCCGCTGACGGGCCTGCCCAACCGCCTGCTGTTCGAGGACCGCCTGGCCCAGGCCACGCGGCGGCTGGAGCGCAGCAACCACGGCGGCGTGGTCGAGCGCATGGCCGTGCTCTTCGTGGACCTGGACGGATTCAAACCCATCAACGACTCGTTCGGGCATGCCGTGGGCGACGTGGTGATCCGCAAGGCGGCATCGCGCCTGCGCGACGAGGCGCGCGACTGCGACACCGTGGCGCGGGTGGGCGGCGACGAATTCCTCATCCTGCTCAACGACGTGGCCGATGAAGAGGCCTCCATCCGCGTGGCCCAGCGGGTGCTGGCATCGCTGTCGCAACCGTTCGAGGCCGCAGGCCGGCGCATCGAGATCTCCTGCTCCATCGGCATCGTGCTGCACCCCGGACCGGGCGAGAGCAGCAAGATCGTGGCCAATGCCGACGCTGCGATGTACGCCGCCAAGCGCGCCGGGGGCAGCTGCTACGCGCTGTTCGAGCCGCACATGGTGTCCGACGTGTCCGAGCAACTGGAACTGCAGAACGAGCTGCGCCACGCGCTGGAGCGCGGGCAGCTGGCCCTGAACTACCAGCCCAAGTTCGACGGCCGGCGTGGCCAGATCAGCGGGGTCGAGGCACTGCTGCGCTGGAACCACCCGCGCCACGGCATGGTCAGCCCGCTGGTCTTCATTCCCCTGGCGGAACGCATCGGGCTCATCGGCAAGCTGGGCCAGTGGGTCATCAACGAAGCCTGCTGCCAGATTGCCGAATGGGGCCGCGACGGCCTGCGCATGCGCGTGTCGGTGAACCTCTCGGTGCACCAACTGCGCGACAAGCACCTGGTCGAGCGCATCGCCCAGACCCTGCAGGACCATGGCCTCGCAGCGTCGCAGCTGCTGTGCGAGATCACGGAGACCGTGGCCATGGAAGACATCAAGGCCGTGCAGCGCACCTTCGAGGGCCTCGGTGCCATCGGTGTCTTCCTGTCCATCGACGACTTCGGCACCGGCTACTCCAGCCTGCGCTACCTGAGCCAGTTGCCCGCCCAGCAGCTCAAGATCGACCGCAGCTTCGTGGGCGACCTGGAGCACAGCGCGAATGCGCGCGCTGTCGTGGCCGCCGTCGTGCGCCTGGCCCACGCCCTGGCCCTGCGCGTGGTGGCCGACGGGGTGGAGACCCCGGGTCAGCGCGACATCCTGCTCGCCATGGACTGCGACGAACTGCAGGGCTTTCTCTTTGCCCGGCCCATGCCGCCCGCCGCGCTGCTGGCCTGGGCCCATGGCGCCAAGCCCGAGGGCGGCGCGGACTTCACTCCTTCGCTGGTGGGGGCGCTGTCGCCCCTGTGAAGCCGGCGGGCAGGTGCTGCGCCAGTCCTTTGAACAGGTTCTTAGCGGCAGGGCGGCACTGCACGCAGCCCCCATCGCTGGCTCGCGTCCTACAAGGAACAAATGTAAGCAAGCCTATCTTTCGGGAGACAGGCCTTCTTCACTCCTTTCAGGAAAGTCCAGACGATGGAGCACCGGCAACCCCGTGATCCCGCAGCCGAGCAGGACCGCCTCATGGCACTGCGTGCCATCAACCTGCTGGACACGGCGCCCCTGGACACCCTCGACCAGATCACCCGCCTGGCCAGCGAGATCTTCAACATGCCGATCTCGCTCATCACCCTGGTCGATGCGCACCGCCAATGGTTCAAATCCAGCGTGGGCATGGGCGATGTGCAGGAAACCAGCCGCGACGACGCCTTCTGCGCCTGGACCATCGAGCAGCGCAACGTGATGGTGGTGGAAGACGCCACCCGCGACCCGCGCTTTGCCGACAACGCCCTGGTGCAGGGCACTCCGCACATCGTCTTCTATGCCGGTGCGCCGCTGCTCCTCACCAGCGGGCACGCCCTGGGCAGCCTGTGCGTCATCGACACCAAGGCACGCAGCTTCAACCGCCAGCAGCAGGGCCAACTGGCCACCCTGGCCTCGCTGGCCATGGCGCAGATCGAACTGCACCAGCGCGCCGGCCGCGTGCACGAGGTGACGCGCCTGCCCAACCGCGCGCAGCTGATGCACGACCTGCAGGACCTGCGCGCGCAATCGGCGCAGGGCACGGCCGGCGGTGGCATGGTGCTCATCGACCTCCTGGGCCACCTGCGCCTGCAGGCCGCCGTGCGCGCGGTCGGCATCGGGCGGCTGGAGCAGATTCTGCGCGAGATCGCCGCCAAACTGCGCGCCATCGTGGGCGCCGACTGGCCCATCTACCATGTGTCGGAAACGCGGTTCTGCGTTCCCCTGCGCGGGGCCGACACGGCGCAGCAGGAGCGCTTCGCGCAGCAGCTGCTGGCCGGGCTGCAGGCCCCGTTCCAGCACGGCGGCGTGGCGGTGGAGCTGACGCCCCGGGCCGGGCTCGTGGCCTACCGGCCGCACATCGAGAATGCGGCCGACGCGCTGCGCAAGGCATCCTCGGCCATGCAGGAGGCCGCTGCGCGCGGGCGTGACTACCTCTGGCACGACGACGCCTTCGACGCTGCGCACCAGCGCGCTTTCCATCTGCTGCAGGACGTTCCGGCAGGCCTGGAACAGGGCCACTTCCGCCTGGTCTACCAGCCCAAGCTGAACCTGCGCCAGCGCACCTTCAGCGGGGTGGAGGCCCTGGCACGCTGGCAGCACCCCACGCTGGGCGACATCGCGCCAGGGGAGTTCATTGCCCTGATCGAAGGCACGCCGCTGATCCATGCCTTCACGCTCTGGGTGCTGAACACCGCCATCGGCCAACTGGCGCAATGGCGTGAACAGGGCATCCAGTTGACCATGGCGTTCAACGTCTCCCCCCGCAACCTCGATGAGGCCGGTTTCGTCGAGCAGGTGCGCAAGGTCTGTGCACGCCACGGCGTGCCACCGGACAGCCTGCACATCGAGTGCACCGAAACCGCCGTGATGACCAAGCAGGAAACGCGCGACGCCTTGACCGCCCTTCAGCAGATGGGTGCGCAGATCTCGCTGGACGACTTCGGCATGGGCTACTCCAACCTCGCCTGCCTGCGCGAACTGCCGGTTGAGATGCTCAAGCTCGACCAGTCGCTCATCAAGCCCGTGGACACCAACCCGCGCGCCCTGCACCTGGTGAAGTCGCTGGTGTTCATGGGCCACTCCCTGGGCTACCGCATGCTGGCCGAGGGCGTGGAGACCCGCGCCGTCTACGACCTGGTGGTGGAGGCCGGCTGCGACGCCATCCAGGGCTACTACCTGTCCCGCCCGCTGGAAGCGGCGGATATCCCGGGCTTCATGGCGGCACACCCCGCCCTCGCCGGGCCTGCGCTCGACGCCGGGCACACGCAAGCCACGCTCGCCTAGCAGCACAGGTCGCTCAAGGGCTTCATTCGGCAGGGAAGACGAATTATCCCCAGCGCCGGCAAGGGGGCGAACCTGGCTACCGTGAACCTGGCAATTGAGGGCACCGCGCAGGCCCAGAAAAACGCGGTCTAGGATCGATATGCGCGATATGGGTCCAGAACGGGTTCAGCGATCTGAATGAGATCCGCCGGGCAAGAAAAAAGCCCTGCAAATCAATGACTTGCAGGGCTTTATCTTGGCGGAAACG
>NZ_JBKDTZ010000191.1:0-18810 GCF_046339755.1 Acidovorax sp. | reverse complement strand
GTGCCAGCGCGCCGCTCTCGCCCTCGTGCGTAAGGTACTCGCCCACGTCGAAGCCGATGCCGCCCGCACCGATGATGGCAACTCGCCTGCCCACGGGCTTCTTGTCGCGCAGCACGTCCAGGTAGCTCAGCACCTTGGGGTGGCCGATGCCCTCGATGCCCGGCGTGCGCGGCTGTATGCCCGTGGCCACCACCACCTCGTCATAGCCCTGGCCCGCCAGGTCGTTCGCCTCCACGCGGGTGGAAAGGCGCACATCCACGCCATGCAGCCCCAGTTGGCGGCGGTAGTAGCGCAGGGTTTCGTAGAACTCCTCCTTGCCCGGCACCTGCTTGGCGATGTTGAGCTGGCCGCCGATATCGGCCGCCGCATCGAACAGCACCACCGCATGGCCGCGCTGCGCGGCCGTGACGGCAAAGCTCAGCCCGGCCGGGCCGGCGCCGACCACGGCAATGCGCTTCTTGGCGACCACCGGGGCAATGACCAGTTCCGTCTCATGGCAGGCACGGGGGTTGACCAGGCAGCTCGTGATCTTGCCGCCGAAGGTGTGGTCCAGGCAGGCCTGGTTGCAGGCGATGCAGGTGTTGATCTCGTCGGCCCGGCCCTGGCGCGCCTTGCGGACGAAGTCGGCATCGGCCAGCAGCGGCCGCGCCATCGAGACCATGTCGGCCACGCCCTCGGCCAGCAGGCGCTCGGCCACCTCGGGCGTGTTGATGCGGTTGGAGGTGATCAGCGGTATGCCCACCTGCCCCATCACCTGCTTCGTCACCCACGCATAGGCCGCGCGCGGCACCTTGGTGGCTATTGTTGGGATGCGCGCCTCGTGCCAGCCGATGCCGGTATTGAGGATGGTGGCGCCCGCCGCCTCGATGGCCTGGGCCAGCTGTATCACCTCGGCCAGCGTGGAACCACCCTCCACCAAGTCGAGCATGGACAGGCGGTAGATGATGATGAAGTTCGGCCCCACGCGCTCGCGCGTGCGCCGCACGATCTCCACCGGAAAGCGCATGCGGTTGGCATAGCTGCCGCCCCATGCATCGTCGCGGTGGTTGCTGCGCGCGGCGATGAACTCGTTGATCAAATAGCCCTCGGAGCCCATGACCTCCACGCCGTCATACCCCGCATGCTGGGCCAGCGCGGCGCAGCGCGCGAAGTCCTCGATGGTCTGCTCCACCTCGTCGGCCGTGAGCGCGTGCGGCACATGGGGGTTGATGGGCGCACGCAGCGCGCTCGGGGCCACCAGGTCGCGGTGGTAGGCATAGCGGCCGAAGTGCAGGATCTGCATCGCGATCTTGCCGCCCTCGGCATGCACGGCCTCGGTCACCTTGCGGTGCTGCTCGGCCTCGTGCTCGTTGACCAGCATGGCCCCGCCCTGCATGGGCCGGCCGCGCTCGTTGGGCGCAATGCCGCCAGTCACGATCAGCCCCACTTCGCCGCGCGCCCGCTCGGCATAGAACGCGGCCATGCGCTCGAAGCCGCGCTCCACCTCCTCCAGCCCCACGTGCATGGAGCCCATGAGCACGCGGTTCTTGAGGGTGGTGAAGCCCAGGTCCAGCGGGGCATGCAGATGCGGATAGGGGCTACCGGCACCGGCAAGGGGAGCAGGGGCAGGTTTCAGGACGGTGCTCATCGTGGGTCTCCTTGTGTTTATGCAACCAGTTGCACAAATATAGCGAGCATCCCGCCTTTATGCAACTGGTTGCAGAAACAATGGAGAGCGCTCCCGATTCAGGCAAGATGGCGGATTCCGCACTTTCCGCCGTTCCTGCTGTCCGATGTCCCTGCCCCATGCCCTTCTCACCGCCCTGGTCGAGCACCCCTGCTCGGGCTCGGAGCTTGCCGAGCGCTTCGACAAGTCCATCGGCTACTTCTGGCACGCCACGCACCAGCAGATCTACCGCGAGCTGGCGCGGCTGGAGGAAGCACTCTGGATCGAGGCCCTGCCGGCCGAGACAGGCCGTGGCCGCAAGCGCCAGTTCCGCCTGCTGCCCGCGGGCCGCAAGGAGCTGCGCCGCTGGATCGCCGAGCAGAACGACCCCACGCCCCTGCGCGACGAACTCATGGTGCGCCTGCGCGCCGAGGCCGCCGTCGGCCCAACGGGGCTGGAGAAGGAAATCGCCCGCCTGCAGGCCATGCACCAGGACAAGCTGGCCGTCTACCAGCGCATCGAGCAGCGCGACTTCATCGGCAAGGAACCGAGCCGCGAGCGCCGCCTGCAGCACCTGGTGCTCAAGGCCGGCATCCTGCAGGAAGAGCTGTCTCTGGCGATTGCGAAAGAGGCGCTGGAGATCCTCCGCGATGCCACGACCACCCCACCAACCAAAAGATGAAAGGACACGATTGCCCATGCCCCACCCCGACATGGAATGGATGAATCTCTTTGGCCTGCGCTACACCGATGAGGCGGTCACCGACTTTCTCTCAAAACAGCCCCCCCACAAGGCCGACAAGCCCAGCGATGGCAGCCAGTATGTGGTGTGCGAGCAAGGCGGCTTCGACCTGCTGTTCGACACCCGCCATGCGCAAGCATCCTCCACCAGCAACCGGCAGGACCGCAGGCTCTCGGGCATCTTCTTCTACAACGACGGGGTGGACAAGCACCAGCGCTATCCGGGTCCGCTGCCGCTGGGCTTTGACTTTGCCGATGGCCGGCCGGGCCTGCTGCACAAGCACACGCCCGAGCGCACCTGGGTCATCGGCGAAGGCCGCGTTCCCGTGGACCACCCCGAGCCCGACCATGACCGCTGGGACTTCGCGCCCCTGCAGGTCAGTGCGCACTACGGGGACGATGGCGTTGAGATCCTCTACTTCGTGGTGAGCCAGCCCAGCGGCAAGCCTGAATGGAAACCAGCAGAGACTTGGCAGTCCCTCGCGCTATTGCCCGACCGCAAGGCCGACGCCATCAAGCTGTACCGCGAGAAGCACAACGTGGGCGTCGCTGAAGCCAAGCGGGCGGTGGAGCAGCACGCGGCGCAGGCCGCGCGCTAGGGACTATCCCCCGGCTCAGGCAAACACCTGTGACACCGCTACCTGCCGGATACGCTGCTCGTCCGAGGTGAAGCACAGCAGCACCCGCTTGTCCTCCAGCAACCAGCGGTCGTTCTTCAGGTTGCCCTTGCTGGTCCATTCGGGTTCGCCCAAGCGGGCCCTCGCCTGCGCGCGGGTCCATGCCATGTCGATGCCCAGGGGCATGCCCTCCATGGCGCCTCCCGGTTCGGCAGGGTGGATGAAAAAGCTGGCCAGCACCAGCTCCCCTTTGGCAAAGCGCTCGGCCTGCGGCAGCTCGCTGGCCCGGGTGAAGAAGAGCTCGATCTGCGGTTGCGCAATGACCTCCACGTTGGTGCCACGCTCGTCACGGGGCGGCCTTGCGATGGGTTGCCCAATGCCCAGAGACTGCAGGTAACTCGCCACGGCCGGGGCGTTTTCGGACTGTCCCAGCAGGTCCAGTGCATTCTTGAAAATATCCATGAGGGTCTCTCCGTTTCCTGAATGGTTGCGTTGGATCGGGGGTGGAGTCATCGCCGCGCCTCTTCGTCCAGCCAGTCCCGGAACGCTACGAGCCGCGGCAGGCTCGCGCATTCGGCCCGGTAGACCACGTAGTAGGCCAGGGGCGATGCAAAGGCGATGCCCGGGAACAGCCGCACCAAGCGCCCGGCGGCCACGTCGTCGTGCGCCATCACGCTGCGCGCCAGGGCGATACCCTGGTTGTCGATGGCCGCCTGCAGCACCGCGGCGGAGTTGTTGATCTTGAGGCCCCGCCGGGGCGCCCGGCCGGCCACGCCCGCGTGGCGCAGCCAGCCGTCCCAGGTGGGGAAGCCCGAGGACCCGTCCATCGACAGGTCGTGCACCAGCGTGTGCTCCAGCAGGTCGGCGGGCTTGCGCGGGCGGGTGCGCTGTCGCGCCAGGGCCGGCGCGCACACCGGGTACACATCTTCGGCCATGAACGGCTGCGCCACCAGGCCAGGCCAGTGGCCCGCGCCATAGCGCACGCCCACGTCAATGCGCTGGGCCACGAAGTCCACAGGTTTGAGGCTGGTGTCCAGGCGCACGTCGGTATCGGGCCAGGCGGCATGGAAGCGCTCCAGGCGCGGCAGCAGCCATTTGGCCGCGAACGAGGGGCTCACGGTCACCGTGAGCACGCCGCTGGCCGAGCCTTCCTTGAGCCGCTCCAGCCCGAGAGACAGGCGGTCGAAGCCTGCACGGATGTCGGTGAGCGCGCGCTCGGCCGCATCGGTCGCGGTCAACCGGGCCCGGCCGCTGCTGCTGCGGTGGAACAGCGGCGTGCCCAGCCAGTCCTCCAACGCACGCACGAGCTGGCCGACCGCGGCGGGCGTGACGTGCAGCTCCTCGGCCGCGGCCGAAAAGCTCTGGTGGCGCGCGCTGGCTTCAAAGGCACGCAGGGCGTTCAGATGCACGGGCAGCTTCATATTCGGTTGGGATAGTTTTTCTTTCTGGTCGCGACACTTTATCCCGTTTGCCGCCAGATGCCGCGGCCTGAACAATCACACTCCATCGAACAGATCTTCTTTTACTCCCCACAGAAAGATTTCAGCATGAATCAACCATCCATCCAGCACAAGGCCTTCCAGGGCCGCAAGCTCCTGGTCGTCGGCGGCACCAGCGGCATGGGCCTGCAGACGGCCCGCACCGTGCTGGCCCAAGGCGCCAGCGTGGTCATCGTCGGCCACCGCGAAGACAAGGCCGGGCAGGCACGCGCCGAACTCGCGGCCGTGGGCCCGGCCACGGCATTGACCGCCGACCTCACCAGCGCCGAGGGCCTGGCCCGCTTGCTGAAGGTGCTCGGCGAGCAGCACGGCGACATCGACCTGCTGGTCAACGCAGCCGGCGTGTTCTTCCCCAAGCCCTTCCTGGAGCACCAGGATGCGGACTACGACCAGTACATGCAGCTGAACAAGGCCTTCTTTTTCATCACCCAGAAGGTGGCCGCCGCCATGGTGGCGCGGGGGCGCGCTGGCGCCATCGTCAACATCGGCTCCATGTGGGCGCGCCAGGCGATTGCAGCCACGCCATCGTCGGCCTACTCCATGGCCAAGGCAGGTCTGCACTCGCTGACCCAGCACCTGGCGATGGAGCTGGCGCCCAAGGGTATCCGCGTGAATGCCGTATCGCCCGCCGTGGTGCAGACCCCCATCTATGAAGGCTTCATCCCCAAGGCCGAGGTGCACAGCGCGCTGCAGGGCTTCAACGGCTTCCACCCCATCGGCCGCGTGGGCACGCCCGAGGACGTGGCCGAGGTGATCGCCTTCCTGCTCTCGGACAAGGCCGCCTGGGTGACCGGTGCGGTCTGGGACGTGGACGGCGGCGTGATGGCGGGACGGAACTAGAGCCTGTTGACACGATTTTCGGGGTCGCGAAATCAGTGTTAACAGGCCCTAAACGGCTGCGCACCGTGCGCTGACCATGCACATGGCAACTGACGACCGACGCGGGCGCCGTCGTGGACTTGTAGCCAGGCCAGGCGCGGCTGCGGATGGTGCTGACAATGAACGAATGCTGTTGGGCAGCCTCAGCGCTTGCCGCCAAACATCGCCCGCAAGCAAACGGCAATGGGAAGCGCCAGGAGCATCACGAAAACGGCCAGGGCCATCCCGGGCAACTCACCTCCATCTGCCAGAAGCCCATTGGTTTCAAAGAGCTTGCGGTCACTGCCGAACAGCGCAATGGACATGGGATAGGCCGTGAACCAGCAAAACAGTTCCAGGCACGCAAAGCCCAGCCATTCGCCCGGGCCGTCTGGATGCCATGCGATGGCAGCGCCAACACCCATGGCGATGATGGGCAGGCACCACAGCACAGTGCAGACCCGGAGAAACAACGGGTCTGCAGCAAGCCGCTTCAGATAGGCAAGAAATTCCATGGAATGGCGCTGTGCCGCCAATGCGGCGGCGCTGTCTCCGCCACCCAGCCTCAAGACCAGGTGGCGTGCAGGCCATTGTAGGGATGCGGGACAAAAACCCGGACGGCATCTTCTCCTACAAACCAGCGCGCATCCGGCTTCGTACTCAAAGGGAGACCACATACAAGCACCGCACGGGCCGCCCGGGATGGGTGATCTCACACGGAGGGCACGCCCTCGAATCCCAATGGCACCGGCTGGTCTGCAAAGGGCTTTTTGTCCCTGTTTGCGCAGTCTTCAGGAGAAGCTTCATGTCTGATTCCTCGAACATCATCGACGTCTTGCAGCAACGCGCGGACAAGCGCGCGGACCGTCGGCACTTCTTTCGCAAGAGCGGCGGCTTCGCGCTCGGCATGGCCGGCGGTGCCGTGCTGACCGCCTGTGGCGGCGGTGGTGGCGATGCCATTGCCCAGGCCTTCAAGCCGACCGACGTGGAGATCCTCAACTTCGCGCTGAACCTCGAATACCTCGAATCACAGTTCTACCAGTACGCCGTGTTCGGCACCGGCCTGCCTGCCGCCATGCTGGGCGGCGCGGGCACCCAGGGCGCCGTGACGGGCGGGCGCGCCGTGGCCTTCAAGGACCCGGTGGTGGCCCAGTACGCCCGCGAGATCGCCAAGGATGAGCAGGACCATGTGCGCTTTCTGCGTGCGGCGCTGGGCTCGGCCGCCGTGGCGCAGCCGGCCATCGACATCGGCGGCACCGACCCCAACGGCGCGTTCTCGGTGGCGGCGCGGGCGGCCGGCCTGGTGGGGCCGGGCCAGGCGTTCGACCCCTATGCCAGCGACGAGGCCTTTTTGCTCGGTGCCTTCATCTTCGAGGACGTGGGTGTCACTGCCTACAAGGGCGCCGCGCCGCTGATCGAGAACAAGACCTACCTGGAGGCCGCCGCCGGCATCCTGGCCGCAGAGGCCTACCACGCGGGGCTGGTGCGCACGGTGCTGTACTCCAAGGGCCTGGCCACGCCCTCGCTGCGCAGCTCGGCCGACTCCATCGCCAAGGCGCGTGATTCGCTGGACAACAGCAAGTCGCAGGACCAGGGCATCACGGGCTCGGCCGACATGTCCAACATCGTGCCGCTGGACGAGAACGGCATCGCCTACAGCCGCACGCCGGACGACGTGCTCAACATCGTCTACCTGACCAAAGAGGCAGCGAACCGCGGCGGCTTCTTCCCGTCCGGCGTCAACGGCAATATCAACCTGAGCAGCGCCTTCGCCTGACCCAGGCAGTGCCACAGCAACCCGCGCCCGTGTGCCTTGCAGGGGCGCGGGTTGCGCGCGCACGCCCAGGAATATCCCGCCCTCTTTGACAGGACACCGCCATGAACAAGCTCGACACCCCCGCACCGTTCACTGACACCTCCCGGGCGGGCCCGCTGCGATGGCGACAGATGCTGGGTTTTGCCATCGTGGCGGCAGGCGCGCTCATCCTGCTGCACGCGGCCTGGCAGAGCCTTGCGGCCAGCGACCCGCGCATGCAGGGTGCCCTGCTGGGCGGCACCATGGCGGCACTGGCCACGGCCCTGGGTACCGTGCCGGTGCTGCTGTCGCAGCAGTTCTCGCAGCGTGCGTACGACTCCATGCTGGGCTTTGGCGCGGGCGTCATGCTCGCGGCCAGTTCCTTCTCGCTGGTGATACCCGCGCTGAACGCGGCCAAGGCGCAGGGTGCCGGCGGCTGGGGCGCGGGCGGCATCGTGGGCATGGGCATCCTGGTGGGCGCGGCGCTGCTGCTGGCCATCGACCGGGCCGTGCCACACGAGCATTTCGTCAAGGGGCTCGAAGGACCCCAGGCCCGGGCGATGAAGCGCGTGTGGCTGTTCGTGCTGGCCATCAGCCTGCACAACCTGCCCGAGGGCCTGGCCATCGGCGTGGCCTTTGCCGGGCCCGATGCGCTGGGCGCGCAGGCGCTGGCCACCGGCATCTCCATCCAGGACGTGCCCGAGGGCATGGTGGTGGCACTGGCCCTGCGCAGCGTGGGCTACGGGCGCGTGCTCTCTGCTGGGCTGGGCGTGCTGTCGGGGCTGGTGGAGCCCCTGGCCGCCGTGTTCGGCGTGCTGGTCATCGGCCTGTCGGCCAGCCTGCTGCCCTGGGGCCTGGCGGTGGCGGCCGGTGCCATGCTGTTCGTGATCAGCCACGAAATCATCCCCGAATCGCACCGCAAAGGGCACGAGGCCTACGCCACGTGTGGGCTGATGCTGGGCTTCGTGATCATGATGCTGCTGGACACGGCGCTGGGGTGAACAGACACCGATACGCCATCTGGCGTATTTAAGATCAAATTGCGTTTCCTCATACTCGGGACCGCAGCGTGCCCATGGGGGCGCACTGCGGCCTTTCTCTTTCCATGGAACGCTTCACCATCTCCCTCGACGACCAACTCGCGCACGAGTTCGATCACCTGATCGCCGAGCGCGGCTACGGCAACCGCAGCGAAGCGGTGCGCGACATCCTGCGCGTGCACCTGGCGCGTCTGCGCGAGACGCAGGACCAGGACGGGCCCTGCGTGGCCAACCTCTCGTATGTCTACAACCACCACGAGCGCGAACTCTCCGAGCGGCTGGCCGGCCACCAGCACGGTCACCACGAGCTGACCATTGCCAGCACCCATGCGCACCTGGACCACGAACACTGCATCGAGACCGTGCTGCTCAAGGGCCCGGCCAGCGCCGTGCGCCGCTTTGCCGACACCCTGATGGCAGAGCGCGGCGTGCACCATGGGCAGTTGAATCTGGTGATGGCCGAGGCCGGGCAGTCGCCCGCACACCAGCACCTTCCCCACGGCAAGGCCGGCAAGCCTGCCCGGCACAGGCACTGATACCCCGCTGCGCAGCGCATCTGCACAACCAGGACTTGGCTTGCGTCCCTTTGTAAGACAAATTTCAAATACTTCATACAGCTCCAATGACCCAACGCCCTAGCCTGCATCCATCGCCCCTGGCCATCGCACTCGCGCTGGGCGCCACCAGCGTCTCCGCACAGGAGTCGCCGCCCACCCTGTCTGCCATCGAGATCAAAGGCCAGGCGCTGCAGGGCGCGGCCTCGGCCTATTCCAGCACCAGTTTCGAGAGCGACGAAATTGCCGAGAAGCACGTGAGCCAGCCGACCGAGCTGCTGCGCCATGTACCGGGCATGAACGTGCAGAACTACCAGCTCTCGGGCGTGGCCGACACCATCGTGATGCGCGGCTTTGGCGGCGGCGGGCATGGCGGCGATGTGGGCGTGGTGCTCGACGGCATTCCGCTCAACGAGGCCATGTCGCATGCCGACGGGTACGTGGACCTCAACGTCATCGTGCCGCTGGAGATCGAGCGCTTCACCCTCTACAAGGGCCCCGTGTCGGCGCTGTACGGCAACTTCAACCGCGCAGGCCTGATGGCCGTGGAAACGCGCAAGCGCGGTGAATACAAGGAGCTGGATGCCAGCCTGGGATCGAGCAGCACGGTGGATCTGCAGGGGGCCCTGGGTGTGAAGCTCGGTGATGGCGAGTACCTCAATCTGGCCGCACAGCACTTTCGCACCGATGGGTTCCGCGCGCAGTCGGACTTCCATCGCTCCACCTTGGCGGGCCGCTGGACCAAGCGCATCAGCGCCGATCTGGACATTGCCCTGTCCGGCCGCTGGCATGAGGCCGATGGTGAATCGCCCGGCTATGTCACGGCCGCGCAGTTCGCCCGCGACCCGTATGGCAAAGACCCGCGCGCCATGAATGACGGTGCCAACAAGCACTTCGCCACGCTGCGCGCCGACATGAACTACGCGCTTTCTCCCAGCGTGAAGCTGCTCACCTTTGCCTACACCACGCAGCAGGACTTCACCCGCTGGTTCAGCCGTCCGGTGAATGCGACCACCTGGCGCCAGCGCGAAGAGACGTATGACCGCAAGGTCTATGGCGCCGGCACCAGCCTGAACGGGCGCACCGCCATGGGCAGCACGCCGCTCAACTGGGTGGCCGGGCTGGAGACCTTCCGTGAGTCCACCCAGTACCAGTACTACGATGGCCTCAACAACCGGGCCCGCCTGGCGCCCGCCATCAACGACCGCACCTCCAGGCTCAACAGCGTGTCGGCCTTCGGCGAGGTCGAGGCGCCGATCCATGCCCTGTTCAAGCCTTCGGCCGGCCTGCGCTGGGACCGCTTCACCGGCAACTGCGCGCGCGACGGTGCCGAGACCGCCACCGACCCCTGCGGCCCGCTGGCCACCATGTCGCATGCCAGTCCAAAACTCGGCGTGCGATCCGACATCGCCCCCGGCGTGCAGCTGCGCGCCAGCTGGGCCGAGGGCTTTGCCCTGCCCAGCACCTTCGCCAAGTACGCACTGGGCGCGGCCACGCTGGAGCCGAACGTCTTCCGCCAGACCGAGGTGGGTGCACAGTTCAAGCCCGTGCAGGGGCTGGTGCTCGACGTGGCGGCGTACCGCCTCACGTCCAGCGATGAAATCCGCACCGTGGCCCCCGGCGTGTACGAGAACTACGGCGCCACGCGCCGCAGCGGCGTGGAGGCCAGCGCCCTGTGGGCTGCGCACCGCGACGTGGACCTGTCGCTCACCTACGGCAGCGCGCACTCGCGTGTGACGGAGAACGGCAATGCCGCTCTGATCGGCAAGCAGGTGGCCGGCGTGCCCAGGTACATGGCCACGGTGAGCGCCACATGGCGCCCTGTGGCGGACTGGTCCACCACCGCCACCTGGCGCCGGGTGGGCGCCTATGCGGTGAACGCCGACAACAGCGTGGGCTACGGCGGCTATGCCACCGTGGACCTGAGCGTGGCCTACAAGGCGACCAGCCGCTACGAGGTCTATGCCGCCGTAGCGAACGTCAGCGACAAGGCCTATGCCACTTCCGCATCGGTGATCGGCGGCACGCAGGTGTTCGCCCCGGGTGCACCGCGCACCTTCAAGATCGGCACCAAGCTGCAGTTCTGACCCTTTGGAGACCCTGATGACCTCACAACGACTGGCCCGCCTGGTGGGCGCCGCCGCACTGACCCTGACCCTGGGCTCCGCCCAGGCCCACAACGTCTGGCTGGAGCCTGATGCGGCCGGGGGCTACCTGGTGCAGTTCGGCGGGCACGAGGGCCAACTGGAGACCTACCCCGCCGACAAGCTCAAGAGCGTGCAGGCCTTCGACCGGCGCGGCCGCAAGATCGACGTCACCATCGAGCCCAAGCCAGATGGCGTGCGCGTGAAACCCGAGCGCCAGGCCGCGATGCTGGCCGCGCATTTCGACAACGGCTTCTTCAGCAAGGTCGAAGGCGGCGCCATGGTGAACAAGCCGATGACCGAGAACCCCGGCGCCACCAGCGGCGTGCACGCGCTCAAGTACCACAAGACCATCATCCAGTGGGGCGTGATCGCCAAGCAGCCGCTGGGGCAGCAGTTCGAGATCGTGGCGCTGGAAGCGGATACGCCCCACGCCGGCAAGCCCATGCGCGTGCGCGTGCTGTTCGATGGCAAGCCCATTGGCGGCATCCGGCTGTCACTCGGGGAGAAGGGCGCCGCGGTCAACACGGGTGCGGATGGCATAGCCACCATCACGCCAGCGGCCGGTACCAATCAACTGCTGGCCATCCGCCGCGTGCCGGTGGCGAACGATCCACGCACCACGAGCATCAGTTGGGAGTATCTGTTCGCGTTTGCGGTCCATTGACCTGTAGGCTTTCCCCAACGCCTCGCTTTCAGCAACGGTTTGGCGCATTTCCAAAAGAAGCCGCCCGCCCAACAGTGCGGCAACTTGATCGCCAGCACCATGAAGTGCCTTGGATGTGGTGGCGAAGACTGCACTGCCGCTTGGGGGCGGACGGCCCCCCGGAGAATGGCGACTCGCCTGCGGCAGATTCAGCGCGTGACCTCAGTGCTTGTGAGCGCCGTGCGCACCGTGACTTGCTGGCGCGCCGCTGGATTTGAGCGGACGAACCTGCGCTTTCACGTGAACAGACTCACGGGTTCCATCCTTGCTCTGGAACACCAAGGTCAACGGTACGGTATCTCCTTCCTTCACCTGTTGCTTGAGGTCCAGCAACATCACGTGGTAGCCCCCAGGCTTGAGCTCCACCGCCTTGCCCGCAGGCAAATCGATGGAGGGCACCTGGCGCATCTTCATCACATCCTTGTCCATGGCCATTTCATGCACCTCGACAAGGGGGGTGATCGTTGAACTGGCCGCCACCAGCTTGCTGTCCTTCGCCGCAAGGAGCGACATGAACGCGCCTGTCGCCTGCTGCTGCGGCACCGTAGCCCGCACCCACGCATCCTTGACAGTGACCTGGGCATGCGCACCGGCAGCCCAAAATGCGGTTGCGGCAAGCGCAAGGTGAATGATGGATTTCATGATGGATCCTTTCAAAAAATTGTCTTGTCCAGGCCCTAGAGCCGAAACTGCTCGCGCAAGCGCGTTGGCAGCGCTGCATCGACGAGCAGTGCGAAAAGCATGGAAGCACCCAGGAGCGGGTAGATCGCGCCAAGAATTGCGGCGACAAGGATTGAGCCGACCGCCGCACGATCCGCCGCACGGCGCGGAGGGGCAGCCAGTCGGCCTTTGGGACGGCGTTTCCACCACATCACTACCGCCGACACCGTCAGCACGACGATGGACACACACGCCGCAAGCATGACCAGGCGGTTGATCCATCCGAACTGCAGGCCTGTGTGAATGTTGACACCCCACTCGATGGCGCGACCGGCAGGACCGTAGTTGCGATAGCCGACGTCGGAAAGTACCTTGCCGCTGTACCGGTCCAGATGGACCACGCGCTGATCTCGCACGTCATCGGGAAAGCGCATCGCGGCGTAGGTTCCTTGCGGCCCGCTGGGCAGGCTGACGGGAGTACCCGGCGGCAAGCCCAATCCTTCAAAGATCTGCAGTGCCCGGTTGACACCTATGGAGGACGCATGCTGATCCTCGGAATCCAATGGGGCTTGTACGCTGGCATGCCCGGCATGCTGAGAGGGGTCCTGGGCAGGCGGAGTGGAAAGCGGCGTAGGTGCTTGGGAGAGCATCCATGGCACGCTCGTGCCCACGCTGGCCAGCGGCACAGACGAGGAGGGACCTGGGCCAAAGAGATACCGAGGAAGTCCGATTCCGAGTTCGCTGGTGATGCGTCCGAAATGCTGGCCCCAGTATGCCGACCATGGCATGCCCGTGACCGCCAGGAACAAAATGGCTGCGGCGGCAACCGTGCCGGTAAACGCATGGAGATCTCGCCACCAGAGTCTTTGGGATGAGTGGCCTCGAAGGCTGTACACGCCACCTTTGCGGCCGCGCGGCCACCACAGGAATACACCGGAAACCACGAGCACGATCGCCCACCCCGCCACAATCTCGACCCAGTAGTTCGCCCACCTGCCCACGATCATGAGCGAGTGCAAGCCCTTGACGACTTCCGACAGGCGTTGGCTGTCGGGAAGCTGACCGAGGACCCGCCCACTCACGGGGTCCAGGTAGATGCCCACGGTGCCGCCACCGGGCACTCTGATTCCGACTTCGGCACTCAGGCCCGGCACAGCAGGACCGTTGAATCGCACGTGCTGGCCTGGCTGCGCTTTCAACGCGTTGGCGATCAAGGCCTGGGCATCCAGCGATGCGCCGGAGGTGTCGTCGACCGCTCTGAGCTTGGCGTACAGAACCGATTCAATCGGCTCCTTGTACAGGTAGAGTGCGCCCGTTATCGCCAGGAGCGCCAGGAAAGGAAGGCAGACAAGGCCTGCGTAGAAGTGCCAGCGCCAGACACGGCGGTACAGGGCCGACTCGGAAGTTGCTGGCTGCAAGGTGGGCGGGGTGGGGAGAGAGGGACTCGCGTTCTGCTGCATGTCATCGTCCAATGGTGGTTTGCGCCATGCGCTCGCCAAGGTTCTCGGCGAGCGCTTCAGCGGACAGAACCTCAGAATTTGACCCGCGCCCCGACATACAGCGAGCGTGGCTCGCCAGGCGTCAGGATGGCCGAGTTCGCTGCGGCGATGTCACGCACACTGAAGAAGGAGACATACTTCTTGTCGCCAGCGTTTCGCATCTCACCGTAGACCTCCCATTGCTTTGTCGAATAGCCGGCGCGCAGGCCCCAGAGCGTGTAGCGGTCAACAGCGTATGTGTTGGAGAAGTCTGCGAAGCGCCGGCCGACGAGATCGAACGTCGGACCTGCGAAGAAGCCGCTCACGTGGCGGTAAAGCACTTCGCCTTTGATGGCGTAGCGCGGAGCGGCAGGCAGCCGGTTGTTGCCGTACGTGGGGTCGTTCTGGAACTTGAACTGGTTGAGCGTGAGATTCACCAGCGGCTCGATCCGGTGGTGTCCCGCGCCGTCGACAGCAACACTGGCGCCGACCAGTGCTTCGATACCCGCGTGAATCGTCTTGCCGACGTTGGTGGAAAGGCTTGTGCCCGGGGCCTTTGGATCGTCGCGCGAGAGGATTTCGCCATTCAGCCTGCCGTAGTACAGCGCGGTGTCCCAGTGAATGCGGTGCCGCTCGATGTTGTGCGAGCCTCGCGTTCCAACCTCCAGTACCGCGCCACGCATTGCGTTCAAGGTGGCGTTGTTGCCGCGCACGTCGTCGTCGAGTTCGTACAGTGTCGGAGCTTCATACAGACGGCTCAGGTTCGCAAACAACTGCGACGTCGGCGTCAACTCCCGAATCAGGCCGACGCGAGGATTGACGCTGTTGTAGTCGGACTGTGGATTGCGCAACGTGCTGGTGGCCAGGTTCGTGTTGCGGATCTCCCGGTTGCCCGAGACGATTTGCGCACCATAGACGGCAGTCCACAAGGGCGCAAACTTCCAGCGGTCCACCAGAAACCATTCAGCGTTGTCTGCGCTGTTGTCCACGCCCGTGTTGATGGTCTCGCTGCCACCGGTCACATAGCTGAAGTTGCCACCCCTGACGCTCGTTCGCCCGTAGTTCAAACCGGCCAGGAAATCGTGATTTCCCACGCGGCGCTCATAGCGCACGGTGGAGCCCAGGTTCCTGAGCGTGGTGTTGATCAGCAATGAGAAGAACGGTGGTGAATAGACAATGGGGTGGTAGAGCTTTTGCTCTTCGAACGAGATGCCGGCGACGAGGCTGCTGTCGGCATCGATATCCCACACGGTGCGATTCGCGATGCGTGTGCTTTGCACATTGAGCCGGTAGTTGCCAGCCACGGCCGCTGCCTCCGCTGCGCGCGGATTCGCGTTGAACTGCGCGCGTGTCAGCGCTCCCGGCAACTGCTGGTCGTTGTCGATGCTGGAGACATAAAAACGCGTGCTCAGTGCGTCGTTGATTTGAAGGCCACCATTCGCGTACACAGCCTGACGTTCCTGGCGCTGGTGGTCCCGGAATCCGTCCAGCCGTTTGGCTTCGGCAGTCACGAGCGCGTCGAATGCGCCCGCCACGGCGCCCACGGTGAACCGCCCCTGTCTCTGGCCATGGCTGCCGCCGTTGACCATCACCTCCCAGGGGGCGCCATCGCGCGCGGTAGGCGAGATGAAATTGATGGCGCCACCCAAAGTACTCGCGCCATAGGTCAGCGCATTGGCGCCCCTGGCGACGATGGCTCGGCGCATCGAAAGCGGGTCTACATCGCGGTTGTGATTGCTGCCGTCGGCTGACGTCACAGGGAGGCCGTCCATCAGCAGTTTCACGCCATTCCCGTCGTAGTTGGTCGCATCCAGGTTCGATCCACGGACGGAAAGGAAGGTGGAGTCACCGGTCGATCCGCTGGCCGCCCAGACACCTGGCGTGTAGCGCAGCATGTCGGTCAGGCTGGTTACATTGCGCAGCCGCAGTGCCTCGCCTTCCACCACGGAGACGGCGCCGGGGGTGACTGCGCGCTCGGCCTCGACCTGCTTGCGCGACTGGTCGCCCTCTCTTTCCGCAGATACCTCTACGGAAGGCAAGACGGCCGTTGGCGTTGATTGGGCATGGGCCGCCGCCCATGGAATGGTGGTGAGTGCGGCCGCCATGGCGCACGAGCTTCGAAGCATGGAAATTCTCCTGGATTGAATGGCTGTGCTGCCGCACACCACCGTTCAAACCGGGGCGAGCAGGCAGATTGGGTCCCGAAGTGGGACACGGGTAGCGAATCAACCGAGCGCCGGGGGCGCCTGGGCAGGAGGAGTTGGAGCTTGGGCCCGTGAGATTGGGCGGACAAGAGGCGCGGCAGGCGGCTCAAGTCCCGCTGCTCGAAGAACGACGGTAGTCGACGCGTTGACGGGAGTGCCTGGCATGGCGCCAAGCCCGCACAGCAGCATGCAGTTCTCAAGGTGGTCAGCGGGCGCACCCTCGTCAGACAGCGCTTGACGGACTTCGGGTGGCAGCATCGCAATCGCAGCAGCCTGCGAGGACCGCTCGCCGCACCAAACGGAGCCGGCTGCTTTCGGCGCGGACATCCCCACCGCATGAACCACTGGCAGCAACGCTTGCGCAAGCCATGCAAGGATGACTATCGCGAGGCGCAGGCGAGCGTGGAGAAGCTTCATGGGTTTGCCAATTGTAAGAGGATGCCTGTCGGCGGCGAACATTCCCGACTCGATGGCAGTCCGTCGACGCAATCCAGCCCAACTTGTTTCGCTCGGCACACAACCGGACCCAACCCGTTCACGTCAAGCCAATGCGGTCCGCAACTCGGTCAGGTCCGCTTCGAGCCGCACGCGCATGGCGGAAAGCAACTGCTGCGCGAAGCTGGTCAATGGCTGGCCAGAGGGCATGGCCAGAATGCAGTGGTACTCCAGCCGCTCGGAAAATCGCCTGAGCACCACGTCCCTGCCCAGATAGTCATAGGCCGTCACGGCATTGACGATACCAACGCCCAGTCCTTGGCGCACCATTTCGCAGATGGAGATGGTGTAGGGAGTCTCCACGATGATGTCCGGGCGCACGCCGTGGTCCTGAAAAATGCCGTCGAGCCGCTGGCTGGCTGCATCCTCCGGGTTGAGCGCGATGAGCGGATACCTTGCCAGGTCTCGCGGGTGAAGCACCGATTTGCTCGCCAAAGGGTGCCCCATTGGCAGTGCTACCACCCCCTCATACCGCGCAAAGACCGAATGCTCAAGCCCGGCCAGAGTGACCTCGTCGGCCATCAGGCCGATGTCCGACTCGGACGCGATCAGGCGCTCGCGGACCTGGCGCGAGCCCACGATCTGCAGGGAGACGGTCATCTTGCGCTCGCTCAGGTCCATGCTTTTGAGCACCCGGGGCAGAAACCCGATGCCCAGACCTGGCAAGCATGCAATGCGGATGCGTCCCACGCCAAACTGGCGCAGGCTGCGCAGGCGGTGTTCGATGGCGTCCAGCCCCACGAAACAGCGATTCACCTCGTTGAGCAATGCTGCCGCCTCCTGCGTGGGATGGAGCTTGCCTCGAAGGCGCTGGAACAGGGGAATGCCGGCGTACTCCTCCAGCCTGCGCAGCGACTGGCTCACAGCGGGCTGGGTGACGTTGAGCAGGCGCGCTGCCTTGCTTGCCGAACCCGTCTGCATGACGGTCCTGAAGATCTCTATTTCCCGCATCAGCATATAACCGCAATTTATAGCATCAAAGATTGCTGTGCGTGCGCTGGACGGCCGCAGTTCTAGACTGATTACCTGTGACAGCCGTGTGAATCGCGAGGATTCACGACCAACCAGGTATAAAAATGACGCAAGCGTTTTCCAGTCTCGTGCCCGCAGTCCTGCGCGCTTCCACCGTCAAGTTCGACTCGCTCGACGACTTCATCACGCGGGGCAGCCGCCTGCCCGATGGATTCAGCTACGGCACCACGGGCACGCCCTCACACCGTCAACTGGAGCGCCGGATTGCCAAGATGGACAAGGGCTCGCATTGCGTAGTGGTGCCATCGGGCCAGGCAGCCATTGCTCTCGTGATGATGACGCTGCTCAAGTCCGGCGACCACCTGCTGATCTCGGACTCCTCGTATGGCCCGGCCCAGACCTTCGCGATGGAGCAGATGGCGCAGTTGGGCGTCCAGGTCGAGCGCTACAACCCCAGTATCGATGGTGAAAGCCTGGGCAAGCTCATCCGCCCGACCACGCGATTGCTGTTGCTTGAATCCCCGGGCAGCATCACGATGGAGGTGCAGGATGTGGCGCCTCTGATCGAGCAAGCCAGGAAGCACGGCGTGCTCACTGCCATCGACAACACCTGGAGCAGCCCGCTGTACTTCCAGCCCCTGGCCCTCGGGGTGGACCTGTGCATCCATGCGTGCACCAAGTACATGATGTGAAAACATGGGTCACAACACACTTACCTAACTGCCGATATGGGCTGTTCGTGGATGGGGTCTCCATATTTGAATTCTTCACACATGGACATATCGATGCTGAGATGACATACTCTTCCTTTTATAAACAACACAGGACTGGCTTTCAATCGTCCTATGAGGCAAGGGTGGCATCATCAATTCAAAACTGATTTCCTACCGTTTTTGGTAAAACTGACTCGAATGCAGATACCGCTGAGGCACTTCCTGCACTAAGGACCCCGGACAAGTGGGACTCAAACAACGGTAATACTGGTTTGCCATACCAGATCTCACGCAACATGGCTGATGTTGAGTTCCAGATACAGGAGACAATCTCCACAGTTCTGGGACCCTAATCAGAGGCTAAGCACATTGCCCAAGAATGTCTTCACCAAGCCAAGCGCTTGCTCTGGAATTGGCTCAATTTATTACCACTGATTATCAAAAATGGCGTCATCGCGGACATGCAACAAGAGATGCCTGGAAGATGACTTCTGTTTGTGTGCGTAGGATCTTCGAGGAGCTATACTCGGAGCGAGTTGTCGCTCGTGATGTCTACGACCAGAAGGATCCAGATTTCACCACAGCTAAGTACCTCTGGGCTACCTGGAAGGCCCATGCTGTTATGGAGAAGTATTTAAGACATCAGTTCTATGAGCATCCGGCCATTTCGGCGGTGCTAGCTCGTCATC
>NZ_JBKDTZ010000190.1:0-2929 GCF_046339755.1 Acidovorax sp. | reverse complement strand
GGAACAGGTGACCATGCAGTATCCTCCTGAGTCGGATTTTCGTGTGGAAAGGAAACCAAGTGAAACTGCATCCTAAGACCGCCGCCCTTGTGGACCGGTTCGCCGCAGCTCTGAAGGAAAAACTCGCCGCCGCAGAGGAGAAGTACGGCTACTCCGACGGGTGGGCGACTGACGACTGGATGGGCGAGTGTCGCAAGGAACTGCGGAAGCACGTTGCAAAAGGGGACCCACTGGATGTGGCGGCCTACTGCGCATTCCTGTGGCATCACGGCGAGGCGACCACCGGCCCATGTCCGCACGCAGACTACTGCAACGAGACGGGCTCCTGCGCGAACGGATGCGATGACCGGATGCCTCGGCTGACGGACCAAGATGTGGCCGACTGCTTGGGTCGGTCGTTCGATGCGGCGGGGAATATCCTGCCCAGCACCTTCGCACGCGAGGTTCTCCGGGCGGCTCAAGTCTTGGTCCGAGAGAAGTGAATTGACTGCCTTTTTCTTCATCTGCGCAGCCCTGTACTGCGCGTGGTTCATCCTGAGGTTCCTGCTATGAACGAGAATTACGAGGGCGCGCTGGCCAAGATTGACGCTGCAAGGAAACTGGCCCGGCAGACGATGGCGAAGCATGGCAAAGAGGAGGTGTGCGACCCGCCAATGGGCATCGACACGCCCCAGAGGCCGGCGCTGCCGGCTTGGCAGGACGTGTTGGGCGCTGCCGAGCAGCTCGTCCGGCAGAAGCCCGCCTTCCCCAAGTACATCAAGGGCACGGTCTTGGAGAACGATGTGCCGGTGTGGATTGCCACCTTCACCCAGCAAATGCTGGTGCGCGAGCTGTCTCGCATCCGGGCTGTCATCGCTTCCGACCGCTGTGACGGTGATACCGACTACGCAGCGGGAGCCAACGCCGCCCGAGCCAAGTACCTCGCCGCCATTGACAAGCGGTGACCCCATCCACACGACAATCCGGGGATGACGGACATCCTCGACCTGAAGGGCTGGACGGTGCTGGGTCGCACCGAGGAGGACGGGGCGGACGTGCTGGAGGCGGAGTACCCGCTGCCCATGCCTACCGCCTGCCCAAAGTGCGGCACCCTCGACTGCATCTACCGGCACGGCACCAAAGCTACTACTTACGTCGACATTCCGATGCGCGGGAAGCCGGCCAAGCTGCGGGCGAAGGTCCAGCGATACCGGTGCACCTCCTGCAAGGAGACCTTCCTGCAGCCGCTGGGCGGCATCTTGGAGGGCCGGCGCATGACGGAGCGCTGCGCCACCTACATCAAGGCCCACAGCCTGCGGGACACCTTCACCCGCATCGCGGAGAACGTGGGGTGCGACGACAAGACGGTCCGGACGCTGGGGGCGGAGTACATGGCCGAACTGGAGGCCAGCCACCGGCCGGAGATGCCAGACTGGCTGGGCATCGACGAGACCCAAATCGACGGGAAGATGCGCTGCGTCCTGACGGACATCGGGGAGCGCCGCATCCTCGACATGCTGCCGGACCGGGACAAGGCGACCTTGGCGGGGTGGCTGCACCGGTTCAAGGACCGGCACTGGGTCAAGGGCGTGGCCATCGACATGTGGCGGCCGTACCGGGACGTGTCGCACCAGATGTTCCCTGGCCGACCGGTGGTCATCGACAAGTTCCACGTCGTCCGCATGGCGAACTACTGCATGGAGCGGGTCCGCATCCGGCTCCAGAAGCAGCGCAAGGCTGGCGAGCGGCGCCTGTGGCTCCAGTCCAAGGCGATGCTGAACATGCGGTACGCCAAGCTGGCCGAGAAGGGCCGGTTCAATCTGGACATGTGGCTGGCCAACGAGCCCGAGCTGGCCGCCGCCTACGGGCTGAAAGAGGCGTTCTACAACATCTACGACCTGCCCAAGGCGCAGGCCGTGGCGGCCTTCGACGCCTTCCCGGGGACCATCCCAGCCAGCCTGAAGGCGGACTTCAAGACTCTCACGACCGCCATGAAGAACTGGCGGACGGAGATTCTGGCGTACTTCGACCACCCCATCACCAACGCCTACACCGAGGCGCTGAACGGGGTCGCCAAGACCATCAACCGGCAGGGCCGGGGGTACACCTTCGAGGTGCTGCGCGCCCGTCTCCTGTACGGCAAGGGGCCGCTGGAGCCGTGGCGGCTGGCGACCGTCTACCCTGCCAACCCCACCCAGTTGCAGCTCCTGAAGCGGGAACAGGGCAACCGGTGCCAGAGCTGCGGCTGCGAGCTGGGACGGACCAAGGACGACAAGGCGAACGTGGTCGTTCTGGTGCGCGGCAACACCCGCCGGCAGCAGCTCATTTGCGGGCTGTGCAACGTCGGTTTCCACACGGAGGCACTCAATCACCGGAAGCCTCCTTCAACACAGAAATCCGGATAGCCGTGGTTCTGGGGGCACTACCAGCCGGACGCGGGCAAGCGATCGGACCCGAACGCCTCGCCGATGCACGCGAAGGACCTGTCGAAGGTGCCGCCCGGGATCATCGTGAGTGCGGGGCGCGATCCGCTGCGCGATGAAGGCGAGGCCTACGGCAAGCGCCTGAACGATGCGGGCGTTGCCACCGAAGTCGTGCGCGGCGAGGGACTCGTGCACGGCTTCCTGTCGATGATCAACTACGCGCCCAGCGCGGGCAAGGCGTTCGACAGGATGGCGGCCGCGATCGCGAAGGCGACTGGCTGACCGGAACGCGCCGTCCGACCCCGGAACGCGTCATCCCGACCCCCCGGAACGCGTCATCCCGCCTCCCCCGGAACGCGTCATCCCGGGCTTGACCCGGGATCGTGTGCGCCCGCAGGCCCACGACCCCGGGTCAAGCCCGGGGTGACAGCGCCGCACCCGTTTGAGCCACGGGTGACCCACCCGCGGGCCGGGCAATCCACCCCCCCGGCACGGGTAGGGTGGGGTCGAAGCGCGACGCGCGCGCC
>NZ_JBKDTZ010000189.1:0-34374 GCF_046339755.1 Acidovorax sp. | reverse complement strand
ACGAGTTCTATGCCGGCTTCAACATCGTGAGCTTTGCCTGCGGCAACACCGGCACGCAGATGGGCGGCTGGTACCTGCGCGAGGTGCGCAATCCGGCCGATTTCAAGGGCCTGAAGATCCGCGTGGGCAGCGGCCTGGTGGCCGAGGTCATGGCGCGGCTGGGCGCCGTTCCGCAGAGCCTTCCGGGCGGCGACATCTACCAGGCGCTGCAAAAGGGCAGCATCGACGCGGCCGAGTGGATCGGCCCCTACGACGACCAGAAGCTGGGCTTCAACAAGGTCGCGCCGTATTACTACTACCCCGGTTGGTGGGAGGGCGGGCCCGAGGTCGACCTGTACGTGAACAGGAAGGCCTACAACACGCTCTCGCCCGAGTACAAGTTCATCATCGAAGCGGCGGCCTCCATCGCACACACCGACATGCTGGCCCGCTACGACGCGCTCAATCCCAATGCGCTCAAGCAGCTGGTGGCTGCCAAGACCCGGGTGCTTCCCTACTCGCAGCCCATCCTGGACGCGGCCTTCCGCGCATCGATGGAGACCTTCGCACAGAACGATGCGAAGAGCCCCGAGTGGAAGAAGATCTATGCGGACATGCGCAACTTCCAGCGCGACCAGATCCTGTGGTTCCGCTTTGCGGAAGTGCGCTTCGACAGTTTCATGTCGGCGCAAAAGATCTGACAACCCCCTGAGGCGCTGACGCGCCTTCGGCACCGCCGCCAGAGGCGGCGGCTCTTCGGGCACGTCCAAGCTGCGCAGGCAGGCTTGGGGCCGCGGCCCTCAGCCCCTTCTCTCGAATGGCTGCGCCATTCGGGAAGGGGGGCGCAGCCAGTGCGGCGGGGCGGCCCGTGCACGGCTGCCCTGGCTTGGGGCGCGCCGGTTGCGACGGGCTTGCCCCTCGATGCTTGCAGAACCCTGAAGCCCTCTCGGTGCTGCTGGCTTTTCACGGGAAAACCCGCAAATCCACAGGGGGGCATGTTCCTACAATCAATCGGGCCAGAAGGTTCTTGGCGTCGGGCGACCGGCCTGTGCGCCAGGGTGTGCAATCACAAGTATTCGGAGAAACTCATGGATCGTCGTTCTATCATCAAGCATGCCGGTATCGCCGGTGTGCTGGCCGCAGGTGTGGCACCTGCCGTGCATGCGCAGGCTGCCGTTCGCTGGCGCCTGGCATCGAGCTTCCCCAAGCCGCTGGACACCATCTATGGCGGTGCCGAAGTGTTCGCCAATGCGGTCAAGGCCATGTCGGGCGGCAAGTTCGAGATCTCCGTGCATGCCGGCGGCGAGCTGATGCCCGCCTTCGGCGTGGTGGACGGCGTGCAGCAAGGCTCGGTGGAAGCCTGCCACACCGTGCCTTACTACTTCTACGGCAAGAACCCCGCGTTCGCCATCGGCTCGGCCATTCCCTTCGGCATGAACGCACGCCAGATGACCGCCTGGATGCTGCAGGGCAACGGCCGCAAGCTGATGGACGAGTTCTATGCCGGCTACGGCATGCTGAGCTTTGCCGGCGGCAACACCGGCACCCAGATGGGTGGCTGGTTCCGCAAGGAAATCAAGTCGGTCGCCGACCTCAAGGGCCTGAAGATGCGCCTCGGCGGCGGTCTGGTCGGTGACGTGATGACCAAGATGGGCGTGGTGCCCCAGAGCCTGCCCGGCGGCGAAATCTACCAGGCCCTCGAAAAGGGCACCATCGACGCGGCCGAGTGGGTGGGCCCATACGACGACCAGAAGCTGGGCTTCAACAAGGTCGCGCCCCACTACTACTACCCCGGCTGGTGGGAAGGCGGTCCTGAAGTGGACTTCTACATCAACAAGAAGGCCTTCGACGCGCTGTCGCCCGAGAACAAGGCCATCGTGGCAGCCGCATCGGCCCAGGCTTCGGTGGACATGCTGGCCAAGTACGATGCCCGCAACCCCGTGGCGCTGAAGCAGCTGATCGGTGCCAAGATCAAGCTCCTGCCCTTCACCAAGGACGTGCTGGATGCTTCGTTCAAGGCCTCGCAAGAGGTGTACGCCGAGAACGACGCCAAGAGCCCCGAGTGGAAGAAGATCTTTGCTGACTTCCGCGCCTTCCAGCGCGACCAGGTGGCATGGTTCCGTGTGGCCGAAAGCCGTTTCGACAGCTACATGCAGACCGTCAAGCTCTGATACGGCCCCGGCCTGTGCTGGCTTCCAAAAAACCGCGCTTCGGCGCGGTTTTTTTATGCCTGCAGCCTGGGTGCGAGGCGGGTGGCGGATCTCCGTGCGGCGTTGCAAGGCCCCGGCCGTGCGGTGGTGGTAGTGGCCAGCAGTCTGACTGGTGGATGAAGGCGCGGTGCGGACCCCGCCGAGAAGTGCGCAGCCCCTGGCGTTGGCGGGCGCGATGGCTGGCTGCGAGCGCAATCGGTGCGCGCAAGGGGGTGGCAAGGGCACAAAAAAACCGCGCCAGGGCGCGGTTGTTGTCTGCCTTGTGCAGGCGCACGCTTCAGAAGCTTCGGAAGGCCTTGAGCTCGGCCCCCAGGCGCTCGAATTCCTGGATCAGGGCCGGCGTGGCGCCGTAGAACACGGTGAACTTGCCTGCCAGCGTGCGCACGTACAGGCGCGGTGCGATCAGCCAGCCCAGGCCGCGCACGCGGATCAGCTTGGCGTAGGCCAGGTCGTCGAAGGGCAGGGCCTTGTCCCAGACCCAGCGCTGGTGCAGGCCGTCCTTGCTGATGCGCGTGCGGCTGACCATGATGCTCCACCAGGTCCAGGCCATGAGCACCAGGCCGGCGATGAACCAGCCCGCGCCGGTGCTCACGCCGGTGCTGGAGCCCAGGGCGCCGCGCGACCACAGTTGGGCGAACCAGATGGCGCAGCCGCCCACGATGACCGTGGCCAGTGCCCGGAAGGTCGGCGAAAAGGCCGAACCGACCACTTCACCCCCTTGCGGGGTAAAGCGAAAGGGCTCCGGCGCCATCATGGGGGTCTGGTTCAGCATGGAGAGGCTTGCCACTTGCATGCTCACTGCTTGGCGTCGGAGCCGGCAGGCGCTGCGGCCGCAGGGGCTGCGTCCGAGGCGGCAGGGGCGGTATCGCCGAAGGGGTTCTCGCCGGCGCTCGGTGCGTCGTTGTTGTTGTTCATCAGGTCGTCCGCAGGCACCTCGATCTGCACCTTGTCGGTGTCGATGAGCTCGGCCTTGGGCAGGAACATGGTCACCGTCTGGGGCACGAAGATCACGATGGCCACCAGCAGCAGCTGCATGATCACCCAGGGGATGGCGCCCATGTAGATGTCGCTCGACAGGATGGGCTTGGGAATGCGCCCCTCCTTGAACAGGGTGTTGGAGATGCCGCGCAGGTAGAACAGCGCGAAGCCGAAGGGCGGGTGCATGAAGCTGGTCTGCATGTTGACGCACAGCAGCACGCCGAACCAGATCAGATCGATCCCGAGCTTGTCGGCGACCGGGCCGAGCATGGGCAGGATGATGAAGGCGATCTCGAAAAAGTCGAGGAAGAACGCCAGGAAGAAGATGAACAGGTTCACCGCGATCAGGAAGCCGATCTGGCCGCCCGGCAGGCCCGAGAGCATGTGCTCGACCCACTTGGCGCCGTCCACGCCCTGGAACACCATCGAGAACACGCGTGCGCCGATCAGGATGAACACCACCATGGCCGTCAGGCGCATGGTGCCCTGCATGGCCTCCCACATCAGGGCCCAGTTCAGGCGCTTGTGGATGGCGGCCAGGATCATGGCGCCCACCACGCCCATGGCGCCGGCTTCGGTCGGCGTGGCGATGGCGGTGTCGATGCCGGGTAGGCCGCCCATGGAGCCCAGCACGGCAAAGATCAAGAGCGCCGAGGGGATGATGCCGCGCAGGCATTTGAGCCACAGCTTGGCGCCCGACATGGTGCGCGCTTCCTTGGGGATGCCAGGCACATAGTGGGGCTTGAACACGCCCAGCATGAAGGTGTAGCCTGCGAAGATCAGCACCTGCAGGATGGAGGGGCCCCATGCGCCGCGGTACATGTCACCCACCGAGCGGCCGAGCTGGTCGGCCATGACGATCAGCACCAGCGAGGGCGGCACCAACTGGGTGATGGTGCCCGAGGCGGCCAGCACGCCGGTGGCGTAGCGCATGTTGTAGCCATAGCGCACCATTACGGGCAGCGAGATGAGGGCCATGGCGATCACCTGGCCGGCCACGGTGCCGGTGATGGCGCCGAGGATGAAGCCCACGATGATCACCGAGTAGCCCAGGCCGCCGCGCACGGTGCCGAACAGCTGGCCCATGGAGTCGAGCATATCCTCCGCCAGGCCGCACTTCTCCAGGATGGCGCCCATGAAGGTGAAGAACGGGATGGCGAGCAGCAGCTCGTTGCTCAGGATGCCGAAGATGTTGATCGGCAGGTTGGACATGAAGACGGCCGGGAACCAGCCCATCTCGATGGCGAAGAAGCCTGACGCGAGCCCGAGGGCGGCCAGGGAGAAGGCGACGGGGAAGCCGATCAGCATCACCAGCACCAGCCCCGCGAACATGATCGGGGCAAAGTTTTCCATATGCATAGTTGTGTTCCTGAAATTCCGGGAATGGGGGCAGTCAGCGCCAGTGGGCGGGGTGGGCCGGCGGGCTGCGCAGCAAGGACTGCCGAGTCACGATGGGGTGGTCATCGGCCCCCGTTATTGCACCGGCTTTTCGTAGTGGGTGTTCATCTGGTAGATGCCGCGCAGGTGGGCCACCCGCTTGACGATCTCGGAGACACCCTGCAGGAACATCAGGCCAAAGCCCACGGGCAGCAGCAGCAGGGCGGGCCAGCGGATCAGGCCGCCGGAGTTGCCGGACATTTCGCCGGAGAGGAAACCGCGCAGGAAGAAAGGCCAGCTCAGGTAGGCGATCAGGCCCATGGCGGGCAGCAGGAACAGCGCCAGGCCCATGATGTCCACGTAGACCTGCTTGTTGCCGCGCAGCTTGCCGTAGATGATGTCCACGCGCACGTGTTCGTTCATGTACAGCACGAAGGGCGCGCCCATCATCACGGTGGCGGCGAACAGGTACCACTGGATTTCGAGCCAGGCGTTGGAGCTGTAGTCCAGGCCATAGCGGACGAAGGCATTGCCCGCCGAGATCATGGCCGCCGCGAGCACGGTCCATGTTGCCACCTTGCTGAGCTGGCTGGAAATCCAGTCCATGCCCAAAGCCAATCTGAGTAGTGCTGACACCTTGTGTCTCCTGGGTTTTTGAAAAGAGCGCAGACGCACCCGAAGCGCTGCCGGGTGTCTGAAAGTAACGCGGATGGTACCCCCTGCGCGCTGAAGAAAGCCTGACGCGCGAAGATAGGGTTTTCCTCAATCAGCCACCGCGCGCCGAGGCTGGACAACGGCGTTGGACGTTTGAAGGCAAATCCGTGTCAGTTGTCCATTGCGCTGTGCGCCACCCCCCATTGAACGAAACTGGCGCGGCCCAAGCCAGTGCCCCCGTGCAAGGGCCGCCAAGCCGCGCAGGCGGCGCTGCGCTTGCGTGCACTTGGGGGCGTCCCCCTCCCAGATTGCGCAGCAATATGAGAGAGGGGTGAAGGCGCGAAGCGACTCAGGGGGTGTTCCACTTCAAAACCCCAGGCTGGGCTTGGCCACCATGAGGTAGAACACCACTACCATGGCCACGAAGGCCGGGTAGCCCAGCGCTTCCCACCAGCGGGCATAGCGCCAGTAGCTGGCGGGCAGGGCATCGCTGCCGGCGTCGGCCGCCTGCCGGGCCAGTGCGCGCATGCGCAGCTGCAGCCACACCACGGGCAGCCAGCACAGGCCGGCCAGCACGTAGAGCCCGAGCGAGACGGCGAGCCAGGGGGTGGACAGGGGCAGCCCGGCCATGTGCACCATGGCCAGGCCGGTGGCCGGCTGGATGAACACCGTGGGCGTGGTGAACCACCAGTCGGCGCGCACCACCAGTCGGCTGACCACGGCCTGCGCCTGGACATTGCCGCTGCGGTTGGCAAAGAACATGTAATAGGCCGAACCCAGGCCCGTGCCCACCAGCAGCACGCTGGAGACGATGTGGATCCACTTGAGGGTCAGGTACAGGCTCATGCTGGAGGTTCGCGCAACAGCACCACCAGGATGGCGGCGATGGGCAGGTTCTTGGTCAGGGGGCCGAAGGGGTGCAGCCACCATCCGGGTTCGATGGCGCTGGCCAGCAAGGTCATCACCGCCATCAGCAGCAGGGCCGCGGCGTAGGCCGCGCGGCCGGGCTTGAGGGCGATCCACAGCCCCACCACGGCATCGGCGGCGGCACCGGCCAGCACCAGGGCGGTGACGACCTGCGGGCTGTTGAATGGCAGGGTGGCCAGCAACTGGCGGCTCTGGCCATCGAGCTCCCAGACGCTGACCACCGCAGTGGCGAGCCAGACGAAGACCAGGCTCCAGCGCAGCAGTCGATGGTTTGCCGGGCTCATGGGATGGGGGCGTCCTCTTCCACCACGTCCGTCACCATGCCCCATTTGGCGAACTCGGGCGCAAAATCTGCCAGTGGCAGCAGGCTGGTGCTGGTGTGGGCGCCCACAGGCAAGGCCGCACCGAGCGCGAGCTGGCGCGCCAGCAGGATGGTGGCCATGCAGGGGATCTCGGGGCCGTGGTCGTTGTCGGCGGCGATGTGCCAGGCGCGGCGGCGCGCAACGCCCTCGCCATCGGCCCCGGCCACGCGCACCACCATGCCGCCCAGCGGCGTGCCCAGGAAGTCGAAGATGCCGCCCGTGCGGTGCATAAGCCCGGCCAGGCGCTCGGGCCGCCGCAGCAGGCCCCAGGTGCGCAGCGCGGCGATGGCGGCAAAGGCGCGCTGGGCCAGGCCGACTTCGAGTGCTGCGCGAAAGCTCACCCGCTGCGTGACGCGGTAGCGCGCGGGCAGCAGTTCCAGGTCGGGGATGTCGCACACCGCCGCCAGGCGCGGGCGCAGGCGCTGGAACCGCACCGGGGTGGGTGCTGCCCAGCCCAGCCGGTCCTGCCAGCGGCCGTCCTCCCACACGGCAATGGCCTCGCCGCAGTAGCTCAGCACGGCCGCCAGCGTGGCCTGGCCGCGCGGCGCGCGCTGGGCCGGGGCGATGCAGATGTCGATGCTGTCGATGCGCTGCCAGCCGGCGCACAGTTCGTCCACCACGGCCGAGGACAGGGCCGGCACCGTGCTGGCGCCGCAGACCGCCGTGCGCCCGGCCGCGGTGAAGCGGGCGTTCAGGGCTGCCGGGAAGTCCCAGACGAAGCGGCGCCCGTCGGCCAGGTCGATGTAGTGCGCGCCGGCATCGGCGGCTGCCTCGGCCACCGAATAGCCCTGCGCCTGGAACGGCCCGGCGGTGTGCACCACCAGGCCCACGCCGAGCGCCTGCAGGGCCTGCACCAGGCCGGGCGCGCTGTGGTCCAGGGCCACGCCCTGCGCGAGCGGGCCCAGTGTGGCCGCCAGGGCCTGGGCCTGGGCGGCACTGCGGCCGGCCACCAGCAGATGGATGCCGGGGTCGCCGGCCAGTGCGCGGCAGATGCGGGTGCCGAAGTTGCCGTAGCCCCCCAGCACCAAGGTGGTCAGCGGCGCGGAGCCCGTCATCGCCGGGCTTCCTGAGGCTGCATCCAGGCGGCCGTTGTTGCCGCTGGGTCAGCACGCGGGGTCGGGTTCTCGGTGCCTGCATGGGCCCGCAGTGCGGCCAGGTGCTGGGGCCATTGGGCCTGGTGCCAGCCGGGCACGTCGGCGGCCGGCATGGGTTTGCAGAACACATAGCCCTGGATCGTGGGCAGGCCGCAGGCCGCCAGGGTCTGCAGCTCGGCCGGGGTCTCGACCCCTTCCACCACCACCGACAGGCCGAACTCGCTGGCCAGCGCCCCCACATGCCGCAGCATGGACTGGCGCCGCGCGTCCTGCGCCAGCTGGCGCACGAACAGGCGGTCGCACTTGATGCCGGCAATCGGCAGATCGGCCAGCATGCCCAGCGAGGAGTAGCCGGCGCCGAAGTCGTCCATCAGCACGCCCACGCCGATGGCCTGCAACTGGCGGATGGAGTCGAGCATGCGCGGGCCGCTGGCGATCAGTGCGTGTTCGGTAAGCTCCAGCTTGAGCGCGCCGCCGGGCAGGGCATGGCGCGCGATCTCGGCCTGCAGCCAGGGCGCAAAGTCTTCTTCGAGCAGGGTGGCCGGCGCCACATTCACGCTGAATTGCGTCTGTGCCATGCCCTGGCTGCGCCACCGGCATGCCCAGGCCATCGCATTGGTGAGGATCAGCCGGTCAACCAGGGGCGTCTTGCCCTGCAGCTCGCAGACCAGCAGGAAGGCCTCTGGGTGGAGGGGGCCCAGCAGCTCGCTGCGCACGCGCAGCAGCGCGTCGAATTGCACCTCGCCGCGGTGCAGGTCGGCAATCGGCTGGAAGTGCAGAGCCAGCTGGTCGGGCTGCAGCAGCACGGGCAACTGGTCCGCGATCAGCGACAGCTGGATGTCGCCTTCGGGTGGCTGCATCTGGTGGCTGGAAGTGCGCATCAGCGACAGGCCGCGGCGCAGCAGCTGCTGGCGCGCCTGGTCGAAGCGCATGTTGCTCAACTGCTCGGTGGCGATGGCCATGCCGAACAGCAGCACGATCACCAGCAGCGCCACCCCGTCGGATGCGGCGGAGCTGTCCGGCCATTCCAGGGGAAAGGTGTTCACCAGCAGCCAGTGCAGAACCAGAATGGCGGCGCCGGCCAGCAGCTTGTCCTGCCATGTCTGCGGAATGTAGATGCGCGTCAGCGCCCGCATCTTGGCCGCGCGGTGGCGTATGGCGGTGTAGGCGGCAATGCCGATGGCGGTGGCCAGGGCCAGCACGGTGGCAAGGCCGTTCACCCGCGCATAACTGGAGACATAGCCCTCGGAGATGGTGAAATGCGCAGCCAGCATGCCCAGCGACAGCCCTGCGCCCGCCAGCAGGATGCGCGCCTTGCTGGCGCTGGTGCTCAGTGTGGGCACGGTCAGCCGCGCGCTCAGCGCCATCACGACCAGGCCCGTGAGCGCCGGCACCAGGCCCAGCACGTGGCCGGCCAGCTCGGCATACATGAGCATGCCCACCACGTCCAGCGCCCAGACGATGCAGCCTATGCACAGGGCCGCATGGGATGCGCTGATGCGCCGGCTCGACGGGTCGATGGCAAAGGCCGTGTGCTCGACGAGCCGCTGGCACACATGCACCACCAGCGAAGCGAAGATCCAGAACAGCAGGCTGTGCAGCAGCGGTGGAAAGCCCACCGCAAACATCTGCGTGGCATCGTGTCCGATTGAAAACATTCTTTCTTGTCCCTTCCCCCCAATTCTGGGTGGTCATCATACGACCTGGCGGTGGCAGGTCCCGGGCGGCGGCATCCCCTACACTGGAGGCACCATGACGATGTTCCCCCCCGAAATCCTCGCCGCCTACCTTGTTGCCGTGATCGTCGTGGTCTTCGCGCCGGGGCCGGACAACATCCTGGCCATCAGTCGCGGCCTGAGCCAGGGGCGCCTGGCTGCCGTACTGTCTTCGGTGGGCGCAGGGCTGGGCATCATGGTGCACACGGTGGCCGCCACGCTGGGGCTCACGCTCATCGTGCAGGCTTCGCCGCTGGCCTTCTGGGCCGTCAAGATCGCGGGTGCGGCCTACCTGCTGTACCTGGGCTACAAGGCGCTCACGGCGGGCAACCTGATCTCGTTCGCGCCTGCCGCGCGCCAGCCGCTGGCCAAGGTGTTCGGCATGGGCCTGTTCTCCAACGTGCTCAACCCCAAGCCCGGGCTGTTCGTGCTGGCCTTCATTCCCCAGTTCGTCGATGCCGCGCGCGGCTCGGTGGCCACGCAGATGCTGGTGTACGGCGCCATCTTCGCGGTGCTCACGGCGATCATCTTCTCGGTGCTGGGCAGTTGCGCGGCGCAGCTCTCGGGCTGGCTGGTGCGCCGCCCGCGCGCCACCAAGTGGCTCAACAACGGGGCCGGCATCACCTTCATCGCCTCGGGCATCTCGGTGCTGGCGCTGGGCAACCGGCGCTAGGCATTGCTGCCGCCCGCACCCTGATGCCTGGCACCCCTCCCGTCTCCTTTGCGGGCGCGCTCAGCCATGACATGGCCGACAAGCGCATCGCCATCCTGCGCGAGATCGGAGCGGGCGGCTCCATCTCGCAGGCGGCGCGCGCCGTCGGCGTGAGCTACAAGGCCGCGTGGCAGGCCCTGGACACCCTGACCAACCTGGCCGGCACGCCGCTGGTGGACCGCGCCGTGGGCGGTGCCGGCGGCGGCGGCGCGCAACTGACCGAGGCTGGCCATCAGCTGCTGGCCGCGGCCGATGCCATGGCCGAGGCGCGCAGCGCCGTGCTGGCCCGCTGGGAAGGCCGCGCCGGCCCCGCAGCCGCGCGGCTGGCGGTGCGCACCAGCATGCGCAACCAGTGCCCCTGCACCGTGCAGCGGCTGGAGCCTCTGGGCCAGATCGTGCGGGTGCACCTGGGGCGTACCGAAGCCGATCAAGAAGGTTTCCTCAGCGCCCGCATCACGCTGGAGAGCGTCGAACTGCTGGGCCTGGTGCCCGGCCTGGTGGTGCAGGCCCTGTGCAAGGCCACGGCGGTGCGCGTGGAGCGCGCGGGGGACGATATGCCACCGGCAGGGCCCGGCGTCAGCCGCCTGCCCGCCAAGGCCGTGCGGGTGGTGCGCGGTGAGTCGGGCGATGAGGTTTCAGCCGAACTCGCGGGCGGCATCCAGATGGTGGGTTTTGCCGCACCCCATGGCGGCTTGCGCACCGGCAGCCGGGTGCTGCTGGTGGTGGAGGACAACGCCGTGGTAATCGCCTTGGCGCAGGGCTGAGCGCGCAGCTCAGTGCCCCTTCGGGGTTCCCAATTTTCGGTACACCGTGGCCCGGCTGATGCCCAGGGCACGTGCGGCTTCGGCCACGTTGCCGCGCGCCTCGGTCACCGCCTGTCGGATCAGGGCCGTCTCGGCCTCGCGCAGCGGTGCGGCGGCCACGCCGGGCGCCGATGTCAGCATTGCCCGCAAAGTGCTGCCCTGGCGTGGTGCCAGTGCCATGCCCTGCAGGCGCAGGCCCGACCACAGTGGCAGGTCCAGCGGCGCGGCGCCCGTACCCTGGCGCTGCGCCGCGTCGAACAGCAGGGGCCAGGGCATGGCCAGCAGTTCGCTGGCATGGGCCCGGGTGCCGGGCGCGCGCAAGGGCTGGGGCACCAACTGGCGCGCGGTGCGGTTGCTGCCCAGCAGGTAGCCATCGGCGTCCAGCAGCACCAGGCCGTCGCCTTCGCCGCCCAGCGTGCTGCCGGGCCAGTTCAGGCGCAGCAGCAGGGCATGGGGGCGTTGCAGCAGCAGGGCGTCCTCGATGGCGCGGGCCGAGCGGTCCACCAGGTGGCGCAGCTCGGGCCGCTCGGGCACGTCCACGCCCGTCAGGTCCAGCATGCCGGCGCAGCGGCCCTCGGGGTCGAACAGCGGCGCGCCAGCGCAGCTGTAGTGGGTGTTGTCGTCGAAGAAATGTTCGCCCCGGTGCAGCCACACGGGCTGCAGTTCGGCCAGGGCCGCGCCGATGGCGGTGGTGCCCACGGCCGCCTCCGACAGGTCGATGCCGACACGGCCGATGGCGTGCACCCGCGCATCGCGGTGGTCGATGGCGCCCTGCACGTCGACCACCACGCCCCGCGCATCGGTCAGCACCGCGAAGTAGTGCATGCCGGCAATGGCGCGCGTGAGGTGCCCCAGCACCGGGCGCGCGGCCTGCAGCAGGTGGCGGTGCTGCTCGGCCACGCCGCGCAGCGTGGCGGCGCTGACCAGGTCGAAGGCCACGCGCTGGCGCGGCGACTGGCCCTGCGCCACACAGCGCTGCCAGGAGCGCACGATCCAGGGCTCGATGCCCAGCGCGGCAGGCACCTGGCCCTGGCTGAACAGGGCGGTGCGGGCGCGGGCGATCAAGGCCTGGCGCTCGTCGAGCGATGGCGTGACGACAGCGGCGGACAGCATGGATTACGACTCCCGTGGGGTGGCGGGGCGGCGCACCTTCTCTGAGGTGCCCGGTGTGCAGTGCGCATGATGCGCCGGTGTGCACTGCAGCATGTTTCAATTTGAGAATATCCGCGCCCGGCCCGCGCCAATCTAGGGTTCACCCTAGGAATCCTGCCCAGCCGCCGGCCCAAGATGCGGCTTGCAGATCCAGCCAACACCCTCCCGAGGAGACAGCCAGATGCAAGTCCAGTTCACCGTCAACGGCCGCGCGGCCAGCGTTGACGTCCCCCCCAACACCCTGCTGGTCCACGCGCTGCGCGAGCACCTGCTGCTCACCGGTACGCACGTGGGCTGCGACACCAGCCAGTGCGGTGCGTGCACGGTGCACGTCAACGGCCGCGCCGTGAAATCCTGCGCCATGCTGGCCGTGCAGGCCCAGGGGGCCCAGGTGCAGACCATCGAGGGCCTGGCTGCGGCCGACGGCACCATGCACCCCATGCAGGCGGCCTTCAAGGAGTGCCATGGCCTGCAGTGCGGCTTCTGCACCCCGGGCATGGTGATGAGCGCGGTGGACCTGTGCACCCACCACCCCGAGGCCGACGAGGGCGAGATCCGCGAACTGCTGGAGGGCAACATCTGCCGCTGCACCGGCTACCAGAACATCGTGCGGGCCGTACAGCACGGCCAAAAAGCCATGGCATCCGCCTGAGGCGGGCTTGCCTTCGACCGGCTACCGTCGTTGGGGCGCCTTGCCGCACTAAAGCACTGTCGGAGGCTCCCCGCCTAGGTATCCGGCCGAATGCAACCCCGCACAAGTCAGTCCAGAACTCACACACCAGGAGACAAGACCATGGGTGCTTCCGACTTCTCCAAGCTGCCGCACATCGGCGAAGCCCTCCGCCGCAAGGAGGACTACCGCTTCCTCACCGGCGCGGGCCAGTACACCGACGACGTGGTGCTGGCCGCGCAGAGCCATGCCGTGTTCGTGCGCTCGCCGCATGCGCATGCGCGCGTCAACAGCGTCAACACCGATGCCGCCAAGGCGGCGCCCGGGGTGCTGGGCGTGTTCACCGGTGCCGACGTGGCGGCCGACAACATCAACGGCCTGCCCTGCGGCTGGCTCATCACTAGCACCGACGGCCAGCCCATGAAGGAGCCGCCGCACCCCATCCTGGCGCAGGGCAAGGTGCGCTACGTGGGCGACCACGTGGCCATCGTCGTGGCGCTCACGCAGCAGCAGGCGCGCGATGCGGCCGAGCTGGTGGAGGTGGACTACGACGTGCTGCCCGCCGTGGTCAGCGTGGCCGATGCGGCGGCCAACAGCGTGGCCGGCGCCGCGCTGCACGACATCGCGGCCGACAACCACTGCTACAAGTGGGCCATCGGCGACAAGGGCGCGGTGGATGCCGCCTTTGCCGGCGCCGCGCACGTCACGAAGCTCGACCTGGTCAACAACCGCCTGATCCCCAACGCCATGGAGCCGCGCGCGGCCATCGGCTCGTACAACCGTGCCACCGAGGAGTACACGCTGTACGTGAGCAACCAGAACCCGCACGTGGAGCGCCTGCTCATGACGGCCTTCGTGATGGGCCTGCCCGAGCACAAGGTGCGCGTGATCGCGCCCGACGTGGGCGGCGGCTTCGGCTCCAAGATCTTTTTGTACGCCGAAGACGTGTGCCTGACCTGGGCCTCAAAGAAGCTCAACCGCAACATCAAGTGGGTGGCCGACCGCAGCGAGGCCTTTCTCTCGGACGCCCATGGCCGCGACCACGTGAGCCATGCCGAAATGGCCATGGACAAGGACGGCAAGTTCCTGGCCATGCGCGTGCACACCGACGCCAACCTGGGTGCCTACCTGTCGACCTTCGCCACGGCCGTGCCCACCATCCTGTACGCCACGCTGCTGGCGGGCCAGTACACCACGCCCCAGGTCTATGTGGAGGTGGACGCCTGGTTCACCAACACCGCGCCGGTGGATGCCTACCGCGGCGCGGGCCGGCCCGAGGCCACCTACCTGCTGGAGCGCCTGGTCACGCGCTGCGCCTGGGAGCTGGGCCTGTCGCAGGACGAGATCCGCAAGCGCAACTTCATCACCAGCTTCCCCTACCAGACGCCGGTGGCGCTGCAGTACGACGTGGGCGACTACCACGCCTGCATGACCCAGGCCCAGGAGCTGGCCGACGTGGCCGGCTTCGAGGCGCGCAAGAGCGCCAGCGCCGCCAAGGGCTTGCTGCGCGGCGTGGGCTACAGCAGCTACATCGAGGCCTGCGGCATCGCGCCGTCCAACATCGCGGGCGCCTTGGGCGCACGCGCCGGCCTGTTCGAATGCGGTGAGGTGCGCGTGCACCCCACGGGCAGCGTCACGGTGTTCACCGGTTCGCACAGCCACGGCCAGGGGCACGAGACCACCTTCGCCCAGGTGGTGGCGGCGCGCCTGGGCATTCCGGTGGAGAACGTGGACATCGTGCACGGCGACACGGGCCGTGTGCCCTTCGGCATGGGCACCTACGGCTCGCGCTCCATCAGCGTGGGCGGTGCGGCCATCATGAAGGCGCTGGACAAGATCGAGGCCAAGGCCAAGAAGATCGCGGCCCACCTGATGGAGGCCAGCGACGCCGACATCGACTTCAGCGGCGGTGAGTTCAGCGTGCGCGGCACGGACAAGACGATCCCCTTTGGCCAGGTGGCGCTCACGGCCTACGTGCCGCACAACTACCCGCTGGACAAGCTGGAGCCGGGGCTGAACGAAACGGCCTTCTACGACCCGACCAACTTCACTTTCCCGGCCGGGACCTACATCTGCGAGGTGGAGGTAGACCCCGCCACGGGCAGCACCCGGGTGGACAGGTTCACCGCGGTGGACGACTTCGGCACCATCATCAACCCCATGATCGTGGAGGGCCAGGTGCACGGTGGCCTGGTGCAGGGCATCGGCCAGGCGCTGCTGGAAAACTGCGTGTACGACCGCGAAACGGGCCAGTTGCTCACCGGCAGCTTCATGGACTACGCCATGCCGCGCGCCGACGACTTCCCCGAGTTCAAGCTCGGCCATGTCTGCACGCCCTGCACGCACAACCCGCTCGGTACCAAGGGCTGCGGCGAGGCCGGGGCCATCGGCTCGCCACCCGCGGTGATCAATGCCGTGCTCGACGCCCTGCGCCCGCTGGGCGTGAAGGATTTCGACATGCCCGCATCGCCCCATCGCGTGTGGGAAGCGATTCAAAACGCCAAGGCCTGAGGAGAGCACACCATGTATGCATTCACCTATGAAACCCCGGCCAGCGTGGCCGATGCGGTGCGCCTGGCGGGCGCGGGCGGCAAGCCCATTGCCGGCGGGCAGAGCCTGCTGCCCTCGATGCGGCTGCGCCTGGCCAACCCCGGCCAGGTGGTGGACCTCAACGGCATCGCCGAGCTGGCGGGCATACGCCGCGAGGGCAATGCCCTGGTGATCGGCGCGATGGCGCGGCACATGGACGTGGCCGCCAGCGCCGAGGTGCAGGCCGCCATTCCGGCCCTGGCCCACCTGGCCGCGCACATCGGCGACCGGCAGGTGCGCGCGCGCGGCACGCTGGGCGGCTCGGTGGCCAACAACGACCCCGCGGCCTGCTACCCCAGTGCCGTGTTGGGGCTGAACGCCACCGTCATCACCGACCAGCGCGAGATCGCTGCCGACGACTTCTTCGTGGGCATGTACACCACGGCGCTGAACGAGGGCGAGCTGATCACCGCGATCCGCTTCCCGATCCCGAAGCGCGCGGCCTACCTCAAGTTCAAGCAGGCGGCCTCGCGCTTCTCGCTGGTGGGCGTGTTCGTCGCCCAGACCGATGCGGGCGTGCGCGTGGCCGTCACCGGCGCCGCGAGCAGCGTGTTCCGCCAGCAGGCGCTGGAGGCGGCGCTGAACAAGGACTTCTCGGTGGCCTCGGCCGCCGCGGTGAAGGTGGACGCCAGCGACCTGAACACCGACATCCACGCCAGCGCCATCTACCGTGCCAACCTGATCAGCGTGCAGACGCAGCGGGCCGTGGCGCAGATGCTGGGCTGACGCCTTGCCGCCGGAGCTGGCCTCCATCGACGGCCTGGTCCAGGCCCTGCAGCGCGTGGGCTATTTTGCCGACCGGCGCCTGGCGACCGCCGTGTTCCTCGCGCTCAGGCTGCAGCGCCCGCTGCTGCTCGAAGGCGAACCCGGCGGGGGCAAGACGGCGCTGGCCAAGGCCTTGTCCGAGGTGCTGGCGCGCAGCCTGATCCGCCTGCAGTGCTATGACGGGCTGGAGCAGCGCGAGGCGCTGTACGAGTGGAACTATGCGGCCCAGCTGCTGCACATGCGTGCCGCAGAATTGCAGCAGGGTTTGGTCCGCGACATCGAGGCCGAGGTCTACCAGGAGCGCTACCTGATCCGCCGCCCCCTGCTGCAGGCCCTGCAGGCGCCCGCACCCGGCGCCGTGCTGCTGGTCGATGAGGTGGACCGCGCGGACGAGCCCTTCGAAGCCTTCCTGCTCGAATACCTGGGCGAGTACCAGGTCAGCATTCCCGAGATCGGTACCGTGCGCGCCACGGCCACCCCGGTCACCCTGCTCACCAGCAACCGCACGCGCGACCTGCACGATGCCGTCAAGCGCCGCTGTCTGTACCACTGGCTCGACTATCCCGAGCGTGAGCGCGAGCTGGCCATCGTGCGCTCGCAAGTGCCCGGCGCCAGCGAGGCCCTGGCCGCCCAGGTGGCCGACTTCGTGGGCCGGCTGCGCAGCCAGCCCTTTGCCAATGCCTTCCAGCGCGCGCCCGGCATCGCCGAGAGCGTGGAATGGGCCAAGGCCCTGGTGGCGCTCGACACCCTGGTGGTGGACCCCGAGATCGTCTCGGACACCGCGGGCATCCTCTTCAAGCAGCGCGAGGACGTGGCCGCGCTCACGCAGGACATGGCCGCCGAGCTGCTCAAGCCCCAGGACGCCGAGGCCTGAGATGGTGCTAGCTCCTTCCACGGCGGCGGCTTCCCAGCTCGGCGACGCGCGGACCGGCAAGCTCGCAGACAACCTCACCGGCTTTGGCCGCACCCTGCGCCGCGCCGGTGTGCGCGTGGACGCTGCGCGCATGGCCCTGGCCCAGCAGGCCGTGCTGCTGGTGGGCCTGCAGCGCCAGGACGTCGCCGCCGCGCTGGAGGCCGTGCTGGTGAGCCGCGAGCAGGACCGCCTGGTGTTCCGTGAACTGTTCAACGCCTACTTCAAGAACCCCAACGTGGCGCAGAAGCTGCTGGCCCAGATGCTGCCCAGCGCCGAGGCCAAGGCCGAGCCCGTGAAGCGCCGCCCGCGCGTGAGCGAGGCCCTGGCCCCCGTGCGTGCCGCGCGCAAGGCCCCGCCGCGCGAGGAGGCCAAGGTCGACTTCGACGCCGCCATGACGGCCAGCGACCTCACGCGCCTGCGCCATGCGGATTTCAATCAGCTCTCGGCCAGCGAATTCCGGCTGGTGGAGCAACTGGCGCACGACAGTCCGCTGCCGCTGCCCGACTACGCGGCCCGCCGCACCCGCCCCGGGGTGCGCGGCAGCCGCCCGCACTGGCCCGGTGCCATGCACCAGGCGGCGCGCACGGGCGGGGAGTTCTTGCAGGTGCCACTGCTGCAGCGCCGCCGCCAGCCCCTGCCGCTCTTGGTGCTGGTGGACGTGTCGGGCTCCATGGAGCGCTATGCGCGGCTGCTGCTGGCCTTTTTGCATGCTGCCACCGCACCGCGCAGGGCCGGGGCGCTGCGGCGCGACGTGTTCGCCTTCGGCACCGGCCTGACCGACCTGACCCCGGCCTTCCGCCTGGCCGATACCGACGCCATGCTGCTGACCGCCAGCCACGCCATCGCCGACTTGGCCGGCGGCACGCGCATGGGCGAGAGCCTGCGCGCCCTGCGCCTGCAGCACGCACGCCGGCTGGTGGGGCGGCGCACCCTGGTGCTGCTCATCACCGATGGGCTGGACACCGGCGCGCCCGAGCTGCTGGGGCAGGAGCTGGCCTGGCTGCGCCGGCACTGTGCGCGCCTGCTGTGGCTCAACCCGCTGCTGCGCTTTGGCGGCTATGCGCCCACGGCGCGTGGCGCCGCCGTGCTGCACCGCCAGGCGCACGGCATGCTGGCCGTGCACGACCTGAGCCGCCTGCAGGACCTGGCCGGCAGCCTGGCCGCCGTGCTGCGGCAATGACCCGAACCACCGAGGAATCACCATGGAAATGCAAGCCAGCCGCACCCTGTCCGTCAGCCATAGCCAGGCCTGGGCGGCGCTCAACGACCCCGAGGTGCTCAAGCTGTGCATCCCCGGCTGCGAGAAGGTCGAGCCCACGGGCGAGAACCAGTACAGCGTGGCCATGGCGCTCAAGATCGGCCCGGTCTCGGCCAAGTTCGCGGGCAAGATCACGCTGTCGGACATCGTGGCGCCCGAGAGCTACACCATCGCCTTCGACGGCTCGGGCGGCGTGGCCGGTTTCGGCAAGGGCAGCGCCCAGGTCCGGCTGGAACCGCTGGCACCCGAGGGCAGCCAGGAGCGCTGCGAGCTGCACTACAGCGTGCACGCCACGGTGGGCGGCAAGATCGCCCAGCTGGGCCAGCGCCTGATCGATGGCGCGGCAAAAGGCATGGCCGAGGATTTCTTCAAGCGCTTCGACAACGAGATGCAGCGCCGCCATCCGCCTGCCGTTTCGGAATCAGCCGCAGGGCCGGATACGGAGCCTACCGCCCCGCCAGACACCGTGCCCACCGAGATTCCGACCCAGCCGGGCGAGGATGCCGGGCCGGCGAGCGGCTTCGTGCCGAGCCAGCGGGCGGGTTTGCAGCCGGCTGGTGGCCCCGCGCCCCAGGGCGGCGGCGTCCCGGTCTGGGTCTGGGTGGCAGGCGCGGTGGCCTTGGTCGCTCTCGCATGGTGGCTGAACTAAGCCCCAGCCGCACGGAACCGCCGGGCCTTGGGCACAATCTACCCACGATGACGATGGAAAACCTCGATGTGATGGTGCTGCGCACCCTGCACGGCTGGCGTGCGGCGGGCCGGCGCGCGCTGCTGGCCACGGTGGTGCGCACGTGGGGCTCATCCCCGCGGCCCGTGGGTTCGATCATGGCGCTGTGCGACGATGGCGCGGTGGTGGGGTCCGTCTCGGGCGGCTGCATCGAGGACGACCTGATCGACCGCCACACCCGCGCCTATGCGCAGGAGCGCGCCGGGGCCACGGGGTACGAACACCGCATTCCCAACGGCCCGCCGTCCTTCGTCAAGTACGGCATCACGGCCGATGAGGCGCACCGCTTCGGCCTGCCCTGCGGCGGCACGCTGGAGCTGCTGCTCGAATACGACCCCGACCCCGCCCGCCTGGCCGAACTGATCGCTGCGCTGGAGGCCGGGCGCCTGGTGCGCCGCACGGTGCGCCTGGCCGATGGCGCGGTGTCCCTGGCCATGGCCACGGAGCCTGCCGAACTGGCGGTGGACAGCCAGGAACTGACCAACACCTTCGGCCCCGAGTACCGCATGCTCATCATCGGTGCCGGGCAGATGGCCGAGTACCTGGCCACCATGGCCTTGTTCAACGGTTTCGCCGTGACCGTGTGCGACCCGCGCGAGGAGTACCGCCACGGCTGGAAGGTGCCTGGCGCCACCCTGGTGAGCGCCATGCCCGACGACGTGGTGGTGGACTTCAAGCCAGACCGGCGCACCTGCGTGGTGGCGCTCACGCACGACCCCAAGCTCGACGACCTGGCGCTGCTGGAGGCCTTGTCCACCGAGGCCTTCTACGTCGGCGGTATCGGCTCGCGCCGCAACAACGAGGCGCGCCGCGCGCGCATGATCGAGCACTTCGACCAGACCGAGGCCAGCCTGGTGCGCCTGCGCGGACCCATCGGCATCTACATCGGCAGCAAGACCCCGCCCGAGATCGCCGTGAGCGTGATGGCCGAGATCCTGGCCGTGAAGAACGGCGTGGCCCTGCCGCGCGTGATGGAAGTGGCCCAGGCCAAGAACGACCGGGACGTGGCGCACAACGATCCCGGGCCACTGGTCTGCGCTGTGGGGCGCTGAGCGGACTCAGCGGCTGCGGCCCTGCAACTCCCGCTGCACATGCTGCAGCAAGCCTTCGCAGGCATCCTCCACCAGGTCCAGCACCTCATCGAAGCCATTGGCACCACCGTAGTAAGGGTCGGGCACCACGGGGCTGTCCATGCGCAGGCAGAACTCCGTGAGGCGCCGGAGCTTGTGGGCGTGCGCGGGCGGGCACAGCTCCTGCGCCATGGCCAGGTTGTCCCAGTCCATGGCGAGGACTAGGTCGTGGGCCTCGAAGTCGGCCAGCAGCATCTGCCGCGCACGCAGGTCCGACAGGTCGTAGCCGCGCCGGGTGGCGTGCTTTTGCGAGCGGTGGTCGGGCGGTTCGCCCGGGTGGTAGTTGTGGGTGCCGGCCGAATCCACACGCACCACGCCATCGAGTCCGGCAGCCCGCACGCGGTGGCGGAACACACCGTGCGCTGTAGGGCTGCGGCAGATGTTGCCCATGCAGAGAAAAAGGACCGAATAGCCGGGTGTCGTTGGTGCCATGTGTGCCTCAAAGCAGAACGGCCCCGCGTGGGGCCGTTCCGGAGTGTCGCATGGCGGGCGCTCAGGCCAGCGCCTTCTCGCGCTTGGCGTCGTGGTAGGCCAGCGTGCCGCGGGTCACCACGCGGTCGCCAGGCAGCACCGCGCCGGCGTCGTGCTCGGGCGCGCCCTTGAGGCGGTCGTACAGGGGCGCGAAGTCGATCTTGGCCAGCTCCAGCAGCTCGTCCAGATTGCCGAGCACGAAGTAGGTCTCCTGGAAGTCGTCGATGCGGTAGTTGGTCTGCATGACGCGTTCGAGTTCGAAGCACACGCGGTTGGGCGAATCGCTCTCGACCGAGAAGCGCGTCTCGCTGGCTGAGGAGGCGATGCCCGCGCCGTAGATGCGCAGGCCGTCGCTCTGCTGCACCAGGCCGAATTCCACCGTGTACCAGTACACGCGCGCCAGCTTCTCCAGCACGCCCAGGCGGCTGGCGCGCAGGCCGCCTTCGCCGTAGGCCTGGATGTAGTCGGCAATGACCGGGTTCATCAGCATGGGCACATGGCCGAACACGTCGTGGAAGACATCGGGTTCTTCCAGGTAGTCCAGTTCATGCGGCTTGCGGATGAACTGCCCGGCCGGAAAGCGCCGGTTCGCCAGGTGGCCGAAGAACACATCGTCGGGCACCAGGCCGGGCACGGCCACCACTTCCCAGCCCGTGCGCTTCTTGAGCACCTTGGACATCTGCTCGAAGTCGGGGATCTGCTCGGGTCCGATGGGCAGGTCCTGCATGCCGCGGATGAACTCGTCGCAGGCGCGGCCGGGCAGCAGTTTGGACTGCCGCTCGAACAGGGTGCGCCAGACGCCGTGCTCTTCCTTCGTGTAATTCGCCCAGCCCTGGTCGATGGTCCAGTCGGGCCGTTCGGGGGCGTGCGCGTCACCGGCCGCCAGGCCGTGCTTGGCGGTTTCCTTGAGCTGCTGCAGCATGCGTGTCTCCTGAACGCGTTTTAGGTCTTGTCGGCGGCAGAAAAGGCCGCAGCGATGCCATTCATCAGCAAGGCCATCTCGATGTCCTTGGCCGAGATGCCGTCCACGTCGTGCGTGGTCAGGGTGACGTTCACACGGTTGTAGACGTTGAACCACTCCGGGTGGTGGTTCATGCGCTCCGCGTGCAGGGCCACCTGCGTCATGAAGCCGAAGGCCTGCACGAAGTCCTTGAACTGGAACTCGCGCGTGAGCACGCCGCCGCGCTCGGCGCCGTGCGCCCAGCCGGTGAGGGCAGGCAGCTGCGCTGCCAACTGCTCGGGCGTGAGCTTCATGCCGCTTCCTTGGCAGGGGCCTTCTCGTCCACGGCCAGCACGCCGCGGTTGATCTGGTCGCGCTCCAGCGACTCGAACAGGGCCTTGAAGTTGCCTTCGCCAAAACCTTCGCGGTAATCGCCCTTGCGCTCGATGAACTCGAAGAACACCGGGCCCAGCATGGGCTGCGAGAAGATCTGCAGCAAGAGGCGCGGCTGGCCGCCTTCGGTCGTGCCGTCCAGCAGGATGCCGCGGGCCTGCAGCTCGCCCACGGGCTGGCCGTGGCCGGGCAGGCGCTTGGCCAGGTTCTCGTAGTAGACCTCGTTGGGGGCGGTCAGCAGCGGGATGCCGGCCATCTGCAGCTGGTCGATCGATTCGAGCAGGTTGTCGGTCAGCAGGGCGATGTGCTGGATGCCCTCGCCGTTGAACTGCATCAAAAACTCTTCGATCTGGCCGCCGCCCTGGCGCGATTCCTCGTTCAGCGGGATGCGGATCAGGCCGTCCGGTGCCGTCATGGCTTTGGAGGTCAGGCCGGTGTACTCGCCCGAGATGTCGAAGTAGCGGATCTCGCGGAAGTTGAACAGCCTGGTATAGAAGTCGGCCCAGTAGGCCATGCGGCCACGGTAGACGTTGTGCGTGAGGTGGTCCACCACCTGGAAGCCATGGCCCTTGGGGTGCAGGTCCACGCCGGGCAAAAACTCGAAATCGATGTCGTAGATGGACTTGCCGTCCTCGAAGCGGTCGATCAGGTACAGCGGCGCACCGCCGATGCCCTTGATCGCGGGCAGGCGCAGTTCCATCGGGCCGGTCGGGATCTCGATGGGCTGGGCACCCAGCTCCAGCGCGCGGTTGTAGGCCTTGTGCGCATCGCGCACGCGGACCGCCAGGCCGCACGCCGACGCGCCGTGCTCGCCAGCGAAGTAGGCGGCATTGCCCGGTTCGTTGTTCACGATGAAGTTGATGCCGCCCTGGCGGTACAGCAGCACGTTCTTGGAGCGGTGCTTGGCTACGAGCGTGAAGCCCATTTTCTCGAACATCGGCTCCAGCACGCCTGGCTTGGGCGAAGCGAATTCCACGAACTCGAAGCCGCACAGGCCCATGGGGTTGTCAAACAGGTCGCTCATACATCGTCTCCATCATCGGTGGGCAGCACTAGGGCCGGGGGATAGGGAGACTGTAGGCATTTCAGGGCGCAGTTATCTTGCAATTTCTGCATGCCGAGACCCGTGGTGCGCTGGAATCATGCGAGAAACCAAATCCAGTGCAATTGAAAAGCTCAAAGCACCGCAACTGTGCAGGCATGCTGCTCATTGGGGCGTTCTTGAGCCAGTGCACAAAGCCACCCTGGCAGTGCAGGCATCCCGCGTTTCGCGCAGCGCGCAGCCATCAATTTTTCTGCATGCCTCGGCGGCCGAAACGATATTTCTCACGCCACCTTCGCTTGAGCATACTCAAGGCCATAAACAAAGCAGGAGACAAGCGATGAACACCACCCGCCGCCAATTCGCGGGCCTGCTGGGCGCCTCGACCCTGGCCGCCCACAGCCCCTTTGCCTTCGCGCAGGACAGGACCATTCGCGTGCTCGTGGGCTACGCCGCGGGCGGCGCTGCCGACACCGTGGCCCGTGCCGTGGCCGAAGGCGTGCGCGGCCATGGCTTCAACATGCTCGTGGACAACAAAGGCGGTGCCGGCGGCCGGCTGGCCACCGAGGCCCTGATCGCGGCGCCGGCAGACGGCGCCACCCTGCTCATGACACCCATGGGCAACCTGACCCTGTACCCCCACGTGTTCAAGTCCCTGTCCTACGACCCGCTCAAACAGTTCGTCGGCGTGGGCAAGGCCTGCAGCATGAGCTTTGCCCTGGCCGTGAGCGCCAGCAGCCCGGCGAAGACGCTCAAGGAGTTCCTGGACCTGGCGCGCAAGGACAATGCCCTGGCCGCCTACGGCACGCCCGGTGCGGGCACGGCCATGCACTTCATCGGCCAGCTGCTGGGCAAGGCCGCCAAGGTGCCGCTGGCGCACGTGGCCTACCGCGGCGGCTCGGCCGCGGTGACCGATGCCATCGGCGGCGTGCTGCCCTGCGCGATCACCACCCTGCCCAACCTGCTGCCCATGCACAAATCGGGCAAGCTGCGCATCCTGGCGATCTCCGACGAGGCGCCGCTGGCAGCGCTGCCCGGCGTGCCCACCTTCAAGTCGCTGGGCTACGGCGACCTGGCGATCACCGAGACCTTTGCCCTGTTCGCGCGGGCCGGAACGCCCGCGCCCCTGGTCGCGCAGCTCAACAAGATAGTCACGGAGGCCGTGCAGTCCGAAAAGATCGCCTCGCTGCTGCACAAGCTCGAATACCAGCCCCAGACCGCCACCACCGAAGCCCTGGACCGGCAGCTGCGCGAAGACCATGCACGCTGGGGCCAGATCGTGAAGGCATCCGGCTACACACCTGAAGACTCGTGACCTGAAGAGAGACAACGAACCCATGCCACGCCGCAACGTCATCGTGATCATGTCCGACGAACATGATCCCCGCATCATGGGCTGTGCCGGCCATGCCTTCGTGAAGACGCCACACCTGGACGCACTGGCTGCGCGCGGTGTGCGATTCACCGATGCCTACACCCCCAGCCCCATCTGCGTGCCTGCGCGCGCCGCCTTTGCCACCGGGCTGCGCGTGCACCAGACGCGCCATTGGGACAACGCCATGCCCTATGTGGGCGATCCGCGCGGCTGGGGCCATGTGCTGCAACGCCAGGGCGTGCGCGTGGAAAGCATCGGCAAGCTGCACTACCGCGCCGAGGAAGACCCCGCCGGCTTCGACAGGGAGCACATCCCCATGCACGTGGTGGGCGGCCATGGCATGGTGTGGGCGTCCATCCGCGATCCGTACATTTCCAGCCCCAGCGGCAAACGCATGCTGGGCGAGCACATCGGCGCAGGCGAATCGCACTACACGGCCTACGACCGCGAGGTCACGGGCCGCGCGGTTGACTGGATCCGCGACGCCGGCACCCGCCCCGACGAGCCCTTCGTGCTTTACGTGGGCCTGGTGGCGCCGCACTTCCCGCTGGTCGCGCCCGAGGAATTCTTTGCGCTGTATTCCGATGAAGTGATGCCCGAGCCCAAGCTGCAGCCCGCAAGCGGCTACCAGCGCCACCCCTGGGTGCAGGCGTATGCGGACTTCATGGACAACGAAGGCGAGTTCAAGAGCGCCGAGGAGCGGCGCCAGGCCTTCGTGGCCTACTACGCGCTGTGCAGCTTCCTGGACCACAACGTGGGCCGCATCACCCAGGCCCTGCGCGATGCAGGGCTGGAAGGCGACACCACCCTGGTCTACACCTCGGACCATGGCGACAACCTGGGCACGCGCGGGCTGTGGGGCAAGTCCACCTTGTACCAGGAAAGCGTGCGCGTGCCCATGGTGGTGGCGAGCCCGGGCGTGCAGCCCGGGGTGTGCGAGACGCCGGTGGATTTGCTCGACCTGTTTCCCACCATCCTGCAGGGCGTGGGCATCGATCCGGCACCCGAGATGCAGGACCGGCCCGGCCGCTCGCTGCTGGATCTGGCGCAAGGACCGGCCGAGCCCGAGCGCGTGGTCTTCAGCGAATACCACGCCGCCGGCAGCAACACGGCCGGCTTCATGGTGCGCAAGGGGCGCTACAAGTTCCACTACTACGTGCGCCACCGCCCCGAACTGTTCGACCTGCAGGCCGACCCCGAAGAACTTGCCGACCTGGCGGGCGACCCCGCCCATGCCGATGTGCTGCGGGCCATGGAGGCCGAATTGCGCGCCATCTGCGACCCCGAGGCCGTGGACGCCCTGGCCAAGGCCGACCAGCAGCGCATGATCGAGAGCCTGGGCGGCGTGCAGGTGGCCTCGCGCATGGGCGCGGGGGGCGCCACGCCCGTACCGCAGGAGGCGCTGGCCACTGCCGAGGCCCGATGAAGGGGCCTGCCTGGCGGCATGAGGGCGAGGAGCCCGACTACCGCTTCACCCTGGCCAATGAGCGCACCTTCCTGGCCTGGATCCGTACCGCCCTCGCAGTGCTGGCGGGTGGCGTGCTGTTTGAGCAGTTCGCCACCCACCTGCAGCCGCGCCTGCTGGTGTCGGCGGTTGCATTGCTGATGTGCGCGCTGGCGGCCGCCCTGTGTGTGCTGGCCTACCGGCGCTGGCGTGCCAACGAGATTGCCATGCGTCGCAAGGGCGCGCTGCCCGCCACGGCGGCGCTGGCCGTGCTGGCGGCCGGCCTGTTCCTGGTGGCGGTGCTGCTGCTGGGCCTGGTGCTGTGGCTTTCGCGCTAGGGACTGCGCGCGATCCGGGCCTGCAGCCCGAGCGCACCAGCCTGGCCTGGACGCGCACGGCCCTGGCCGTGCTGCTGAACGCCCTGGTGGCGCTGCGCGGCGCCTGGATCGATGGCTCGGCCATGCTGCTTGCCACTGGCGGCATGCTGGCGCTGGCGGCCTGTGCGCTGTACGGCTATGGCGTGCACCGCGGCCGCGTGCTGCTGGCCTGCGGGGGCCGGGTGCCCCACCCGGCGGGCCTGGCGTGGGTGGCGGCATTGGTACTGCTGGCCTGCGCCACGGGAGCGGCGGGTGTCGCCTGGCACCTGCTGCATTAGAGTCTGGGCATGACCCCCCGCCAGCTCAAGTACTTCGTCGAGATCGCGCGGTCCGGCAGCATCACGACAGCCGCTTCCACCCTGCACATCGCCCAGCCGGCGCTGAGCCACCACATCGCGGCGATGGAGGAAGAACTGGGCGTGGTGCTGCTGCAGCGCCATGCGCGCGGCGTGCGCCTCACCATGGAGGGGCAACGCCTGTTCGACCGGGCGGCCTCCATCCTGCGGCAGATGGAACGCCTGCGCGAGGACGTGCGCGATGCTGCCTCGGAGTTCCGCGGCGTGGTGCGCGCCTGCATCGTCGGCTCTGTCGCGCCGGTACTGATCGTGCCCCTGTACCGGCTGATAGAGGAGCGCGCGCCCGAGGTGCAGCTGCACCTGACCACCGCCATGTCGCGCGAGGCGCAGACCCTGGTGGAGGCGCGGCGCGTGGACCTGGCGCTGCTGCCCACCGCGTCCGAGATGGCCAAGCTCGAATCGAAGCCCGCCTATGAGGAGGATTTCTGCCTGTTCGGCACGCGGGAACAGATGGGCGACGCCACGGGCGATATCGCCTTCCGCGCAATCGGCGACCGCCCGCTGGTGGAGCCCGACCGCGAGCACGACCTGCGCAAGCTCATCGAGCGCACGGCCGTCGCGCTCGACTGCCCGCTCAACGTGCGCTATGAGGTGAACAGCTCCGATCTGCTGCGCAGCATGGTTTGCGGCGGGCTGGCCTTCGCGGTCATGCCGCGCAATTCCTTCCCGGCATTCGAGGCGCGCGGCATCGTGGCCCGGCGCATTGTGGAGCCGGTGCTGAGCCGTACCCAGTCGGTGGTCTGGTCCCCGGAGCAGCCGCTGACGCCGGCCGGCCGACTGGTGCGCGACCTGCTGCTGGAGCTCATCGCGCAGTTGCTGGCAGACGGGCAACTGGTGGGGCGCACGCTGCCATGAGGTTTATCTGATGGCGCATGGGTGCAAGGCGTATTTCTCCGCGTGCTTGTCTTTCCGTACAGTGCAATGACTTCAACGGAGACAAATGCAATGCAGACGATTTCGCGGCAGGACATGCCGGTGCAAGACCTGGTGGACGCCCTGGCCGGCATCCTTTCGCCCGCCCAGATCGTTCGGGACCCCGGCGTGGCCGCCAGCCATGCGGGCGACTGGAGCGAGGCACCGCGCCATGCGCCCGCACTGGTGCTGTTCCCGCGAACACCGCAGGAGGTGGCTGGCGTGCTCGCGGTGTGCAGCCGCCTGGGCCAGGCCGTGGCCATCCAGGGTGGGCTGACCGGCCTGGCGGGCGGGGCCACGCCCGCAGGGACGGAGGTGGCTCTGTCGCTGGCCAAACTCAACGCCATCGAAGACATCGACACCGTGGGCGGCACGGCCGTGGTGCAGGCCGGCGTGGTGCTGGAGGAGCTGCAGCAGCGGGTGGAAGCAGAGGGCTGGTCCTTCCCGCTCGACCTGGGGGCGCGCGGCTCGTGCCAGGTGGGCGGCAATGCGGCCACCAATGCGGGCGGCAACCGGGTGATCCGCTTCGGCACCATGCGCGACCTGGTGCTGGGGCTGGAGGTGGCGCTGCCCGACGGCCGGCTGATGACCATCCTCAACCGCGTGACCAAGAACACCACGGGCGTGGACCTCAAGCACCTGTTCATCGGCGCGGAGGGCACGCTGGGCGTGATCACGCGCCTGGTGCTCAAGCTCTCGCCGCGCGCCACGGCGGCGAACACGGCGCTGTGCGCGCTGCCCTCGTTCGATGCGGCCACGCGCCTGGTGCGCGACCTGCGCCGCGCGTTGCCTGCGCTATCGGCCTTCGAGGTGATGTGGGCCGACTACCTGGAAGCGGCCATGGAGGTGACGCGCCTGCGCCAGCCCTTCGATGCGCCCCACCCGGTCTACGTGCTGGTGGAGACCCTGGGCGCCAACGACGAGCGCGACCGCGAGGCGCTGGAGCGCGAGCTGGGCGAGGCCCTGGAGCAGGGCCTGATTTCCGATGTGGTGGTGGCCCAGTCGGTGGAAGACGGCAAGAAGCTCTGGGCCTACCGGGAATCCATCGGCGAGTTGCTGGGCCAGCTCAAGCCGTTTGCCGCCTTCGACGTGGGCATCCCCATGGCGGCCATGGACGCTTTTGTCGAATCGGTCGGGGCCGAGCTCGAGCGCCGCTTTCCGGCGCAGCGCCACCTGTTCTTTGGGCATATCGGCGACGGCAACCTGCATGTGCTCTCGGGACCGCACGCGTCGCCGGACAGCCTGCACCAGGTGGAGGAGGTGGTCTATGCCGCCACCGGCCGTGTGGGCGGATCCATCTCGGCCGAGCATGGCATCGGTGTGGTGAAGAAGAAATTCCTCGGGCACAGCCGCTCGCCGGTGGAGATCGAGCTCATGCACAGCCTCAAGGCACTGCTCGATCCCGCAGGCATCCTGAACCCCGGCCGCATCCTGGAATAGCCGTCAGCCCATGACGACCGGGCCACCCTTCTGGATGCCGCGCTGGTAGGCCGGGCGGGCCTCCATGCGCTTCTTGTAGGCCTGCAGGTTCGGGCAATTGCCGGCCTTTTCGGAGCGCGACAGGGCGGCCTCGACCGCAAAACTCATCTGGAAGTCGGCCATCGTCAGGTGCTCGCCCGCGAACCAGGTGTGCTGGCCCAGGTGCTTTTCCATGAAGTCCATGGCGGTGTTCACATTCGGGTCCACCACCTTGTCGAGCACCTTGCCGCACAGCGCCTTGGCGATGGGTTTGACGAAGAAAGGCATGGGCTGGCGCGGGATGGTCATGAACACCAGCTTCATCACCCGCCAGTTCATCAGCGACCCCTCGGCGTAGTGCATCCAGAAGCGGCACTGGCGGTATTCGGGCGTGACGCTCGCGGGTTCCAGGTGGGCCAGCTCGCCCGTGGCCTTGGCGCCATAGGTTTCCGCCAGGTATTCGATGATGGCGGCCGATTCGGCAATCACCTCGCTGCCATCGGTGATGACGGGGGACTTGCCCAGCGGGTGGATCTTCTTGAGCTCGGGCGGGGCCAGCTTGGTGGCCTTGTCGCGCTGGTAGATCTTGAGCTCGTAGGGCAGGCCCAGTTCTTCGAGCAGCCAGAGGACGCGCTGCGAGCGCGAGGTTTCGAGGTGGTGGACGGTGATCATCCGGCCATCTTAGGGCCTGGCCCCCAGTTTGCGCATGTCAGCCGGGGTGCCAATGTCGCCTGGCCGATGTTGCGGCGGTCCAGAAAGCACAAAGCCCTCTTGCGAGGGCCCAGGTGCTGCGAGTGGACCGGGCAGAGCCGGCGTCCACGGCAATTCGGCGATCAGCCGCCCTTCTTGGAGCGCTTGCCAGGGTTCTTCTTGCTGCGCGTGGCGACGCCGCGCTCCAGGCTCACGCGTTGGCCGCGACCGCCGGTGGGCAGGGTGTAGCCAGCCACGGGCGTGGGGCGGGGGGTGCGCTTGCGGTCTGCTTCGGTGACGATCTTGTTGCCCATGGAAATTCTCTGGAAAAGTGAGTGGAAAAACGCGTATTAGGCCATAGGTCGGCCAAAAAGCCCAGAATATGGGTTTTTCCGAGTCCCCCCAGGGTGGTTTCAGGGGCCGGTGAAGCGCGTGGCAAAAGCTGCCCCATGGTCGGTCGACAAGGCCTCGCGGCAGTGGTGCGGCAGCACGAAGCCGCGCCCGGCGTCTTCGATGGCCCTGGTGCGTATCACCGGTGGCTGCGCCCGCACGCCGCCGAAGATGGTGGCAAACGCCACGTCGGCCGCATCGCGCCCGGTGCCAAAGCGGATCAGCCCCATGGGGATGGCCGTGCCCGAGGGGTCGAACAGGTACCAACGGTCGCCCAGGTAGGCTTCCACGTAGGCATGGAAGTCCGGTGGCCCCAGGCTCGGGTCGGCACCATAGTCCGTGCCGGTGGTGAAGCGCGCCGGAATGTTCACCGCGCGGCACAGCGCGATCATCAGGTGGGCGAAATCGCGGCACACGCCGACCTTTTCCACCAGGGTGTCCACGGCCGACGTGTTCGAATTGGAGGTGTTGGATGTGAAGGCCACATGCCTTTGCACCCAGTCGCGGATGGCCTGCACCCGACTGTGGCCCTGCCACAGGGCGCCGAACTCGTTGAGCGCCAGGCGCAGCAAGCGGTCGGACTGGCAGTAGCGGCTGGGGTAGATGTAACCCATCACCTCCTGCGGCAGCCGCCGGATGGGCACTTCGGCCAGTTGCGAGGGATCGGTGCAGTGGTGGCTGATGTCCACGGTGGCCGAGTAGGCCACGCTGAGCGGTCCCGGCTCGCCGTGCAGGCGCAGGTAGCGGTTGCCGGTGGCGGGGTCGGTGTGGATCTGCTGCGGCACGTCCTGGTTGATGACCAGCCGCTCGTTGCTGATGGCCTGGCTCGGCGTGTGGGCCGCGTGGATGTTGAACACGAAGTCGGCGCCGTACTGGTCGATCTCGTAGTTCAACTCGATCTCCAGCTCCAGCCGCACCTTGGTATGGGCCATGAAAGGCGCTGCCGCTGCGGGCAGGGAGGCGGGCGATGCGGGGTGCAGCGAGAGGCCCTGCTGTTGCTGTTGGGACGAGTTGACCGCCTCGCCATTGGCGGCAACGAACGGCAGCCGGGCTGCCAGGGAATTGAAAGGTGTTGCGATGGAGGACGCTTGCGCGAGCATGGTGGAGTCTCTCTGGAAGGGCTTCGCGGCCTGCCACACCGGCATGCCGCAGCACCACCACCAGAATAGGTGTTTGCCAGGGGTTTGTATGTAGGCAGACTGCCTGTCACCCCTGCAACCGGCGCTGACGCTCTGCTGACCAGCAATCAGTCCATTCCGAAGGCCTCGCGCAGGGCGCCGCAAAACGCGCTGCCGCCGCTGATCGTCAGAGTGATGGTGGTGCGTGCCGGCGCCGGTGTGCCGGTATGCACCGCAATGGTGCTGCTGGTGCTGTCGAATGCCAGTGCCAGGGGCGTGGCCACCTCCTGCACGGCAGATAGGTCGTCGTCCCACTCCCCGCCTTCGTCCGCCGGCCCCTGCGTACCAGGGAACTGTGCATGCGCCCACGCCAGCACCTGCGCCACCTCGGCCTGCAACGCCGGCAACTGCGCCGGGTTGGCGGCCGCCATCGCATCGAAGGTGCCCGTGCCTTCGCAGTCTTCGCTGTAGTCGAAATCCAGATAGTCGAGGGTCATGGCAGGCAAGGGTGGCGGGCGAGAGCGGGCATGCATTGTCTCAGCAGGGCGGCAGGCCTTCCTAGAATCGGCGTTTTGCCCGTACCGAAAGAAGAGGCCGCTCCATGCCTTCCCCCAGCCCACTCCTGCAGATCGACAGCCTGCGCTTTGCCTACCCCGAAGTCCCACTGTTCGACGGCCTGTCCGCCCAGGTGCCGGCGGGTGCCACCCTGGTCCTGGGGGGCGACAGCAGCGGCAAGACCACCCTCCTGCGCCTGCTGGCGGGCGAGCTGGCGGCCGGTGCGGGGCAACTGGTGCTGCAGGGCGTTGCGCTGCAGTCGGCGCCTGCCGACTACCGGGCCCAGGTATTCTGGGGCGACCCGCGTGCCGTCACACTGGACGAACAGGGCGTGCGGGACTGGCTGGCCGCGCTGCCCGCGCGCTACCCGCGCTTCGATGCGGCCGCGCTGGCCCTGCACATCGAGGGCTTTGAGCTGCAGGAGCATATGCACAAGCGCTTTCTGATGCTGTCCACCGGCACCCGGCGCAAGGTGTGGACGGCCGGCGCCCTGGCATCGAACGCCGCGCTCACCCTGCTCGATGAGCCCGTGGCGGGGCTGGACAAGCCCTCCATCCAGTACCTGCAACGGGCGCTGGCCGCGGTGGCGGATGAGCCAGACCGCGCGGTGGTGGTGGCGCATTACGATGCGCTGGCGGGCGTGCCCTGGCAGGCCACCATCGCACTGCCAGACAGGTAATACCCGGGCGCGGCCAGCAGGGCAGGGCGCAAACCCCTAAACTGGCGCGCTGGCCGCGTCGGCGGCCGTTTTTCCGGATATTCCCTCCCATGGACGCCCTTCTCTTCGCCCCCGTTGCCGTCGCCATCGCCTTGACCCCCGGTCCCAACAACTTCTGTGGGCTCAACAACGGCATCCGTGCCGGCGTGGGCGCGGCCCTGGTGGGCACCATCGGGCGGGCGGCGGCGTTTGCGATTTTTCTCACCGTCTCGGCCGTGGGCCTGGGGGCCATGCTGCTGGCGTCGCAGGCGGCGTTCACCGCCGTGAAGTGGGTGGGTGCCTGCTACCTGTTCTGGCTGGGCTGGCGCGCCTGGCGCAGCCGCGAGTTCAATGGCCTGGAGGTGGCCGACGGCGCCGAGGTGGCCGCCACCGGTGCCTCGCCCGTGCGCCTGTGGTCGCTGGTCACGCAGGAGTTCCTGCTCGGCATCACCAACCCCAAGGCCATCATCCTGTTCGCGGCCATCTTTCCTCAGTTCATCGACCCCACCCAGCCTGCAGCGCGCCAGTTCCTGGTGCTGGGCAGCGTGTACCTGGCGGCCGAGTTCGTGGCCACGGCCGTGTATGCGGCCGGTGGGCGGCAGATCCGCCGCTTCATCCGCACCTCGCGCGGCGTGGTGCGCCTGAACAAGGCCACGGGCGGATTTTTCATGGGCGCAGGCGGGCTGTTGCTGGCCACTAACCGCTGAACCAGGTTTCGGCCCTGAAAACGCCGTAAACCGGTGGTAAAGGCAGGGTAAATCCTTCTGCCCGGGCGCCGGAGTGACTTGGCGGGTGGCTACCATAGCCACGACTCTATTTGTTACCTGCACCATGCCGTCCCTTCGCCTTCCGTCCGTGCCTTCGCGGCCCCTCTTGCGCCAACAGGGGCGTGCCCTGTGGTGGATCGTGCTGCTGGCGCTCATTGCCGCCGCAGCGGGCGGGGGCTGGTGGTGGAAGCAACGCCAGGCGGCCCCGGCATCGGCCGAAGCAGGCCCGGCGGGGCGGGGTGGTCCTGGCGGCCCAGGGGGGCGTGGGCCGGCCCGCTTCAGCGCGGGGGGGCAGACACAGCCGGTATCGGTGGGTGTGGTGCGGCGCCAGGACGTGCGCGTGCAGGTCAACGCCATCGGCACCATGAGCGCCCGCGCCACGGCCGTGGTGCGCGCCAAGGTCAGCGGCGAACTGACCAGCCTGCGCTTCAAGGAGGGCGAGGAGGTCAAGGCCGGCCAGTTGCTGGCCGAAATCGACCCCCGCAGCTACCAGGCATCGCTGAGCCAGGTGCAGGGCAACCTCGCCCGCGATCAGGCGCTGCTCAAGAACGCTCAGCTAGACCTCAAGAGCTCCCAGGACCTGATGGCCAAGGATACGAGCGCCAGCCAGCAGGTCGACACGCAGGCCGCCCAGGTGCGCCAGCTCGAAGGCACGGTCGCGGCCGACCAGGCCCAGGTCGACGCCGCCAGGCTGCAGCTGAGCTACACCCGCATCACCGCGCCCATCGCCGGGCGCCTGGGCCTGCGCCAGGCCGACCGGGGCAACGTGGTCGGCCCCTCGGACGCCAACGGCATCGTCACCATCAACCTGGTGCGCCCCATCGACGCCGTGTTCTCCGTGCCCGAGGCGCACCTGGCGCAGATCAACCAGCGCCTGGGCGAGGGCGCCGAGCTGCCCGTGGAGCTGTGGGACCGCGAGCAAAAGCGCCGCCTGGGCCGTGGCAAGGTGGGGGCGCTCGACAACGCCATCGATGCGACCACCGGCACCATCAAGGTCAAGGCCACCTTCTCCAATGAAGACGGCACCCTGTTCCCCAACCAGTTCGTCAACGTGCGCCTGCAGGTCAACCTGCTGCAGGACGCCCTGACCGTGCCCGGCACGGCCATCCAGAACAACTATGTCTACCTGGTGCAGCCCGATGGCACGGTGACGCAGCGGCGCATCCGCGTCGGTGTGGCCGATGGCGACAGGGTTGCGGTGGAAGGCGATCTCAAGGACGGCGACCAGGTGGTGGTCGACGGCATCGACCGCCTGCGCGAAGGCGCCAAGGTGGCTGTCATCGACTCGGGCGCCGCCGCCCGTGCCGATGAGGCCGCGCAGGACTCCGGCGCCCGCCGCGCCGCAATGATGCGCAACCTGACCCCCGAAGAGCG
>NZ_JBKDTZ010000188.1:0-6740 GCF_046339755.1 Acidovorax sp. | reverse complement strand
GCGCCGGAGCTTCTATTCCATCCGCCTGCCGGTGGAGCTGTTCCGCGAGGCCCTGTTCCGCAAGGACCAGCGCCTGGTATGGCCGCCCGAGGACCTGGGCAGCATGCGTGTGCGCGTGGAGATGCTCGCGCCCGGCGAAAGCCCGCCGCTGTTCGACAGCAATGCCCCGGGTGCACAGCCGGGCGCCTCGCTCACGGAGGTGACGCGCAGCCTGCTACCCGGCGAGAAGGTGCAGGTGCGCAAGATGGGCGAAGGCGAGGAGCGTGCGCTCACCCTCCAGGGCGCCGAGGTGCAGGCCGAGCCCTCGTCGCCCTGGCTGATCCGCCTGGTGAGCTGGCTGCCGCTGGATGCGCCCGAGGCGCGCGCCACGCCCGCGGGCCTGGACATCCTGGACACGCCCACGGGCAACTACGTGGTCAGCTTCACGGGCAACCTGCGCGGGCTGGAGCAGGGCCTGGCCGCGGTGGCCACGCGCATGTCCTGGTACCTGGGCGCCATGCTGACCGCGATCGCCCTGGCCTGGCTGATCGTGGAGGTGGGGCTGCTGCGCCGCGTGACGGACCTTACCCGGCGCGCGGCCGCCGTGTCCTATAACGTGCAGGATGGGCACATCGGCCCGCGCCTGGGCGACCTCGACGTCTCGGACCTGCGCGGCTCGGACGAGCTGGGCATCCTGGCCGGCGGTCTGGCCGACCTGCTGCAGCGCGTGAAGGACGATATCCAGCGCGAACAGCTGCGCGCCCAGCAGGAGCGCGACATGTGGCACGCCGTGGGCCACGAGATCATGTCGCCCCTGCAGTCGCTGATGGTGCTGCACGGCGGGCCCGGCGACCCCGGGCACCGCTACGTGCAGCGCATGCAGCAGGCGGTGCACGTGCTCTATGGCACGGCCTCGCCAGCGGAGGCATTGCAGGCGGCCGATGTGCCCCAAGGCCGGCTGGACCTGGATGCGTTCTTGCGCCATGTGGCGGACAACGCGCATTTCGCGGGCATCGTGGACGTGGTGTACCCCGGTGGCGCAGGCGCAGCCATCGTGCGCGCCGACGAGTTCGCACTGGAGGACGTGGTGACCCACATCCTGCGCAATGCCGACCGCTACCGCCCCGCGGGTACGCCCATCACGCTCACGCTCGCGGCGTCGGAGTCCACCGCCAGCGCCACGCTGCACAACGTGGGGGCCACGATTGCCGACGACCTGCTGGGCCGCATCTTCGAGCTCGGGGTGTCCGACCCCGACCTGCCCACGCCCGTGGGCGAAGGCGAGCACCGCGGCCAGGGGCTGTTCGTGGCCAAGACCTACATGGCCAAGATGGGCGGCACCATCAATGCGCAAAACACGGCCGACGGAGTGGCCTTCACGCTGACCTTCCAGCGGCTGGGTTGAGCGGGGCAGCAGGAAGAAGGCGCCAAGGCGCACGGCTGCGGTCGGCGCTGTCCGACAGGACCCGGGGGGATGCAGGGCTACGCTGCACCCATCCCTTTGCAACTGTGTTGCACCCTGTCATTCGCGCCCTGCGCAAGGAGTCCCCGCCATGAAACGTTTCGCCTTTTTTGCCCCCGTTGTCACCGCCGCCCTGCTGGCAGCATCTGGCGCCGCTTTGGCCCAGTCGCCTTCCTCAGAGGCCACGGCCCGCTACGAACAGGACCGCCAGAAATGCATGACCAACAACACCCAGGACAGCATGGCGACCTGCATGCGCGAGGCTACCAACGCCCTGGACGCATCGCGCAAGGGCCAGTTGAGCGACCCCGGCCCGATCGCGGCGGTCAATGGTACCGACCGCTGCAATGCCTTCCAGAGCGCTCAGGAGCGTTCGGAGTGTGTGCGCCGCGTCGAGAGCAGTGCCGTGAGCGGCTCAGTCTCTGGCGGCGGTGTGCTGCGTGAATCGACCACAACCACCATCATCGTCCCGGCGCAATGACCGGAGCAATCCAGTAACGCAAACGGGCTGCATGGTGCAGCCCGTTTTTCTTTGCGTTGTATTACTTCAGCGCTTGCCGCATGGCGTCGATGACGCCCTTGTAGTCCGGCTTGCCGAAGATGGCGCTACCGGCGACGAAGGTATCGGCCCCCGCATCCGCGACCCGGCGGATGTTGTCCGTCTTGATGCCGCCATCCACCTCCAGGCGGATGTCCTTGCCCGAGGCATCGATGCGGCGGCGCACGTCCTCGATCTTGCGCAGGGCGGAGTCGATGAAGCTCTGGCCACCAAAGCCGGGGTTGACGCTCATGATGAGTATCAGGTCGATGTCGTCGATGACCCAATCCAGCACGTCCAGCGGCTGGGCCGGGTTGAACACCAGGCCGGGCTTGGCGCCCTTGCTGCGAATGGCCTGGATGCTGCGGTGCACATGGGCGGACGCATCGGGGTGGAAGCTGATGTAGTCCGCTCCCGCCTCGGCGAACGCGGCTGCCAGCGCGTCCACGGGCTCGATCATCAGGTGCACATCCACCGGAACGGCGGTTCCATCGCCGGTCTTGGCATGCGGCTTGAGGGCCTGGCAAACCATGGGGCCAAAGGTCAGGTTGGGCACGTAATGGTTGTCCATCACGTCGAAGTGGATCCAGTCCGCTCCGGCGGCAATGACATAGAGCACTTCTTCGCACAGGCGGGCAAAGTCGGCAGAGAGGATCGAGGGGGCTATGCGAAAAGGTCGGCTCATGGGGGGATTGTCGCAGTTACCATTCGCCCATGCCAAAGCTCCAGTTTGACGTGAAAGTTCAACCCGAGTACCTGCCGGAGCAATCCGAGCCGGACGCGGGGGTCTTCAGCTTCGCCTACACGATCACCATCACCAATGCCGGGGACGCGACTGCGCAGCTGATTTCGCGCCACTGGATCATCAGCGACTCGCGCGGCCATACCGAGGAGGTCAAGGGCCTGGGCGTGGTGGGGCACCAGCCGCTGCTCAAGCCCGGTGAATCGTTCCAGTACACCAGCGGTTGCCGGTTGCGCACGGCCAGCGGCACCATGCACGGCACCTTCCACTGCGTGGGCGAGGAAGGCGAGCCCTTCGACGCCAAGGTGGACCTGTTCATGCTGGAGGCGATCAACCAGGGGCCCTCGGGCCAACCCCTGACCGGCCGGGTGCTGCATTGAGCCGCAGTGTGGACCTCGCCAGCATCCTGGCGCAACTCGACCCGAATGCCGATACCGCCCACCGCCACCTGTGGCTGATAGGCCTGCTCGACTGGGTGCGCGGCAAGCGCGATTCGGTGCCGGGGGCCATCGGCCGCCTGCAGCTGTTCCTGGATGCGGCAGAGGCCCGGCCCGAAGTGCAGGCGAAGCTCCAGGCATGGTGGGCGGTGCTGGTGGACACCGTGGACATCACCACCCTGCTGGCCGACTTCGGCTTTGCACCGCGCACGGCCCTGGCCAGCGAGGTGGCCGAGCGCCTGCGCACCAAGCTGTTGCCGGCCAGCCCCGAGACCATCGACGCCTCCGAACTGTTCATGCTGGCCCTGCCCGGCGGCTTCGACGCGCAGTGGGTCGGCGCGCTGGAAGAAGCCCAGCTCGCGCGCCTGGTGCACCTGCTGGCGCCCACCGACACGGGCGGCGCCTCGCGCTGGCAGAAGGCCCTGCTCGACGCCATCACCTACTGCGCAGGGCAGATCCTGTCCACCGGCTTCGCACCCGAGCTGCGCCTGCGCATGAGCGAGGCGGCGCGCGAATCGCAGCCCTTCCACGCGCTGATCCACGATGTGGAGAGCCTGCGCGTGGAGGTGTTGCACGGCCTGCGCACGCCCGAGCGGCTCGACGCTGCGGTGCAGCGCCTGCGCGAGCGGCTGGAGGCATGCCGTGCGGCGGCCGCCACGGTGTACACGCATTTCGAGGACAACGGCATCTCGGTCGGCCTGGTGTTCCGCCTGCGCCAGCTGCGCGAGCGCATCCTGCGCGTGCGCCTGCTGCTCGACTGCCTGCTGTCATCCCAGCCGGCCCTGACGGCGGCCAAACTCATGGCCAGCCTGGTACTGGTGGGGCAGGAGCGGCGCAGCCTGCGCGCGCTGTTCGCCTCCAACTCCTCGCTGCTGGCGGCCAAGGTGGCAGAGCGCAGCGCCGAGACGGGCGAGCACTACATCACCCGCACGGGGGCGGAGTACCGCTCCATGGTGACGAAGGCGGCCGGCGGCGGGGCCCTGATGGCCTTCACCACGCTGGCAAAGTTCGGCCTGTACGCGCTGGCGCTGTCGGCGTTCTGGGGCGGCTTCTGGGCGGGCGTGAACTATGCCGTCACCTTCGTGCTGATCCAGCTGCTGCACCTCACGGTGGCCACCAAGCAGCCGGCGATGACGGCACCGGCCATGGCCGCCAAGCTCAAGGAGCTCGGTGCCAGCGACGCCATCGAGTCCTTCGTCGACGAGATCACGCACCTGGTGCGCTCGCAGGTGGCGGCCGTGCTGGGCAATGTGCTGGTGGTCTTCCCGGCCGTGATCGTGCTGGCGGTGGTGATCGCGCAGGCCACCGGCGCGCCGGCCATCACCGCCAGGCAGGCCGAGCATGTGTTCGAGTCGCTGCACCTGCTCGGGCCTTCGCTGTTCTTCGCGGCCTTCACCGGGGTGCTGCTGTTCCTGTCGAGCATCATCGCGGGCTGGACGGAGAACTGGTTCGTGCTGCACCGGCTGGACTCGGCCATGCACTACAACCCGCGCATCACCAGGCTGCTCGGCCCTGCGCGCGCAGCCCGCTGGGCACGCTTCCTGCGCGAGAACCTCTCGGGCTTAGCGGCCAACATCTCGCTTGGCTTCATGCTCGGCCTGGTGCCGGCCGTCGCGGGTTTCTTCGGCCTGGGCCTGGACGTGCGGCACGTGACCCTGTCCACCGGCCAGATCGGCGCGGCCCTCGCGTCCCTGGGCCTGCCCACGCTGCACCTGCCGGGTTTCTGGTGGGCACTGGCAGCCATCCCGCTGATCGGCGCGCTCAATGTCACGGTGAGCTTCTACCTGGCCTTCAGCCTGGCGATGCGCGCGCAGAGCGTGAGCGGCGTGGACCGCTCGCGCATCTATGCGGCCATCCGCCTTCGCCTGCGCACCGCGCCCCTGAGTTTCTTCATCCCCGGGCGCGGACGTTCGGCAACCTGCTGATGCACCCCGAAACAGCGCCCCCACAGCTTCTTACAAAGCTCGAAACTGTCCTACAAAAAGCACCGGTGGAGACAGTTAAATTAGGCGCACTCTGGCAGGCCACGGCGCTTTTGCAAAACCGAAGCGGATCCTGAGGCCTTTGCCGGGTACGTTAAGGTAACGGCGCACCAGCGGCCTTTCGCTGGGCCATGGCTGTGCACCACGCCGCGCCGCAGGATGTGATCTGGCCGGCAGCGCACAGCATGCGACCACCATCGCGGTGGCGGCACGCCGCACAAGAATCAACCCGCGGGTGCCTCCGGTATCCGCGCCACGCAGGGGTCACACGACATGAATGAAATCCTGAGCTTCTGGGCGCAGTGGCTGCGCCCCTCGGCCGGGCTCCCTACGGTGCAATGGTCTCTGTTGCTGGCGGTGGCCGCCGTGGCGGGCTACCTGTGCCAGCGCCATACCGGCCTGCCCAAGGTGGTGGGCTACTCACTGGTGGGCACGGCCGCGGGCCTGGCCGGCTTCAGCGGCGCGCTGTGGCCGCTGCAGGGCATCGGCCTGTTCCTGCTGGAGCTGGGGATCGCGCTGGTGCTGTTCGAGTGCGGCGGGCGCATACCGCTGCGCTGGTTCCGCCACAACCCCATGGTGCTGGTGCAGAGCATTGCCGAATCCGCCCTGACCTACTTCGCCGTGTACTGGGTGCTCGTCTGGCTCAACCAGCCCACCCAGGTGGCCGGTCCGCTGGCCCTGGTGGCTCTGGCCGCCTCGCCGGCCGTGCTGACCCGCGTGGTGGCCGACACCCGCGCCGCCGGCCCGGTGACCGAGCGCGCCATCGTGCTGGCCACCCTGTCCACGCTGTACGCACTGACCCTGGGCAGCGCCCGGGCCGAGCAGATCAACCGCCAGAGCCTGACCCTGATCGACACCATGTACCCGGTGATCGTGGTGCTGGGCGTCTCGGTGGTGGTGGCGGCCGCGCTGGCACTGGTGATGCGCATGGCGCTGCGCATCATGAGCCCCGCGAGCGAGAACACCTCCATGCTGCTGCTGGCGCTGATCGCGGCCGGCACGGCCGTGGCTGCGCACATGGGCGGTTCGGCCCCGCTGGCCGCACTCTTGGGCGGCATTTTGCTCAAGCAGGTCAACCCTCGCCCCTGGGCCTGGCCGCGCCAGCTGGGCAATGCCTCTTCGCTATTGACCATGCTGATGTTCGTGCTGGTCTCCACCGTGGCCGCGCAGGCCGACTGGAGCGGCCCCGTGGCCGGCGTGGTGCTGGCCCTGATCGCCGTGCGCTTGGTGGCCAAGGTGCTGGGCGTGGCCCTGGGCAACGTGGGCAGCGGTGCCAGCTGGCGCCAGGCCCTGTGGGTGGGCGGCGCGATGACGCCGATGTCCTCCATCGCGCTGCTGATCGCCTCGCAGTTCGTCGTGGCCTCGCCGTCCACCGGCCATCTGATCGCCCGTGTGGCCTTGCCGACCATCCTGCTCATGGAGGTGCTGGGTGCCGTGATCGCCACCATCGCCATCTACCGCGCGGGCGAGAGTTCGAAACCCTGGGCGCCGCTGTCGAACGCCGCCGCCAGCAGCCATGGAGACAACGCGTGAGCCTCGAAGCCTTCAACCATTCCGAACCGCTGACGCTGGGCGTCGAGCTGGAGCTGCAGCTCGTCAA
>NZ_JBKDTZ010000187.1:0-3730 GCF_046339755.1 Acidovorax sp. | reverse complement strand
CACGCAGGTCGATTGGGGTCCGAACGGCGAGGTGGTGATGCCCGGCGCTGGAATGACGCGACCGGGCGAGTTATGCATCCGCCTCAGAGCAGCCGGCGCAACTCCATTGCCGAACTGGTTCGCAGCGGCGTTGACGCCTGGGCGAGGTCGGCGTTCTTTGTCAGCGCAGAATTCTCCGGATGACTGGTTTTGGCCGAGGCTGTGTGAAAACGCGTGTCGGGCCCTCGGTTTGAAGGTCCGCCCAGAAATCGACCGCTCAGATCGGCCTACAACGCACGATCTCGATGCGAGCAAGGGTTGAAGCACCCCGGCAAAATTCGTCTATCGACGTTTCACACAGCCTCGGCCGATACCGGAAGTCTAGCCCGACACCCCGAGTATTTCTCAGCGATGGCCAAGCCGGAATTTGATCGCCGCACAGGCGTCGCCGTCGCCGCCGTCGCGCTGGCAATTCGGCGCTGGCTTGGTCGCCGATTTTCACAGCATGGCCATGCATTGCCCAGACGAAAAAAGCCCGCCCCGAAGGGCGGGCAACAGATAGGCGCAAGTGCCCGCAACAGCAACGCCTGCCCGTGCCAGGCCTGCCCGCCTGGCGCCGCACATGAACATACGGCGCTTTTACTATCCCCTGTGGATCGCGATCGCGCTGTAGGAAGGCGAGCCCCTTGGCTGGGCCATGGGCCCATATCACCGCGAGTCCATCGTCCTACAAGCGGCGGCAACCACTGTGCTGCCGCGAACTATCAGGAACCACGAGGGTAGTAGGGTCGCCGGGCCCGAGAACCCGCAGGGGCGCACGCTCAGCGCAGCAACCCGCCCCGCTGGCAGGGTGCGGCGCGACCACATCGGCCGCGTGGGGGTTGACCAACGGCCTGCGCCATGAACTGCTGGCCCAGGGCACACAGGTGCTGTGGATGCACATGGCTTTGTGGACACCGACCGGACCACAGGGCTCGACATTCCCAAGCAGACCCCCGAGGCCGTGGTGAAGGCGGCTCTCGACGCCCTGGAGGCAGGCGCCAGCGAGGTCATGGCGGACGATTTCACCCGGTCTGTGAAGGTCAGCCTGCCTGCCATCCCCGGGAGCTGCATGCCGCAGGGCTGACCGATTTACGGCTGGCCGGTATGGGCCTCCAGGTCCTGCGGCAACTGCACCCAGGGCAGGCGCCGCTGCGTCCAGATCTGCCGCTGGGGCGTGCCCAGCCCGTGCCGCTGGCGAATCGCCCCGGTGCGCAGCGAATAGGCCGTGGGCGACTCCACCGCGCAGGCGTACAGCGGCGTGCCGCAGTGCTCGCAGAAGGCCATCAGCCGCCGGACGCCGCTGTCGGCGGTCTTGACGTAGGTGCGTGGCCTGCCCTTCACCAGCCGAAACGTGGCTGCTGGCGCGGAGATGTTGGCGCGAAAGGCCGAACCGGAGTGGACTTGGCAGTCCGTGCAGTGGCAGATGGTCATGCTGCCCGGCTGGACTTCGGCTTCGTACGCGATGGCGCCGCAATGGCATTGTCCTTGGACCTGCATGGGGGCTCTCCTGGCAAGGGTCGTTGTCAAGCGGGCCATTGTGCCCAGAGTGGGACACCCCTGCATGCAACAGCCGCCGCTTGGTTCCCCGCCAATTCGCCAGAAGAAGCCGGTTTACACCGCCTTTCATGCGCCAATGGCGCTGGCCCGATGGGCGGAAAATACCAGGGTCCGTCTGCGTACCAGCCATTGCCAGCCCGCCAACCGTACGCCGACCATGGTTTGTGTTGTGAACGACGCAAGCTCACACTGCGGGCCCCCACCGATACCCCTGTTGGAACCATGCCCGTGCGCCGCCTTGCCCTGATCCTTGCCTTCATCCTGTGGAACGCCCTGGGCGCTGCCGCCCATGCCGGCGACCGGTGCCGGGGCGATTGCCAGGGCGCAGGGCTGGCGGTGCTGGTCCTGATGCCCCTGCCCCTCATCCTGGCCTACTTCTGGGGCCGCAGGACGGACGGACCCGACCTGGGCCAGATCCTGGCCTATGTCATCCAGGGCGGCGTCATCGGCCTGTGCGCAGCGTACGCGCTGCTGGGCCTGGGTGCGCCGCGCTGGGCCGCATGGATGGCGATCTGCATCGCCGAATATGCAATCTTCGCGATGCGCATCCATCCCCGGCGGCATGTCAAAACCTGACATTGCCGCCTGGCTGGTCAGCGGTCAGGTCCACCCTCCAGCAGCCGACGCTCCAGCGCGGCCTCCAACTGGCCCAGCGCCAGGGGCGCCGCATCGCGGCTGCCTTCGACCCAGGCGACTTCGCGTTCGCAATCTACCCGTGCCGCCAAGCCGGGGCGCGGCTGGTCACCCGGGTACTTGCGCAGAAACATGCGCACTTCGCTGCCGGTCCAGGTGGATCCATCGACGGACCAGGACGACGCGAACGGCTGGAACAGCACCCGGCCACTGGCGGTGTGGCGCAGTTGCGGCGTGTACACCCAATGGGAATTGCGTGCCTCCCAGGGCTCGACCTGGAGCTCGAAGCGTCCGTCTGCCGAGGCCGATTGGTGTTCGTAGGCCATGGGGCGTTGTCCTTGTGTTGCATGCCAGGGGCCGATTCTGGCCGATGGCCCCCTGCGCAGGCTTGCACGTGCCCGAAGAGTGGCCGCCTCTGGCGGACACACCGAGGCGCGAAGCGCCTCAGGGGGTGTTTCACTTCATGCGGCTGCGGCCACCCACTGCCACGGCCCCTTGCCGCCGTACAGGTAGTTGCGCACGGCCTGAGCAGAGTTGCCGACGGCGGACATGGCCTCCAGGAGGTCGGCCTCCGAGCAGTCTAGCGACTTCATCCATTCGGACAGGCCGCTCTCCTGCGTGACGATGATGAGGTGCGAATCACCGAGGACGGTTTTCTGACGGCTTGGCATGGCAGCTCCTTGGTTCGGGGAGGGGGTGACCATCACGTGGCTGGTGATGCATGGTCGCAAAGGCGGTGGCCCGGCATCGTAGGAAAAGCACCCGTTCGGGCCACGGTCCCGAGCGCGGACAAAACAGACCGCTCCATGCCGCCGTCTTCAATCATCCGGGCATGGGAATGAACCCGGCCGCCACAGCGCGGGCTCCGTCGAACACGGGCTCCTGCCCCTCGAACTGCATGCGCGGGTCGGCGGTGAAGCGCGCCATGCCGGCATCACGGGCCGCCTTGTCGGCCCACTCCGCCCAGGAGACCACCACGGTCTCGCCCTCCCTGGCGCCGGCCGCTGCCCGAAAGCTTCCGTACTGCACGGGTTCACCGCCATCACCGCCGGCCCGCGCCGACTCGCCGTGGTAGCTCGCGGCCTCGGGCCCCGCCTCGTCGAGCCAGCAATCCATGGTGCGAAGGACGCCGTACTCCCGGAGCACCTGGGCCGAGAAGGCGGCCAGGCGCTCGTAGGCGGCCTTGTTGGCAAGGGGCACGGGGACGAGATAGCAGTCAATGTAGGTCATGGCATGGCGGCAGCGGCAGCGTGGTGAAAATCGCCAGCTTAGGGAGGTTCGCTGTGCCATGTGGTCAGGGATTGCAACGCTGTGTGCCGAGGGCGTTTCTCCTTCGTCTCGGTCTTCTTTCTTTCTGCATGCTTTTGCTGAGGGCGGAGGCGGGAGTGTCAGATTTTTTGTGTTCAAGGCGGTGAAGCTGCTTGTCTAAGCAGCGGACTTGATGAAGCGATCCGCATAGAGGATCGCAAACTGGTTCATCGCACTCTTCCAATCTGGCGCAGCGCGCCCCCACTCTGCC
>NZ_JBKDTZ010000186.1:0-15263 GCF_046339755.1 Acidovorax sp. | reverse complement strand
GGTGGTGGAAGCCGCCGAAGCCGGTGCGCCCGCCCCGGCAGCAGCCGCACCCGCGGCAGCGGCCCCCCAGGCCGCGGCCCCTGCGCCGGCACCTGCAGCAGCAGCGGCCCCCGCCGCCGCAGCCGGCCCCGTGGAAGTGCGCGTGCCCGACATCGGCGACTTCAAGGACGTGGCCGTCATCGAAATGCTGGTCAAGGTCGGCGACACCATCAAGGTCGAACAATCCCTGTTCACCGTCGAATCCGACAAGGCCTCCATGGAGATCCCGTCGCCCGCCGCTGGCGTGGTCAAGGAACTCAAGGTCAAGATCGCCGACACCGTGAACATCGGTGACCTGGTGGCGATCCTCGAAGGCGCCGCCGGCAGCGCAGCCCCGGCACCTGCACCTGCAGCAGCTCCGGCACCTGCCGCCTCGGCTCCAGCTCCTGCGGCGCAACCCGCGCAAGCCGCGGCAGAGCCAGCGCCCGCCGCCGCCGCTGTGGCCGTGCCTGCCCACCAGCCCGGCACGCCCACCGCAGGCCTGCCCCACGCATCCCCCTCCGTGCGCAAGTTCGCCCGCGAACTCGGCGTGCCGCTGGAAGAAGTCAAGGGCACCGGCCCCAAGGGCCGCATCAGCCAGGACGACGTGCAGGCCTTCACCAAGCAGGTCATGAGCGGCGCCACCCAGACCAAGGCCCAGGCCGCCAAGGCACCTGCCGGCGGCGCCAGTGGTTCCGGCGCAGGCCTGGACCTGCTGCCCTGGCCCAAGGTCGACTTCACCAAGTTCGGTACGGTGGAGCGCAAGGACCTGTCGCGCATCAAGAAGATTAGCGGCGCCAACCTGCACCGCAACTGGGTGATGATCCCCCACGTTACCAACAACGACGAGGCCGACATCACCGAGCTCGAAGCCTTCCGCGTCTCCACCAACAAGGAGAACGAGAAGAGCGGCGTCAAGGTCACCATGCTGGCCTTCGTGATCAAGGCCGTGGTGGCAGCGCTCAAGAAGTTCCCCGAGTTCAACACCAGCCTGGACGGCGACACCCTGGTCTACAAGCAGTACTACCACATCGGCTTTGCGGCCGACACGCCCAACGGCCTGGTGGTTCCCGTGCTCAAGGACGCCGACAAGAAGGGCATCATCCAGATCAGCAATGAAATGGGTGAGCTGGCCAAGAAGGCCCGCGACGGCAAGCTCGGCGCGGCCGACATGCAGGGTGGCTGCATGTCCATCAGCTCGCTGGGCGGCATTGGCGGCACGCACTTCACGCCCATCATCAATGCGCCGGAAGTGGCCATCCTGGGCCTGTCCAAGAGCGCGATGAAACCGGTGTGGGATGGCAAGCAGTTCGTGCCCCGCCTCACGCTGCCGCTTTCGCTGTCGTACGACCACCGCGTCATCGACGGCGCCTCGGCCGCACGCTTCAATGCCTATCTGGGCCAGGTGCTGGCGGACTACCGCCGCATCCTGCTGTAAAGGAGACCCTGGTATGGCAATCATCGATATCAAGGTTCCCGACATCGGCGACTTCGACGAAGTCGGCGTCATCGAAGTGCTGGTCAAGCCCGGCGACACCATCAAGGCCGAGCAGAGCCTGATCACCGTGGAGTCCGACAAGGCGTCCATGGAAATTCCTTCGAGCCACGCTGGCGTGGTCAAGGAGCTCAAGGTCAAGATCGGCGACAAGGTCACCCAAGGCGCCGTGGTGCTGACGCTGGAGGCAGCGGATGCGGGTGCCGCGGCTCCCGCACCGGCTGCAGCTGCGCCCGCCGCAGCACCAGCTCCGGCTGCAGCGCCTACCCCGGCTGCACCCGCGCCCCAGGCAGCCAGCTTTGGCGGCAGCGCCGACATCGAATGCGACGTGCTGGTGCTCGGCGCCGGCCCGGGCGGCTACAGCGCCGCCTTCCGCGCCGCCGACCTGGGCCTCAAGGTCGTGCTGGTCGAGCGCTACGCCACCCTGGGCGGTGTGTGCCTGAACGTGGGCTGCATCCCCTCCCAGGCGCTGCTGCACGTGGCGGCCGTGATGGACGAAGTCAGCCACATGGCCGACCTGGGCGTGAGCTTTGGCGAGCCGACGCTGGACATCGACAAGCTGCGCGGCCACAAGGAAAAGGTCATCGGCAAGCTCACCGGCGGCCTGGCTGCCATGGCCAAGATGCGCAAGGTCACCACGGTGCGCGGTGTCGGCCAGTTCATCGGAGCCCACCACATCGAAGTGGAGGAAACCGGCGGCGCCACCGGCCAGGAGAAGACCGGCAGCAAGAAGGTCATCGCCTTCAAGAACGCCATCATCGCCGCCGGCAGCCAGGCCGTGCGCCTGCCCTTCATGCCCGACGACCCGCGCGTGGTGGACTCCACCGGCGCGCTGGAACTGAAGCAGGTGCCCAAGCGCATGCTCATCCTGGGCGGCGGCATCATCGGCCTGGAAATGGGCACCGTCTACAGCACCCTGGGCGCGCGCCTGGACGTGGTGGAAATGATGGACGGCCTGATGCAGGGCGCCGACCGCGACCTCGTCAAGGTCTGGCAGAAGATGAACGCCAAGCGCTTCGACAACATCATGCTCAAGACCAAGACGGTGGGGGCCAAGGCCACGCCCGAGGGCATCGAGGTGACGTTCGCCGCGGCGGAAGAGGGCGGCACCGCACCGGCTCCCCAGGTCTATGACCTGGTGCTGCAGGCAGTCGGCCGCACCCCCAACGGCAAGAAGATCGCCGCCGAGAAGGCCGGCGTTGCCGTCACCGACCGCGGGTTCATCAACGTCGACATCCAGATGCGCACCAACGTGCCGCACATCTTCGCCATCGGCGACATCGTGGGCCAGCCCATGCTGGCGCACAAGGCGGTGCACGAAGCGCATGTGGCGGCCGAAGTCATCGCCGGCGAGATCCAGGGCAACAAGGAACTGGCCAGCGCCGCCTTCAACGCCCGCGTGATCCCCTCGGTGGCGTACACCGACCCTGAAGTGGCCTGGGTGGGCCTCACCGAAGACCAGGCCAAGGCCCAGGGCATCAAGGTCAGGAAGGGCCTGTTCCCCTGGACGGCATCGGGCCGGGCGATTGCCAACGGCCGCGACGAGGGCTACACCAAGCTCCTGTTCGACGACAGCCCCGAGGCCCATGGCCACGGCAAGATCCTGGGCGGCGGCATCGTGGGCACGCATGCCGGCGACATGATCGGCGAGATCGCGCTGGCCATCGAGATGGGCGCGGACGCGGTGGATATCGGCAAGACCATCCACCCGCACCCCACGCTGGGCGAGAGCATCGGCATGGCGGCAGAGATTGCGCACGGCAGCTGCACGGATGTGCCGCCGCAGAAGAAGTAATCCCCGACTGCTTGACAATACGATAAAGCCGCAGGGTCACAGGACCCTGCGGCTTTTTTCGTTGGCCGCGGATCCGTGAACAAGTTGGCAGACGGGCAGGGCGCTCGGGCCGGGCAGCCGCGCCCGGGTTTTAGGATGCGGGGCTTCGTCGCCAGACGGATGGGGCCCCATGCGGCGATCTGCCTGGCATCCTCAAGATCCTCTCCACTGCAATCCATGGCCTACCTGCAGCATTTCATCCGTCCCGCCACCGGCCACCAGCCCTGCGCCCAGTTGCGCATGGGTGTGCAGGGCAACGGCGTGCATACCGCCGAGCTGCAGCCTGCTCCCGGTGTGGCGGCAGACAGCCCAGGCGCGGCCTGGAAAGCGCTGCGCACCAAAAAATGCCGCAACGCCTTCGAGGCCGCCATGCATGCCAACGGGCAGGAATGGGATTGGCTGGGCAAGGGGTGGCAACTCGCTTGTGCGGCAGGGGTGCCCCTGCATGCCGGCACCACCGCCGATGGTGGCCAGGCGCATTTGCCCGACCTTCGGCCCGTGAACCCTGGCCCTCTGAGCGTGCTGGCCAAGGACCTGGACTTCGACTGGAGCAGCTATTTCGAATATGCGGTGTGCCGCATCGCCGAGGTCTGGGTGTGGGACAAGCCCGAGCGCGCAGCCGAACTGCGCGCGCGCATGGCGCCGGCACAGATGGCCCTGTGGGCCATCGCCAATGCCGACGGCCAGATCTGCAATGGCGGCTTCTCGCAGTTCTTCTACAACAGCTACGGCGAACTGGCGCACGAGGCGCTTGCCGGCTTCGAATTGCTGGGCTTGGTGCAATTCGCCGACATCCTGCGCGATGCCTATGCCGTCTTCCCCGGCCAGCGCATCCCCAAGGACCGGGACGAGCGCGTCGCCATCCTCGAAGCGTTGACGCCAGACGATGCATCTGCCAGCCCCCGCCTGCAGGCTGCGAGCAACGGCCTCGAACATGCCTCGGCCATCTTCAAGGGCACCGAAGACCTCTGGGACGAACTGGAAACCCGCTACTACGCCCTGATCCACCGGGACATCGGGGTGCGCGGCTACAACGCAGCCTTCTACAAGCCGTTGTGCGAGTGCATCGAAGCGCGTTCCCACGAGGTTTTCCGGTAGCCGCGCGGCGCGCCATTGCGCACAATCCGCTGATCCCTGTTACATCTTCGGGCGCCTGCCGCTGTCATGAGCACCATCGTCCAGATCTTCGACCGCATCACGGCCACCGACGTGCCCACCGCCCTGGCTGCGTGCAAGCGCGACCAGGCGGCCACGCCCCGGGTCGTGGCCATGCTCGAGCAGTTCCTGCGCGAGGTGCAGTGCTACTACCCGCTCGCAGCCGGTGCCAACGGTGTGGACCAGCCCCTGATCTGGACCGAGGGCCTGCCGTTCGGCCCGCTGGACCACTGGCCCCTCAATCTGGGTGTCGATATAGAGGCGCTGAATGCCACCGTCCTGTCCACCCTGGGCCATGTGGCGGCTGATGCCGGGCTGCAATTGTTCGAGCCGCAGAGCGCAGCGCTGTACCGGCTGGACCGCCAGGTGGTCTACGCCAACGGCACGGCCGAGCCCTTTGCCGAACGGGCCCTGCGCGCGGAGCCTCCCAGGGTGCAGGCAACGCCGGGCAGCTTTGCCCCGGCACGGGTGCCGCACAGCCTGGATGTGCTCTGCGGCGCGCTGATGGAGCGCCTAGCGCCCCTGGGCTTCGAGGTCCATCCGCATCCGGTGAACTCCCGCGCGCGCTTCGTGCAGCGCAGCTACGGGCCCACGGTGCAGGCTTTTTCCCTGCACGTGCAGCCCGAGCAGGACCGGCAGTACATCCACTGCTCCGTGGGCTGGTGGTTGCCCAGCGTGCGTGAGGCCTGGCTGGCGCGACTGGACGAGATCGGCGGGCGCGAGCTGCGCAGCCGCGTCAAGTCCTTCATCCCCGACCACGAACGCACGCTCAGCGACTTCCAGCAGATCCCCTGGCACCGCAATCCGCGCCTGGGCCAGAACGAGCTGCGCAGCGCGCAGGACCTCGATGATTACGCCCGCGCCCTGGCCTTCTGGGCCGCCGAGCGCGCCATCCTCTGGCAAGATGCGCCCAAGGACATGGCGGCCCTGGGCAAGCTGCTGCTCTCGGTCGACCAGCTGACCCGCGTGCTCAAGGACGGCGAGAGCGGGGTGCACAGTGCGTTCTGCCTGCAGGAGCAGATGGCGCTGCTGGTGCTGGCGCTGCACTGCCGGACGCCGCTGCGCGACATCTGGGTCGAGACCCTGCGCCACCGCCAGCGCGTGACCCAGCATGTGCAGTGGAAGCCTGTGAGCGGCAACGACGGCAATGCCTTGTTCGAGGGCATCTTCCAAAGCCTGGTCGGGCGGCCGCCTGCCTTGGGCGCTTGACCTTGTCCTCTAAGACATGAACTCTGAAAACGACATCGAAGCCCGCATCCGGGCATTGGTGCAGGCCTACCTGGCCGACGCCTCTCCCGCTGCCTGGCACGTCTTTGCCGCGCGCTCCAACTACGGCGACAACCTCCCGTCGCTCCAATGGCTGGTGGACCAGCCCACCCTGGACCGGGGCACGGCGCTGCTGATCTACTGGTACCTGGGCGCCGCCTGGCATGTGCAGTTCACCTCGGCAGAGCAGGCTCTGAGCCCTGACACCTTCACCCTGCTGCGCCTCATCGAGGAGCGCTATGCGGCGGGCTTCTACCGCAACGGCAATATCTGGTTCGATCCTCACACCTCAGAAGGTGGCCGTCCCGACGACTACCCCAATGTGCCGGTGGTGCGGCCCGTGCCTGCCCTCATGCTGGAGCCAGTCAACGGCAGCGAGTTGGTCGATCTGGACCCAGACGGTTTCGACGACGGGTTGCCCATGGATGTGGCGGTGGCGATCTACGCGCTGCTCGAGGACGGCGAGGGCTGAGCTTCTCCCACGGGTCAGCGGACCACCGTACCGTCGGATACCTCGGTGTCCGTGCCGTGCGAGCCCAGCCCCGCGCCCATGGCCACGCCACCCATGCCCGCGCCGCCAGCGCTGCCACCGCCGCCGCCACTCCCGCGTCCACCAGCAGCCCCGGCGTTGACAGCCGCTCCGGCCGCCCGCTTGCCGGCTGCACCTCCGCCACTGCTGCCGGCCGGGCGCAGCGGCCCCTGGTTGGGGATGGCCACGGAAGCTGGAATGGGCTCCAGGTCCAGCGCCGAGCGGATGAAGTGGCGCAGCGACACCACCAACTGCGCCGTCTCGATGCTGCGTCCGGCCACCATGTCCTGCGCGGCCTTGGCGGCCAGTTCCACCTGCTCCTCGGTGCCGAGCAGGATCACGTCGGACAGTGCGGCTTCCACCGCATCGCGCATGCGGCGCTGGCGTTCGGTGCTGGTCAGTGCCGGGGAGGGCAGGGCAGAGGGCGCATCGGCTTCCAGCGGCCCGTCCTCCATGGCCATCTGGACGGCGCTGTCATGCACCTGCTGGCGCCGCAGGTCGCGCATGTGCGTGGGGTGCACCTGCAATTGCCCCGTGAAAGAGCCGCCCAGCGTCTTGTAGGCAGCGATCAGGGTCTTGAGGCGTTCGTTGATCTGCCGGTTCTCGCGCTCGCGGCGCTTCTGGATGGTCTGCATGAAGACCAGCCGCGTGCCCACCATGACCAGGGTGGCCACCAGCAGGCCCATGAGCGTGGTAGCCAGGGTGGACCAGGAGGTGAAGTCGAGCAGATTGCGCATGCGGGGCCTGGGCGGGATGGGGACACCCATCCTAGGCGCGGCGCTGCAGCCACCATGTAGGCCGGGGCCTTACTCGCCTAACCGGATTTGCAATCCGGGGCGCAACCGCTTTGCGTAAGCCGATAGCGGGTTCTGTAGGCCATTGTGCCGGAGTTAACAATAGTGGGGCAACTGCTGCACCCGCTTCTCAATCCGCCGTCAACCCCAACCGCTTCACCACAGGCTCCCAGCGCACCATCTCCTGGTTCAGCGTGGCCTGCGCCTGCGCGCTGGTGGTGCCCAGGGCCGTCACGTCGCTGTTCTGCAGCTTGCTGCGCACGTCCGGCAGCTTCATCACCTCCTGCGCCCGCTTGGCCAGTTCGGCGATCACGGCGGGCGGCGTGGCCTTGGGCGCCTGCAGCACCAGGCGGAAGCTCACGTCCAGGCCGGGCTGCTGCAGCGCCTGGGCCAGCGTGGGTACCTCGGGCGCCAGCGGCGACGGTGTGGCCGAGGAGATGGCCAGTGCGGTGAGCTTGCCGGCGCGCACATGCGGCAGCACGGTGGGCGTGGCCAGAAAGCCGCACTGCACCTCGCCGGCCAGCACGGCCTGTGTGGCGGGTGCGGGGCCACGGTAGGGAATGTGCTCCATGCGCGTCTTGGCCGCATCCAGGAACATCTCGGTCGCCAGGTGGCCCGGCACGCCCGGGCCGCCGGAGCCATACATGATGCGCTCGGTCTTGCTCTTGGCGACCAGCTCGCCCACGGTCTTCACGCCCACCGAAGGGTGGCACACCAGCATCTGCGAGAAGCTGCCGATGATGGAGACGTTCACCAGGTCGGTCTTGGGATCGAAATCACGGTTCTTGTAGATGTGCGGGTTGACCGTGAGCACGGTGTCCGGGCTCAGGACCAGCGTGGCGCCGTCGGGTTCGGCCTTGGCAGCTGCCATGGCGGCCAGGTTGTTGCCGGCGCCGGGGCGGTTGTCAACGACCACGGGCTGCTTGACCAGTTTGCCCAACTGGTCGGCGAACAGCCGTGCCGTGATGTCCGACGGGGCGCCGGGTGGCGAGCCCACGAAAAGGCGCACGGGGCCGGCGGGCCAGGCCTGGGCGAGTGCGGCGCAGGGCGAAAGTGCTGTCAGTGCGAAGAGGCCGATGGCACCGGTGCTGCGGATCGTCTTGGTGAAAATGCCCATGAAAACTTGCTCCTTGTCGATACTCAGTACATCAGCTGGCCGCGGCGGTTCACGACACCGATGTCCACCCACTGCGTGCCGATATTCTGGCCATTGGTGAAATCCAGCGGCAGGCCGCCCAGGTCCATGCGCAGCTGGCGCAGTGCGGCCGTGACCTTCTCCGGCGTGGGGGATGCGCCGGCGCGGTGGATCGCCTCCACCGCCACCTGGGCGGCCACATAGCCGGTGAGGTGGGGGTTGGACGGCTCGGATTTCGGGTAGGAGGTGCGCATCGCCGCCCGGAAGTCCCGCGTGAGCCGGGTCTTGTCGGCCGAGGCGTTGGGCAGCACCTGGGCCACACCCACGCCGATGGCCGATTCCAGCGGCGTCTTTTCCATGATGGCCTCGGCCGGCACGTAGGACATGCCGTAGATCGGCGTGCGATCCGCGGCGGCGCGCACATCGCGCACCAGCGCGGCGCCGCTGTTGCGCACCAGCACCATCACATAGGCCTGCGCGCCCGTCGCCTGCAAGGCCTGGGCCGTGGCGGCGAGCTGCTCGCCCACGGGCGGCACCGGCACACGGCCGACCACGTCGAGCTTAAGTTCTGCAGCCGCTTCATTGAAGTGGCCCAGGCCGCTCTTGCCCATGGGATTGTCCTGGTGGGCGACCGAGACCTTGCGGATGCCCAGCGTGGACAGGTGCTGCAGGATATGGCGGATCTGCGCGCGGTCGCCCGCGGCCACATGGAAGATCCAGGGGCTGCCGGGGCTGCGCATGGCCTCGGCCCCCGGTGTGGCGCCGATGGCCGGGATCTTGACGCGCTCGAGCACCTTGCTGGACTGCAGGGCCAGCACGTTGGCGGAGCCGAACAGGTTGATGAAGGCCAGCGGTCTGTCCCGCGCTGCGATGGTCTCGACCAGGCGCACGGTATCTTCGGGCTTGTACTGGTCATCCTCGTGCACGAAGCGGATCTTCTGTCCGTTCACGCCGCCCTTGGCATTCACGGCGTTGAAATACGCCATGGCCCCCTCGTAGTTGCCCACGGCCGTGACGGCCAATGGCCCCTTGGTGGGCGAGACCTGGGCGATGACGATCTGGGCATGGGCGGCGGCTGCCTGCAGGGCCGCATATAAGATGAAGGCGCGAACGAACAAAAGCACAGGTTGTCTCCAGTGGCATAGGGAACTCTTTGCGAAGAATTCTTAGGCCTGCGCCAATGGTTCATCTAATGAAGAAAAGAGGAGACATTCCGAATGTTGCGCAATCCCCGTGTACCGGACGATTTCGTGAACTACCGGCTGCAGCGGCTGTACGCACTGGCCGGCGCGCCGGTGGTGCGCCTGTGCGAAGGGCGCTATGGCGTGACGCGGCGCGAGTTCCGGCTGCTGTGCCTGGTGGTTGATGGCGGGCCGGTATCGCCTTCGCGGCTGAGCGAGCTGGCGCACCTCGATCCGGCGCGCGCCTCGCGCGTCATCGCGGCGCTCGCCAGGAAGCGGCTGGTGCGCCGCGAGGTACAGGACGGTGACCGCCGCTTCGCCCTCATCGCCGCCACCCGCGAAGGCGTGGCACTGCACCACGAGCTGTTCCCGCAGATCGCGGACATCAACCGGGGCGTGGTGTCGGTGCTCGATGCGGGGCAGGTCCAGGCGCTGGACCAGATCCTGTCGGTCCTTACGCGCCATGCCGAAGCGGTGAACGGCTCCATCGTGCTGGACGTGGGGGCGGACCGCCAGCGCGGACGGCGCAGCCCCGACGACGGCATGGCATAGCGGTGGTGGGCGTCAGCCCGCCTTGCCCGCCGCCAGCCCCGCAGGTACCACAGCGGCGGGCTCTGCCGGCTTGCTGCGCTTGCTGATCAGCAGCACCCCCGCCAGCACCAGCCCGGCCCCGGCCATCTGCCACCAGGACAGCGGCTCGTTCAGCAGCCAGCAGCCGAAGAAGATGGTCAGCATGGGCCCGAGGTTGCCGATCAGCGCGGTGCGGGCGGCGCCGATGCGGCGGATGGCGGCGGAGGTCATGAACACCGGCAGCACGGTGGAGAAGATCGCCATGCCCAGGGCATGCAGGTACACCGGCGCGGGTTGCGCCAGCGCCGCCACCGGTTGCGTGACTGTGAAGTGCGCCAGCGTCGCCACGGTGGACACCAGCATGGCCAGGGCGGTGAAGCGCGCCGCGCCCAGGGTGCGGATGGCCGTTTCGCTGCCCGCCTGGTAGAAGGCATACGACACGGCCGAGCCGAAAACAAAGCCCGCGCCGATGAGCACGGCCCGGGCATCGCCGGCCACATGCAGGTCGTGTGCAAAGGCCAGGCCGATGCCGGCGTAAGACAGCAGCAGCGAGCCGATTTCGCGCCTGGAGGCGCGCTTGCCCATGAAGAGCACCCCGATCACGATGGTGAGCGTGGGGTACATGAACAAAATCAGCCGCTCCAGGCTGGCGCTGATGTACTGCAGCCCGATGAAGTCGAGAATGCTCGCACCGTAGTAGCCGAGCAGGCCCAGGGCGGTGACCAGCGCCCAGTCGCGCCGGGTCAGCGGCGCCAGGCTGCGGCTGGCGCGCCAGCCGACCCAGGCGAACACCGGCAGCGAAAACGCCATGCGCAGCGCCAGCAGGGTGACCGAATCGACCGGCGTGGCCTGGGGCACGGCGTAGGCCAGCTTGACGAAGATGGCCTTGAACGAAAAGCCCAGGGCGGCGAGAACGGCCAGGACGATGCCGATGCGTTCAGCGGGCCAGTGTTTCCAGGAGGACATGGGACGTGGGTTAGTAGCATGCAGCTTCCGCGAACGGTATGTGTGCATGCGATATGGGGTGAATCAATGGGAGCGATGTTGCCCTAGCATGCTGCAGGGCACAATTGCTATTCCCGCAAGCATGCCTTCGCCATGGACGAACGATGGGGCCCAACTGCATGAACTACGACCTCACCGACCTGCGCCTGTTCGTCGCCATTGCCGAAGAGCGCAACCTCACGCGCGGCGCCGCCCGGGCCTGCCTGGCGCCCTCATCGGCCAGCCACCGGCTGCGCCGGCTGGAGGATGCGCTCCACACCACATTGTTCGAACGCCAGACCCGCGGTGTGCAGCTCACCCGGGCGGGCGAGGCGCTGTTGCGCAATGCGCGCCAAGTGCTGGCCAGCCTGGAGCAGATGCACGCCAACCTGTCGCCCTTTGCCACCGGCATCCGCGGCCATGTGAGCCTGTGGGCCAATACGCATGCCACGCACACCTTCCTGCCCGACGACCTGGCCGGCTTCCTCAAGCAGTACCCCCAGGTCAGCGTGACGCTGGAGGAGCGCACCAGCGCCGAGATCGTGGTGGCGGTGGCCAGCGGCGAGATCGAGGTCGGCGTGCTGGCCGACAGTGGCAGCAGCGCTGGCGTGGAGCTGGCCCCGTACCGGCAGGACCGCCTGGTGTTGATCGTGCCCAACGGCCATGCCCTGTCGGGCCGCGCCCAGGTGGGTTTCGCCGAGGTGCTGGAGCATGCCTTCGTGATGCTGCACGCGGGTTCTGCCATCCACACCTTCACCATGAATGCGGCTGCGGCCCTGGGCCGGCACCTGGACGTGCGCATCCAGGTGCGCAGCTTCGAGGCCGTCTGCCGCATGGTGGGCGCCGGGGTGGGTATCGGCCTGGTGCCGCGCAGCGCCGTCAAGCTGGCGGGTGTGGGCGATCTGCCGGTGGTGGTGGTGGAGATGGACGAGCCCTGGGCCCAGCGCGACCTGCAGATCTGCGTGCGCAAGGGGATCGAACTCTCGGGTTTCGCGTCTGCCCTGGTCGGACATTTGCGGCGCAGCGGTGCCAGGCATCCATGATGCAGCGTGTTCCCCGGTGGCTCGCTGCCGTCGGGATGGTCTTGGGCGAGGCTTTCGGCTGTCTCATCGGTAGCCATGGCGTGAGGCAGGTTCCGGGTGTAGGCGGGGGCTGACGGCTTTCCACGGTGTTGGCCCGCGTGCGGTGGTCAACTGCCCGCGTAACCTTGAGTCCATGCAAAGCAATCCTGCTCTGCTTCACCAACCAAAGGAACCGATATGAACACCGATCAAGTCAAGGGCGCCGTCAAACAAGCTGCTGGCAAGGTTCAGCAAAAGGCCGGCGAGGTGATCAACAGCCCCGAGCAGCAGGCCAAGGGTGCCGCCAAGCAGGTTGAAGGCGGCATTCAGAAAAACTATGGCGACGCCAAGGAAGCGGTCAAAGACGCCGTGAAGTGACGCTGGCGGGCTCGCCCGCTTGCCGCACCAAAGCCCCGCAGGCAGCGATGCCCGGGGCTTTCCTGTTTGTCCTATTCGGCGAGGACCAGGTTCACGCCAGTGGCGCGCAAGTCCTTCTGCGCGCGCTGGGGCGCAGTGGCCGGCACCACCAGCGTGGCCAGTTCCTTGATTGGTGCCACGGTGAAGGGCGAGGCTGCGCCGAGCTTGTCGGCGGATGCCAGCACCACGGTTTCGGCCGAGCGCTGGTGCAGTGCGCGCTTGACGGCGGCCTCCTCGAAGTCTCCGGTCGTGAGCCCGGCTTCGGCGTGCACGCCCGTCACACCCATCAAAAACAGATCGGCGCGCCGGCGCTCGGCAGCCTCGATCACGCTGGCGCCCACGTTCACCATGGAGTGCCGGTACAGGCGCCCGCCCAGCGTCAGCACCTCGATCTGCGCATGCCCGGCCAATGCCGTGGCCACCACCGGGCTGTGGGTCACCACCGTGGCGCGCAGGTCCGGTGGCAGGTGCTGCACCACCTGCAGCGAAGTGGTGCCGCCATCCAGGATGACCACCTGCCCGGGCCGCACCAGCGCAGCCCCAGCGCGCCCCAGCAGGCGCTTCTCGTCGGGCGCGAGCGCCTGGCGTACCTGCAGGTCGCCCACCGCGGCCGAGGCGGGCAAGGCGCCTCCGTGCACGCGCTGCAGCTTGCCCTCGGCCGCCAGCTCGCGCAGGTCGCGCCGCACCGTGTCCTCGGAGACACCCCATTCGTCGCTGAGCCCCTTGGCCACGACTTGGCCTTGCTGTGCCAGGCGCTGGAGGATGAACTGCTTGCGTTGCGTGGTGAGCATGGCCGGGTCGGTTGCATGAAATTCAATGAAAATGCATGATACTGCACGAATGCATCTTTGGAGAATTCCATGCCCCATCCCTCAGCGGAAGACCGCCCCTTGCTCGTTCTCATCGCCGGCCCCTACCTCTCGGGCACCGATGGCGACCCCGAGCGCATTGCCGCCAACCGCGCACGGCTGGAGGCCGCCGCGCTGCCCATCTACCAGCGCGGGCACCTGCCCATGCTGGGCGAGTGGCTGGCGCTGCCCATCATCCACGCGGCCGGTGGGCGCACGCACGGGGATGCCGTGTTCCATGCCTACCAGTACCCGGTGGCAGAACGGCTACTGAGCCGCTGTGACGCGGTGCTGCGCCTGCCCGGCGCATCGCGCGGTGCCGACAGGGACGTCGCCCGGGCGCAGGCCCTGGGTTTGCCGGTCTATCACCACGTCGACGAACTGCCCATGCGCGCCACGGCCGAAGAAGCGGTGGCGCCATGAAGCGCCCCGAAGCCGCGCCATTGCCAGGCGATGCAGACAACGTCCGGCTGCTCGATGCCGAAGTTCTGTCCGACAGCTGGTACACCCTGCGCAAGATCAGCTTCGAACTGCGCCGCCGCGACGGCGAATGGCAGCGATTGAGCCGCGAAGCCTATGACCGCGGCAACGGCGCCGTGCTGCTGCTGTGGGACCCTGTGCGCCGCACCGTGGTACTGACACGCCAGTTCCGCCTGCCGGCCTTCCTCAACGGCTCACCCGACGGCCAGTTGATCGAGGCCTGCGCCGGCCTGCTCGATGGCGATGATCCCGAGGCCTGCATCCGCCGCGAGGCCGAGGAGGAAACAGGCTACCGCATCCGCGCGCCGCGCAAGCTGTTCGAGGCCTGGATGAGCCCGGGCTCGGTGACCGAGAAGCTGCACTTCTTCATCGCCGAGTACGCGCCCGGTGACCGTGTGCGCGCGGGCGGCGGGCTGGTGGAAGAGGGCGAGGACATCGAGGTCATCGAGATGCCCCTGGCCGAGGCGCTGGCGGGCATTGCCTCGGGTCGCATCCAGGATGGCAAGACCATCATGCTGCTCCAGCACGTGGCCTTGATGGCGAATGAAGGCCACGCTGAATAAGTCTTCGCGATGGCGCGTGTCCTGATCTGGGATGGGCTGCCAGGCGCAAAGCGCAGCCATAGCCCGTGCTATGGCGAGCACTTGTAACGCCGCAGACCGCCCAAGCGGGGCGCGCGGCGCGCGGCGCGCAAGGGACTTGTTCAGCGTTGCCTTTTAGGGTCGGATCAGCCGCAGCGGCTCGCCAGAAGAAGCTGTCGTTGCTGTTGTGCACCCCGTCGTTGCGAAAGGCCACGGGCATGCGGGCCATGGGGATAAGTCCGGGCACGGGCGAGGCGGCGTCCTTGTGCCAGGCGCAATCGCTGCGCGCGCCGTTGAGCACCACCAGGCCCGCCGCGCCACGCAGGGCGGCTGCGGGCTTGCCGGGGGCGCAGCGCTCAGGCCTTGGAATCCAGCAGGGCCATGATCCGGTCCCAATGCGCTTCGTCAACCGGCGTGATGGACAGTCGGCTGCCCTTTTGCAGCACACGCAGATCCGCAAGCTCCGGGTGCTGGCGCAACTCGGGCAGGCCCAGCAAGCGCGTCTTGCGCAGGGCCTGCACATCGAGCAGCAGCCAGCGCGGCGCATCGGGCGGCGACTTGGGGTCGTGGTAGGGCGAGGCCGGGTCGAACTGCGTGGGGTCGGCCCGCGTGCCCGAGGCCACGCGCGCAATGCCGACGATGCCGGGCTCGGCGCAGCTGGAGTGGTAGAACAGCACGCCGTCGCCCACCTGCATGCCGTCGCGCATGAAATTGCGCGCCTGGTAGTTGCGCACGCCGGTCCAGGGTACGGTGGCTTGGGGGGCGGCCAGGGCGTCGTCGATGGAGCATTCCTCGGGCTCGGATTTCATGAGCCAGTAGCGCGCGGGGCGGGGTGTGGCAGAGGCAGTCATGGCCGCCATTCTGGCAAAGGTGTGGTGGTGCGCATACAGGACAGGCCGCGCACGTTTTACTAAG
>NZ_JBKDTZ010000185.1:0-18147 GCF_046339755.1 Acidovorax sp. | reverse complement strand
GGGGGGGTGGTGGGCTTGGGGCGGGCCCCCCCAAATGGCGGGGTTTTGGGATCGCGCCGAAACCCGGCACACCGCCCGCCAAGGCCGCTGCCCGAAGGGTTGGGGCGAAATCGGGCGATTGAATGCCCCGGCTGCTTGCATGGGCATGAGCCCATGCTGCGCATCCGAAGCATCCACTCATCCCGATTGCGCTCCAACGCGATCCCCTGCGAGATCGTAAACAGGTTCTTAGGCCTTGATGCAGATCAGTGGCACAATGCAGCCCGTACCAAGGCCCTTCCCCAGCCACAGTCGCATCCGCCAATCGGTTCAGCCGTGTCGCGGAAGGTTTACCAACCAGCTAATGCTTTCCCAAGGAAAGCGGAGGTCAGCGGAATATGAGCGATACGACGACCGTCTATCAAGCCTACCAAGGCAACACCTACCTCTTCGGCGGCAATGCGCCCTATGTCGAAGAGATGTACGAGAACTACCTCGCCAACCCCGGCAGCGTGCCCGACACCTGGCGCGAGTATTTCGACGCACTGCAGCATGTGCCTGCCGTCGATGGCTCCAATGCCAAGGACGTCCCCCACCTTCCCGTCGTCAATGCCTTTGCCGAGCGCGCCAAGCAGGGCGGCACCAAGGTCGTCGTGGCCACCGGTGCAGACTCCGAGCTGGGCCGCAAGCGCACCGCCGTCCAGCAGCTGATCGCCGCCTACCGCAATGTGGGCCAGCGCTGGGCTGACCTCGATCCACGGAAGCGCACCGAGCGCCCTGCGATCCCCGAACTCGAAGCCTCGTTCTACGGCTTCAGCGACGCGGACCAGGAAACCGTGTTCAACACCAGCAACACGTTCTTCGGCAAGGAATCCATGCCGCTGCGCGAGCTGATCAACGCGCTGCGCGAAACGTATTGCGGCTCCATCGGTGCCGAGTACATGTATGCCACCGACCAGAACCAGAAGCGCTGGTGGCAGGAAAAGCTGGAAACCATCCGCAGCAAGCCCAGCTTCGGCGCCGACAAGAAGAAGCAGATCCTCGACCGCCTGACGGCCGCCGAAGGCCTGGAACGCTTCCTGCACACCAAGTACGTCGGCCAGAAGCGTTTCTCCCTTGAAGGGGGTGAGAGCTTCATCGCCGCCATGGACGAACTGATCCAGTCCGCTGGCGCCAAGGGCGTGCAGGAAATCGTGATCGGCATGGCCCACCGCGGCCGCCTGAACGTGCTGGTGAACTCCCTGGGCAAGATGCCTGCGGACCTGTTCGCCGAGTTCGACCACACCGCACCCGAAGATTTGCCGGCCGGTGACGTGAAGTACCACCAGGGCTTCAGCTCCGACGTGACCACTCCCGGCGGCCCGGTCCACCTGTCGCTGGCGTTCAACCCTTCCCACCTGGAAATCGTGAATCCCGTGGTCGAAGGCTCGGTGCGCGCCCGCATGGACCGCCGCGCCGACCCCCAGGGCAAGCAGGTGCTGCCGGTGCTGGTGCACGGCGACGCGGCCTTTGCCGGTCAGGGCGTGAACCAGGAAACCCTGGCGCTGGCCCAGACCCGTGGCTATTCCACGGGTGGCACGGTGCACATCATCATCAACAACCAGATCGGTTTCACCACGTCCGATCCGCGCGACGCCCGCTCCACGCTGTACTGCACCGACATCGTGAAGATGGTCGAGTCGCCCGTGCTGCACGTCAACGGTGACGATCCTGAAGCCGTGGTGCTGGCCACCCAGCTTGCCCTCGAATTCCGCATGGAATTCCAGAAGGACGTGGTCGTGGACATCATCTGCTTCCGCAAGCTCGGCCACAACGAGCAGGACACACCTGCCCTGACCCAGCCGCTGATGTACAAGAAGATCGGCCAGCACCCCGGCACGCGCAAGCTGTACGCCGACAAGCTGGCCACCCAAGGCCTGGGCGAGACCCTGGGCGACGACATGGTCAAGGCCTACCGCGCCGCCATGGACGCGGGCAAGCACACGGTCGACCCGGTGCTGACCAACTTCAAGAGCAAGTACGCCGTGGACTGGAGCCCGTTCCTGGGCAAGAAGTGGACCGACGCGGGCGATACCGCGATCCCTCTGGCCGAGTGGAAGCGCCTGGCCGAGAAGATCACCACCATCCCTGAAAGCGTGACGCCGCACCAGTTGGTCAAGAAGGTTTACGACGACCGCGCGGCCATGGGACGTGGCGACATCCCCGTGGATTGGGGCATGGGCGAGCACATGGCCTTCGCCTCGCTGGTGGCCAGCGGCTTCCCCGTGCGCTTGTCCGGCGAAGACTGCGGCCGCGGCACGTTCACGCACCGCCACTCGGTCATCCATGACCAGAAGCGCGAGAAGTGGGACACCGGCACCTACGTGCCCCTGCAGAACGTGAGCGAGAACCAGGCTCCGTTCGTCGTGATCGACTCCATCCTGTCCGAAGAGGCGGTGCTGGGCTTCGAATACGGCTACGCATCCAACGACCCCAACACCCTGGTGATCTGGGAAGCCCAGTTCGGCGACTTCGCCAACGGCGCGCAGGTCGTGATCGACCAGTTCATCGCCTCCGGCGAAGTCAAGTGGGGCCGTGTCAACGGCATCACGCTGATGCTGCCGCACGGCTACGAAGGCCAGGGCCCAGAGCACAGCTCGGCCCGCCTGGAGCGCTTCATGCAGTTGTCGGCCGACGCCAACATGCAGGTGGTGCAGCCCACCACGGCAAGCCAGATCTTCCACATCCTGCGCCGCCAGATGGTGCGTGATCTGCGCAAGCCGCTGATCATCATGACGCCCAAGTCGCTGCTGCGCAACAAGGACGCTACCTCGCCGCTGTCCGAGTTCACCAAGGGCAGCTTCCAGACGGTGATCCCGGAGCAGGACGAAGCCATCGTGAAGAAGGCTGCCAAGGTCAAGCGCGTGATTGCCTGCTCGGGCAAGGTCTACTATGACCTGGTCAAGAAGCGCACCGAGCGCGAGGATGACGACGTTGCCATCATCCGCGTCGAGCAGTTGTATCCCTTCCCGCACAAGGCATTCGCGGCCGAGCTCAAGCGCTTCCCGAACGCCACGGACGTGGTGTGGTGCCAGGACGAGCCACAGAACCAGGGCGCCTGGTTCTTCGTGCAGCACTACATCCACGAGAACATGCTGGATGGCCAGAAGCTGGGTTACTCCGGCCGCGCGGCTTCCGCATCGCCTGCCGTGGGCTACTCGCACCTGCACCAGGAACAGCAAAAGGCGCTGGTGGACGGCGCGTTTGGCAAGATCAAGGGTTTAGTCCTGACCAAGTAAGGCCGGCAACCCCCGATTACACAGAACAGAACCCCATTCCGAAAGAATTGATATGGCTATCGTAGAAGTCAAAGTCCCCCAGCTGTCCGAGTCCGTGGCAGAAGCCACCATGCTCACCTGGAAGAAAAAGGCCGGTGAAGCGGTCGCAGTGGACGAGATCCTGATCGAGATCGAAACCGACAAGGTCGTGCTCGAAGTGCCCGCGCCTTCCGCTGGCGTGCTGTCCGAAATCATCCAGGGCGACGGTGCCACCGTGGTGGCCGAGCAGCTGATCGCCAAGATCGACACCGAAGGCAAGGCCGGTGCTGCTGCGCCTGCAGTGGCCGCCGCAGCAGCTGCCCCCGCTGCCGCTGCTGTTGCATCGGCTCCCGCGCCTGCTGCTGCCACCGGCGGCTCCAAGGGCGATGTGGCCATGCCTGCGGCCGCCAAGCTGCTGGCCGAGAACAACCTGTCCGCATCCGATGTGGCCGGTTCGGGCAAGGACGGCCGCGTGACCAAGGGCGACGTGCTCGGCGCGGTCGCTGGTGGTGCCGGCGGTGCCGCCAAGGCGGCCGTGGCAGCTCCCAGTGCCATTCCTACAGGCGTGCCTACCAAGGCACTGCCCCAGGTGGCGGCCCCGGCTGCCAAGGAAGACCTAAGCGGCCGCCCCGAGCAGCGCGTGCCCATGAGCCGCCTGCGCGCACGCGTGGCCGAGCGCCTGCTGCAGTCGCAATCGACCAACGCCATCCTGACCACGTTCAACGAAGTGAACATGGCCCCGGTGATGGACATGCGCAAGAAGTTCCAGGACGCGTTCACCAAGGAACACGGCGTGAAGATCGGCTTCATGAGCTTCTTCGTCAAGGCGGCCGTGCACGCCCTCAAGAAGTACCCCGTGCTCAACGCCTCGGTCGATGGCAACGACATCGTCTACCACGGCTTCTTCGACATCGGTATTGCCGTGGGCTCGCCCCGCGGCCTGGTGGTGCCCATCCTGCGCAATGCAGACCAGATGAGCTTTGCCGACATCGAGAAGAAGATCGCCGAGTTCGGCCAGAAGGCCAAGGACGGCAAGCTGGGCATCGAAGAGATGACCGGCGGCACGTTCTCGATCAGCAACGGCGGCACCTTCGGCTCCATGCTGTCCACGCCCATCATCAACCCGCCTCAGTCGGCCATCCTGGGCGTGCACGCCACCAAGGACCGCGCCGTGGTGGAGAACGGCCAGATCGTGATCCGCCCGATGAACTACCTGGCCATGTCGTATGACCACCGCATCATCGACGGCCGCGAAGCCGTGCTGGGCCTGGTGGCCATGAAGGAAGCGCTGGAAGACCCATCGCGCCTGCTGTTCGACATCTGATAGCACCCGAATCGACCCACCCGCGTGGCCGGCCCCTGGCCGCGCCCGCCGGTGGGTCTTTTTTCAATGAACAAGTATTGAGACCGACATGAGCAAACAATTCGACGTGATCGTCATCGGCGGCGGCCCCGGCGGCTATGTGGCTGCCATCCGTGCAGCGCAGCTGGGCTTCAACGTGGCCTGCCTCGACGAGTGGAAGAACGAAAAGGGCGGCCCCGCACCGGGCGGCACCTGCACCAACGTGGGCTGCATCCCCTCCAAGGCGCTGCTGCAATCGTCCGAGCATTTCGAGCATGCCAACAAGCACTTTGCCGAGCACGGCATTTCGGCCAGCGACGTCAAGATCGACGTGGCCAAGATGCTGGCCCGCAAGGACACCGTCGTGAAGCAGAACAACGACGGCATCCTGTACCTGTTCAAGAAGAACAAGATCACGTTCTTCCACGGCCGCGGCTCGTTCGTGAAGGCCGCCGAAGGTGGTTACGAGATCAAGGTGGCCGGCGCCGCCGAAGAGTCCATCACCGGCAAGCAGATCATCATCGCCACCGGCTCCAACGCCCGTGCGCTGCCCGGCACGCCGTTCGACGAAGAGTTCGTGCTGTCCAACGACGGCGCGCTGCGCGTGGGCGCGGTGCCCAAGAAGCTGGGCCTGATCGGCTCGGGCGTGATCGGCCTGGAAATGGGCTCGGTGTGGCGCCGCCTGGGTGCCGAAGTCACCATCCTCGAAGGCCTGCCGACCTTCCTGGGCGCGGTGGACGAGCAGATCGCCAAGGAAGCCAAGAAGGCCTTCGACAAGCAGGGCCTGAAGATCGAACTGGGCGTGAAGGTCGGCGAGATCAAGACCGGCAAGAAGGGCGTGAGCATTGCCTACACCAACGCCAAGGGCGAAGCCCAGGCGCTGGAGGTGGACAAGCTCATCGTCTCCTTCGGCCGCGTGCCCAACACCATCGGCCTGAACCCCGAAGCCGTGGGCCTGGCCCTGGACGAGCGCGGCGCCCTCGTGGTCGATGCCGACTGCAAGACCAACCTGCCCGGCGTGTGGGCCGTGGGCGACGTGGTGCGCGGCCCGATGCTGGCGCACAAGGCCGAGGAAGAAGGCGTAGCCGTGGCCGAGCGCATTGCCGGCCAGCATGGCCACGTGAACTTCAACACCGTGCCTTGGGTCATCTACACCAGCCCCGAGATCGCCTGGGTGGGCCGCACCGAGCAGCAGCTCAAGGCCGACGGCGTCAAGTACAAGGCCGGCAGCTTCCCCTTCCTGGCCAACGGCCGCGCACGTGCGTTGGGCGACACCACCGGCATGGTCAAGATGCTGGCCGATGCCGACACCGACGAGATCCTGGGCGTGCACATCGTGGGCCCACAGGCCAGCGAGCTGATCTCCGAAGCCGTCGTGGCCATGGAGTTCAAGGCCAGCAGCGAAGACATCGCGCGCATCTGCCACGCCCACCCCAGCCTGAGCGAAGCCACGAAGGAAGCGGCCCTGGCCGTGGACAAGCGTACGCTGAACTTCTGATGATCTGATCTCCACCCCGTGGAGATGGATGGCGCCGTCGCCCTGAGAAGGGCGGCGGCGCCTTGTGCATTGTTCAATCCCAGCAGAGGCGAGCGCACCGTGACTGTCAAACAGGCCTACCTGGCCGAACTCGAGGCCAAGGGCTTCCAAAGCGACCCCGCGCAGTTGCGCGCCGTGGATGCGCTGCAGCGCTGCGCCGATGAGTGGGCGACCTACAAGGAGCGGCGCTCCAACGCGTTCAAAAAGCTCATCAACCACCCCGACATCCCGCGCGGCGTCTACATGTACGGTGGGGTAGGGCGGGGCAAGTGCTTCCTCATGGAATGCTTCTTCAACGCCGTGCCCTTGAAGCGCAAGGTGCGCCTGCATTTTCACGAGTTCATGCGCGAGGTGCACCGCGAGCTGGCGGGCCTGCAGGGTACGCAGAACCCGCTCGATGTGTTGGGCGAGCGCATTTCCAAGCGCTACAAGCTGATCTGCTTCGACGAATTCCACGTGGCCGACATCACCGACGCGATGATCCTGCACCGCCTGCTGGCGTCGCTGTTCGAGAACGGTGTGGGCTTCGTCACCACCTCCAACTTCAAGCCCGACGACCTGTACCCGGGCGGCCTGCACCGCGACCGCATCCTGCCCGCCATCGCGCTGCTCAATGAGCGCCTGGAGGTGGTGAACGTGGACAACGGCACCGACTACCGGCGCCGCACCATGGAGCAGGTCAAGCTCTACCACATGCCCCTGGGCCCGGATGCCGACGCGCAGATGAACGAGGCCTTCAACCAGCTGGCCGAGGTGCATGACGAAGACCCGGTGCTGCACATCGAGGCGCGCGAGATCCGCGCCAAGCGCAAGGCTGGCGGGGTGGTATGGTTCGATTTCCGTGAGCTCTGCGGTGGGCCGCGTTCGCAGAACGACTACCTGGAGATCGCCACGCAGTTCCACACCGTGCTGCTGTCCGACGTGCCCTACCTGCCGGTGGCCATGGCCTCGCCCGCGCGGCGTTTCACCTGGCTGGTGGACGTGCTGTACGACCGGCGCGTGAAGCTCATCATGTCGGCGGCCGTGCCGCCCGATGCGTTGTACACGGAAGGTCCCCTGGCACATGAGTTCCCGCGCACGGTGTCGCGCCTGAACGAAATGCAGTCCAAGGAATTTCTGGCGCTCGAGCGCCGCGTGGTGGATACAGGGTTGACATGACAAGCAAGACGACAATGCGGCGCTTATTCTTCATCCCCGCGCTGTGCCTTGCGGTGCAGGCGGTTGTGTTGGCGCCGGCCAGGGCGCAGGACGATGCCCCCGATGCATCGCCCGAACGCAAGGCGGCCCATGCACAGCGCAAGGCCGAGCGGGCGGGCATCGACCAGGAGCGCAAGGCCATTGCCGAGCGGCAGCTTGGTGCCGACAAGGAGTGCTACAAGCTCTTTGCGGTGGAAGACTGCCTGCGCACCTCGCGCAACCGCACGCGCGAGGCCGAGGCTGGGCTGCGCAAGCGGGAAATGCAGATCAACGATGCCGAGCGCAAGGAGAAGGCGGCCGACCGCAGGCGCAGCATTGCGGAGAAGCAGAGCGCCCAGCCCGGGCCGCCTGGTGAAGTGCCCGGGGTGGGGATCGGCGTGCGTGGTCAGCCGCATGTGCAGACCCCGCGCACGCCGCGTACCCCCAAGACCCCTGTGGTTCCCACCCCGCGCGCCCAGGACATCCAGCAGCGCGAGGCCGAGAGGGCCCAGCGTGCCGCCGAAGCAGCCCAGCGTGCGGGCCGCGCCCGCGAGCGCCATGCCGAGGAGCTGAAGGCGGCCGAAGCGCGCCGCGCCCGGGTAGCGCGCGACCAGGCCGCTGCCGCCGCATCAGGCCGCAAGCCGGCCGCACCGCTGCCCGTACCGGCACCGGAGGCAGCGAAGTAAGACGCGGATATCGCCGCCCCGGCTCCCATCCAGGGGCGACGTTGGTGGGGTGCGGCAGCAGCCCGCAGGGCCGCGGGGTGCTGCCCGCGCCTTCAGACCTTGCTGGTCGTGGTGCCTGCCGCCGCAGGGGCGGTGGGGGCAGGGCGCGCACCCATGCCCATGCCCTGGATGGGCTTCTTCTCCTCGATCAGGGCCTCGATCTTCACGATCACCAGCGACAGGTTGTCGCCGCCCCCGCGCGCCCGGGTGCGGGCCTTTTCGATCAGGAACTCGGTCGCTTCACGCGGCGAGAGCGATTCGACCACCGAGGCCAGCTCGGTCGGCGAGAAGTAATGCCACACGCCGTCGCTGCAGGCCATGAGCGGGTCGCCCGGGTGCAGCTGGGGGATCCTGTGGGTGGTGCTGGGCGGGTCGCTCTCGGTGTCCAGGCAGCCCACCAGGATGTTCGAGTGCGGGTGGTTGTTGGCCTCGGCTTCGGTCAGCTCGCCGCGGTCCACCAGGGCCTGCACGTAGGAGTGGTCGCTGGTACGGTGCGCCAGGCGCCCGCCCTGGAAGTGGTAGATGCGCGAGTCGCCGGCATGCACCCAATGGCAGTCGCCGCGCGGGTTGATCAGGAAGGCGGCAATGGTGCTGTGCGGCTCCTGCTCGGCCGAGATGGCGGTGAGGCGGATGACGATGTGCGCTTCTTCGACCATGCTCTTGAGCATGGCGGCCGGGTCGTCGGTCTCGGGTGAATAGCGCTCGAAGAGCTGGCGCGCGGTCATCATGACCTGGTCGGACGCCTTGCGTCCACCGCTGCGTCCCCCCATGCCGTCTGCCACGACCCCCAGCACGCAGCCGTTGTGCCGCTCGTGTGCAATCAGGGCCACCTGGTCTTGCTGGTACTCGCGGTCACCCTTGTGGATGCCGGTGGAGGCGATAAGGCGAAACGCTTTGGTGCTCATGCTGGTGATTGTGGTGTGCCAACGGGCCTGTCTGTCGTCTGGATGCTCTGAAGCGCGTATTATCCGCCCGCCTGTGGCATTTTTGCCATGACTGCCGGGCACCCTCTCTTGAAATCCACCCACCTTCCGCCCCTGCGGCGACCGATCACGCGACGCATGGAGCGCTTGCTACACCGCCGGGAGCGCGCCTGATGCCGCTGGCCGAGGTGGTGAAGGAGGTGTTCGCACCCGGCGGCCTGCTGGCGCGCTCCGATGCCCAGTTTCGCCCGCGCGAAGGCCAAACCCGCATGGCCGCCGCCGTGGCCCGCACCATGGAAGAAGGCGGCAAGCTGGTGGTGGAGGCCGGCACCGGCGTGGGCAAGACCTTCTCCTACCTGGTCCCGGCACTGCTCAGCGGCGAGCGCGTGCTGCTCTCCACGGCCACCAAGGCGCTGCAGGACCAGCTGTTCGCACGCGACCTGCCGCTGCTGGCCGAGGTGCTGGGCGTGCCTGTGCGGGCTGCCTTGCTCAAGGGCCGGGCCAGCTACCTGTGCCTGCACCGCATGGTGCAGGCACGCCAGGACGGTGCGGTAACAGATCGTAATGTCGTGCGTGTGTTGGCCAAAGTGGAAGACTGGTCGCGCACCACCCGAAGCGGCGACCTGGCCGAACTCACGGGTCTGGACGAACGCTCGCCGGTGATTCCCCTGGTGACGTCCACGCGCGAGAACTGCTTGGGCGCCAGCTGCCCGCGGGCGCGTGAATGCCATGTGAACATCGCCCGGCGCGAGGCACTGGCGGCCGACATCGTGGTGATCAACCACCATCTCTTTTTTGCCGACATGGCCGTGCGCGAATCCGGCGTGGCCGAACTGCTGCCCTCGGTGCGCGTGGTGGTGTTCGACGAAGCGCACCAGATCAGCGAGACCGGTGTGCAGTTCCTGGGCCTGCAGCTGTCCTCGGGCCAGTTGCTCGACTTTGCGCGCGACCTGCTGGCCGCCGGCCTGGCGCATGCGCGCGGCCTGGCCGACTGGGTGGTGCTTGCGAACCGGGTGGAACGCGGCGTGGACGATCTGCGCGCTGCGGGCGGCGCGCAGGGCAAGCGCGGCTGGGCCGGCATGGCGCCCGAGGGTGCCGATTCAGCCGCCTGGCAGGCCAGCCTGCGCGCCCTGGCCAGCGCCTGCGCCCAGGCCCAGGAAGCCCTCGACACCTTGAGCGAGACCGCGCCCGACCTGGCACGCCTGTACGAACGCAGCACCGAACTGCTGGCGCGCCTGGCGCGCTTTGCCGGCCCCTGCAGCGATGATGCGGTACGTTGGATCGACCTGGGCGCCAGTACCCAGGTGCGGCTGGTCGAATCGCCGCTCGACATTGCCCATGCCATGCGCACCCGCCTGCTGACCCAGCCCACCCAGAGCGTGCAGGGCGACGAATGGCCCGACCCCGAGGGCGAGCGCGAGCGGGCCTGGATCTTCACCTCGGCCACGCTCGGTGCCGATGAGGGCCTGACCTGGTTCGTGGAGCGCTGCGGCCTGGAGGGCGCCGAGATCCTGCGCGTGGACAGCCCCTTCGACTACGCCACGCAGGCTGCGCTGTACGTGCCGCGCCACCTGCCCAAGCCGGCCGATCCGGCGCACAGCGCAGCCATTGCCCGGCTGGCCGGTGATGCCGCCGCCCGCATCGGCGGGCGCACCCTGGTGCTCACGACCACGCTCAAGGCCCTGGCCTTGATCGGTGATGCCTTGCACCGCCGGTTCGGCGATGGGCAGTCGCTGTCGGTGCTGGTGCAAGGCGAGTGGCCCAAGCGCCGCCTCATGGAGCGCTTTCGCGAAGGCAGCATGCATGGCGCTCCGGGGTGCATCCTGGTGGCCTCGGCCACATTCTGGGAGGGCTTCGACGTGCCGGGCGATTCCCTGCAGCTGGTCATCATCGACAAGCTGCCGTTCCCGCCGCCGGGCGATCCGCTGGTCGAGGCGCGCAGCCAGCGCATCGAAGAGGCGGGGGGAAGTTCGTTTCAGCAGTACTCGGTGCCCGAGGCGGCCGTGGCGCTCAAGCAGGGCGCGGGCCGGCTGATACGGCGCGAGTCGGACCGCGGGGTGCTGGTGGTCGGCGACACGCGCCTGGCCACCATGGGCTATGGCAAGCGGCTGCTGCGTGCCCTGCCGCCCATGCGGCGCCTGGAGTCCCCGGAGGATTTCGCGGCCGCGCTGGATGATCTGCTGGCGGCGAGTTCAGACGCCGTCTGAACGGGTCAGCGGACTACCAGAACTTCCACCATGGATCCGACTTGCCCTTGAGCCCGGCGCGCACATACTCGCTTTGCGGATACGAGGCGTCCATCACGCGGCGGGTGTCGTCGCGCAGCTGGGTCATGCCCAGAGCGTCGTAGGACTGCATCAGGATGTAGAGCGCCTCTTCCACGGCGGGCACGCCCTGGTAGTCGGCCACGGCCACCTGGGCGCGGCTGATGGCGGCCACATAGGCGCCGCGCTGGTAGTAGTAGCGCGCCACGTGCACTTCGTACTGGGCCAGCGAGTTGACGATGTAGGTCATGCGCTGGCGCGCGTCCTGGGCGTAGCGCGAGTCGGGGAAGCGTGTGGCCAGTTCGCTGAAGGATTCGAACGAATCCTTGGCGGCCTTCTGGTCGCGCTCGGACAGGTCCTGGCGCGACAGCCACGAGAACAGGCCCAGGTTGTCATTGAAATTGACCAGGCCCTTGAGGTACAGCGCGTAGTCCAGCGCGGGACTGGCAGGGTGCAGCTTCATGAAGCGGTCGAGCGTGGCCACGGCCTGCGCCTTTTCACCGGCCTTGTAGTGGGCGTAGGCCTTGTCCAGCTGGGCCTGCTGGGCCAGCGGCGTGCCGGCGGCACGGCCTTCGAGCTTCTCGAACAGCGGCACGGCCTTGTCGTAGCCGCCCGAATTCATTTCATCCTTGGCTTCGGAGTAGATGCGGTTCGGGCTCCAGTTGGCGGTCTTGTCTTCCGTGGTGGTCGAGCACCCGGCAAGGACACCTGCAGCCAGCAGGGCGGAGATAAACGGCAGTGGGGCACGAAGCATCGCAAGCAGCTTTCAGGCAAAAAAAGGAAACCGGATGTTCCGGGAGCGGCCGGTGCGCGCTGGCGGCACCGGGGCAGGCCGGGAAAAACCGAACGTGCATTGTACCGGCCGCTCCCGGCTCCTGAATCTCCCTGTCGCAAACGTTTCGGTTACGGGATGCACCGGGCTTTCTACAATGGAGTCCATGTTTGTTCACTTGCGCCTGCACACCGAGTATTCCGTCGTCGACGGCACCAACCGCATCGACGAGGTGGCCAAGGCCGCCGCCGCCGATGGCCAGCCCGCCCTGGCCATCACCGACCTCAACAACCTCTTCGGCGCCATCAAGTTCTACAAGGAAGCCCGGGGCAAGGGCGTCAAGCCCCTGCTGGGCGCCGAGATCTTCCTGGAGGGCGAGGGCACGGCCCCGCCCTCGCGCATGATCGTGCTGGTGCAGAACCGGCAGGGCTACCTCAGCCTGTCGGAACTGCTGGCCCGCGCCTGGACGCGCAACATCGTCAAGAACGTCGCCGTGTGCACCTGGGAATGGCTGCAGGAACTGTCCGAAGGGCTGATCGTGCTCTCGGGCGCCCAGGCCGGCCCCGTGGGGCAGGCCCTGCTCAAGGGCGACGACGCCGGTGCCGCAGACCTGGCGCTGCGCCTGGCGGGCATCTTCCCGCACCGCTTCTACATCGAGCTGCAGCGCGCCGGCCTGCCCGATGACGAGGCCCACGTGTTGGCCGCCGCGAAACTGGCCGCGCGCCTGCACCTGCCCGTGGTGGCCACCCACCCGGTGCAGTTCGCCGATGCCGAGGGCTACGAGGCCCACGAGGCGCGCGTGTGCATCGCCGAAGGCGAGATCCTGGCCAACCCGCGCCGGGTGCGCCGCTTCACGCGCGAGCAGTATTTCAAGTCCTCGGCCCAGATGCAGGCGCTGTTCGCCGACATTCCCTCGGCGATTGCCAACACAGTGGAGATCGCCCAGCGATGCAACCTGACCCTGGTGCTGGGCAAGCCGCAATTGCCGGACTTTCCCACGCCCGGCGGCATACCGATCGACCAGCACTTCCGCAATGCGTCCTTCGAAGGCCTGGAAGAGCGCCTGAAGCTGCTGTTCCCGAAAGAGGCCGACCGTGATGCGCAGCGCCCACGCTATGTGGAGCGGCTGGAGTTCGAGATCGGAACCATCCTCAAGATGGGCATCCCCGGCTACTTCCTCATCGTGGGCGATTTCATCCAGTGGGCCAAGGAAAACGGCTGCCCCGTGGGCCCGGGCCGGGGTTCGGGCGCCGGCTCGCTGGTGGCCTATGCGCTCAAGATCACCGACCTCGATCCGCTCGAATACAACCTGCTCTTCGAGCGTTTCCTGAACCCCGAGCGGGTGTCCATGCCCGACTTCGACATCGACTTCTGTCAGTCCAACCGCGACCGGGTGATCGACTACGTGAAGGAAAAGTACGGCAAGAACGCCGTGAGCCAGATCGCCACGTTCGGAACGCTGGCCGCCAAGGCCGCCATCCGCGACGTGGGCCGCGTGATGGACATGAGCTACACCTTCTGCGACGGCATCTCCAAGCTCGTGCCGGGCAAGCCCGGCATGTCCTATACGCTGCAGTACCCGCCTGAAGTCAAGAAGGATGGCGACAAGAACAACTACGCGCTGGAGCTCGAGCCCATGCTCTACGAGCGTGTGCGCAAGGAGGAGGACGTCAGGACCGTCATCGAGATGGCGCAGAAGCTCGAGGGCATGACGCGCAACATCGGCATGCACGCCGGGGGCGTGCTGATCGCGCCGGGCAAGCTCACCGACTTCTGCCCGCTGTACCAGCAGCCGGGCAGCGAATCGGCCGTGAGCCAGTACGACAAGGACGACGTGGAGGCCATCGGCCTGGTGAAGTTCGACTTTCTGGGCCTGGCCACGCTCACCATCCTGGAGATTGCGCGCGAGTTCATCATGAAGCGCCACAAGGGCCAGGAGAACTTCGCCTTCGAGGCCATCCCGCTCGATGACGGACCGACCTACAAGCTCTTCTCCGACGGCAAGACCGAGGCCGTGTTCCAGTTTGAAAGCCGTGGCATGCAGGGCATGCTGCGCGAAGCGCGCCCGAGCCGGCTGGAGGACCTGATCGCGCTGAACGCGCTGTACCGCCCGGGTCCCATGGACCTGATCCCCAGCTTCGTGAACCGCAAGCATGGCAAGGAAGTGGTGGAGTACCCGCACCCGCTGGTGGAGAAGGTGCTGGCCGAGACCTACGGCATCATGGTCTACCAGGAGCAGGTGATGCAGACCGCCCAGGTGCTGGGCGGCTACAGCCTGGGCGGCGCCGACATGCTGCGCCGCGCCATGGGCAAGAAGAAGGCCGAGGAGATGGCCGAGCACCGGCTGATCTTCCGCGCCGGTGCCGCCAAGCAGGGCATCAGCGAGGAGAAGGCCGACGAGGTGTTCGACCTGATGGAAAAGTTCGCGGGCTACGGCTTCAACAAGTCGCACGCGGCCGCCTACTCGCTGCTGGCCTACCACACCGGCTGGCTCAAGGTGCACTACACGGCCGAGTTCTTCTGCGCCAACATGACGGTGGAAATGGACGACACCGACAAGCTCAAGGTGCTGTTCGAGGACGCGCGCAAGAACTTCGGCATGAACTTCGAGGTGCCCGACGTGAACCGCGGCATGTACCGCTTCGAGCCGGTGACCGACAAGGTCATCCGCTACGGCCTGGGGGCCGTCAAGGGCGGTGGGCAGGCGGCCATCGAGGCCATCGTGGCGGCGCGCGAAGGGCGGGGCGAAGGCCCCAACGGTTCCATCAAGGGTCCGTTCAAGAGCCTGTTCGACTTCTGCCTGCGCGTGGACCGCGCGCGCATGAACAAGCGCACGGTGGAGGCACTGATCAAGGCCGGCGCCTTCGACTCGCTCAACCTCAACCGCGCCTCGCTGGTGGCTTCCATCGACCGGGCCTTCGACTTCGCCGCGGCCTCGCTGGCCAACGTCAACCAGGGCGGCCTGTTCGACATGATGGGCGACGACGCCCATGGATCGAGCACGCAGGAGCCCGACCTGGTGGACGTGACGCCCTGGGGCATCAAGGAGCGCCTGACGCTGGAGAAGACGGCGGTGGGCTTCTACCTCTCGGGCCACCTGTTCGAAGAGGTGGCGGTGGAGGTGCGGCGCTTCGTGCGCACGCAGATCGACGAGCTGCTGGACAGCCGCGAGCCGCAGATCCTGGCCGGCATCATCAGCGACTTCCGGGTCATCAACGGCCAGCGCGGCAAGCTTGCGCTGTTCAAGCTGGACGACAAGTCGGCCGTGATCGAGGCCTCGGCCGACGAAGCCCTGATCAACACCTACAGGAACCAGCTCAAGGAGGACGAGTTCGTGGTGATGATGGGCCGGCTGCAGCTGGACCATTTCAGCGGCGGCCTGCGCGTGAAAGTGCAGCAGGTGTGGGACCTGGCCGGTGCGCGCGCGCGCTTCGGCAAGTACCTGCATGTGGTGGTGAATGACAAGGCGCCCGAGGTGCAGAAACTGCTGCGCGAGTTCCCGCCGCGCCGCGAGGAGGCGCCCGAGGGCGACCTGCTGCACGGCCTGCGCGTGCGCATGGGGCTGCGCTGCACGGGCACCCCCCAGGGGGCCGCCGGCAGCGCCTCGGCCGTCGCCGAGATCCAGCTGTCCGACAGCAGCCGCTTCTACCCCAGTGATGCTGCCCTGGCCGCCTGGAGCGCGCAGGTTGGAGCCGGCTCGGCGACCGTGGTTTATGACTAGGAGGGCTGCCGTTTCATATTCGCCCAAAGGGTGTTTTGTCGGTCTGCATATGGCCTGGCAAGAATATTGCTCAGGCCAGCCTTGAAAAAAAACGGATGAACATCAGATTTCTCCTGCGGCAGCGTTACGCGCGTGTCGCTAGAATGAAATTCATGGCAACAAAACCACCTTCTCCCAAAGCCGCGCCGCCTGTCACCAGGCCTGCGCGGGATGACGGCGGTTCGGTCGTGCTGGAAAGACGCACGCAAAAGACCCAGCCGCCACAGATGTACCAGGTGGTCATGCTCAATGACGACTACACGCCCATGGAGTTCGTGATCGTGGTGCTGCAGGAGTTCTTCAGCAAGGACCGGGAGCAGGCGACCCAGATCATGCTCAAGATCCACCTCGACGGCAAAGGCGTCTGCGGCGTGTATTCGCGCGACGTGGCGGCCACCAAGGTCGAGCAGGTGCTCGATGCGGCCCTCAAGGCCGGGCACCCGCTGCAATGTGTCAGTGAACCTGTTGAATAACAGGTTTTTCGTCCCGATCTACAGTTATCCATTCCACGCAAGCACAAAGGAGTTCACATGATTGCCCAAGAACTGGAAGTCAGCTTGCACATGGCCTTCGTCGAGGCCCGCCAGCAGCGCCACGAGTTCATCACCGTGGAGCATCTGCTGCTTGCACTGCTTGATAACCCCAGCGCAGCGGAGGTGCTGCGCGCGTGTTCGGCCAATATCGACGATCTGCGTTCGTCGCTGTCGAACTTCATCAAGGACAACACCCCCCAGGTGGCCGGCACCGATGAGGTGGACACGCAACCCACGCTGGGTTTCCAGCGCGTGATCCAGCGCGCCATCATGCACGTGCAGTCCACCGGCAACGGCAAGAAGGAAGTCACCGGCGCCAACGTGCTCGTGGCCATCTTCGGCGAGAAGGACTCGCACGCCGTGTACTACCTGCACCAGCAGGGCGTGACGCGCCTGGACGTGGTCAACTTCATTGCCCACGGCATCAAGAAGGGTGAGCCACCAGAGCCCGCCAAGGCCGAGAATCAGGCCGAGGGCGAGGAGGGCGGCTCTGCCGAACGCAACGAGAAGGCCTCGCCGCTGGAGCAGTTCACGCAGAACCTGAACCAGGCCGCCAAGGATGGCAAGATCGATCCGCTGATCGGGCGCAACTACGAGGTCGAGCGCACCATCCAGATCCTGTGCCGCCGCCGCAAGAACAACCCGCTGCTGGTGGGTGAGGCCGGCGTGGGCAAGACCGCCATCGCCGAGGGCCTGGCCTGGCGCATCACGCAGAACGACGTGCCCGAGATCCTGGCCGAGGCCGTGGTGTACTCGCTCGACATGGGCGCGCTGCTGGCCGGGACCAAGTACCGCGGTGATTTCGAGCAGCGCCTCAAGGGTGTGCTCAAGTCGCTCAAGGACAAGCCCAACGCCATCCTGTTCATCGACGAGATCCACACCCTGATCGGTGCGGGCGCAGCCTCGGGGGGCACGCTCGATGCGTCCAACCTGCTCAAGCCGGCGCTGTCCAGCGGCCAGCTCAAGTGCATCGGCGCCACCACCTTCACGGAGTACCGTGGCATCTTCGAAAAAGACGCCGCGCTGTCGCGCCGCTTCCAGAAGGTGGACGTGGTCGAGCCCACGGTGGCCGAGACCATCGACATCCTGAAGGGCCTGAAGTCGCGCTTCGAGGAGCACCACAGCGTGAAGTACGCCACGGCCGCCCTGCAGGCTGCGGCCGAGCTGAGCGCCAAGTACATCAATGACCGCCATCTGCCCGACAAGGCGATCGACGTCATCGACGAAGCCGGTGCCGCCCAGCGCATCATGGTGCCGAGCAAGCGCAAGAAGACCATCGGCAAGGCCGAGATCGAAGAGATCGTGGCCAAGATCGCGCGCATCCCGCCGGCCAACGTGTCCAACGACGACCGCAGCAAGCTGCAGACGCTGGAGCGTGACTTGAAGAGCGTGGTGTTCGGCCAGGACAAGGCCCTGGAAGTGCTCGCCAGCTCGGTGAAGATGGCACGCTCCGGCCTGGGCAAGGGCGACAAGCCAATCGGCTCGTTCCTGTTCAGCGGCCCCACGGGCGTGGGCAAGACCGAGGCCGCCAAGCAACTGGCCTATATCATGGGCATCGAGCTTTTGCGCTTTGACATGTCGGAGTACATGGAGCGCCATGCCGTGAGCCGCCTGATCGGTGCGCCCCCGGGCTATGTCGGGTTCGACCAGGGTGGCCTGTTGACCGAAGCCATCACGAAGAAGCCGCACGCGGTGCTGCTGCTCGACGAGATCGAGAAGGCGCATCCGGATGTCTTAAACGTGCTGCTCAAGGTGATGGACCACGGCACCCTTACCGACAACAACGGCCGCAAGTCGGACTTCCGCAACGTCATCATCGTCATGACCACCAATGCTGGGG
>NZ_JBKDTZ010000184.1:0-10181 GCF_046339755.1 Acidovorax sp. | reverse complement strand
GGTGAATCAGTCCATTCTGCTGCACCGCATCTACCGGCTGACGCATGTGCCGATCTCCGCGGAGATGATCGTTTCGGTGGCCAGCGTGTAGCGCTATGTGAAGCAGGCCTACCTGCACTGCTGCCGGCAGGACGCGGGCAGCGGCATGCCATGAGCCATTCTCCTTCCGAATCTGCCGAGGACCCCATCACGGCCGCTGTGAACTGGCAGGTCCGACTGACTTCCGGCAGCGTGGCGACCGGCGAGCGCGAGGACTTCGCGCGCTGGCTGGCTGCCGATGCGCGCCATGCCGCGGCCTGGCAGCGCGTGCAGGGTGTGCTGGTCGATCCGGTGGGACAGATCCAGCGCATCGACCAGCGCAGCCCGGGCCAGTTGAAGGCCGTCCACCAGAGCCTGGCTTCGGCGCCAGAGCCGGTCGCGCTCCGGCGTAGAGGCATCCTGGGCGGTTCGGCCCTGCTGCTGGCCACCGGGGTGGGAGCCGGCTACCTCGCCCACCGCAGCCAGCCGCTGGGTGAGCTGCTGGCCGATGTGCACACCGGCACCGCCGAGACCCGCCACATCCAACTGCCCGATGGCAGCACGCTGGACCTGAATGCCCGCAGCGCGGCCGACCTGCACTTCGACCCGGCACGGCGCCTGGTGCGGCTGCGTGCGGGCGAGCTGCTGGTGCAGGTGGCCCGCGACGCGGCAGCGGCCGGTGCGCGGCCCCGCCCCTTCACCGTGCAGACGCTCCATGGCGCGGCCCAGGCCCTGGGCACGCGCTACCTGGTGCGCCAGGAGGCCGAGCGCAGCCTGGTGGTGGCGCTGCAGCACAGCGTGGCCGTACAGACCGGCGATGGCGTGCAGCGCACCTTGCACGAGGGCCAGGCCGCCTGGATGGACGGCCAGCGCATCGAGCTGGTGGAGCAGCGCATGGCGCACCGCGCCAGCTGGACCGAGGGCATTCTGGACGTGCGCGATGAACCGCTGGGCGATGTGGTCGCCACCCTGGCCGCCTGGCGCAGGGGCTTGCTGCGCGTGAGCCCGGCCGCCGCCCGGCTGCGGGTCTTCGGGGTGTTCCGGCTGAGCGACACGGCGCAGGCCTTGCAGGCCCTGGTGGACACCCAGCCCATCCGCATCACCACCTATGGCCCCCTGCTGACCCTGATCGACGTTGCAGGCAGCTGACGGAAATTTTTTTACCGATGCATGAGGGGTTTTGCCGGGCCCGTTGGACAAGGAGGAGAGCACCCTCTTCCCAACCCCAGCACAGGAACCCGATCCATGCCCAGCCCTTCCTTTAGCCCCCGCCTGCTCGTGGCAGCCCTGACCGCTGCCCTGGGCAGCACCAGCTTTGCGCAAGCCCATTCCACGGCAGACACGCCCCTGGTGGCCCAGGCCGGCGCCGTGCAGAACTGGGACCTGCCCGCGGGCCCCCTGGACGAGACGCTGGCCCGCATCGCCCGGCAAAGCGGCAGGATCCTGACCGCCGACCCGGCGCTGCTGCGGGGCAAGACCGCCCCCGCGGTGCGCGGCAGCTTCGCGGCAGAAGAGGCCGCACAGCGTGCGCTGGCCGGCTCGGGCCTGGCCCTGGTGCGCCTGGGAAGCGACACCCTCACCGTGCGCCCCGCGCCCCCTGCCGCCCAGGCTGCAGCGCCAGCCGTACCGGGCACGGCAGAGCGCAGCATGGCGACCGTGACCGTCGAGGGCTCGCGCGACCCGAACCAGGTGTACCAGCCCTTCGCGGGCGGCCAGGTCGCCAAGGGCGCGCGCCTGGGGGCCCTGGGCAACACCGCTTTGCTCGATGCCCCCGTTGCCATCAGCGGCTACACCGAGCAGGCTTCGCGCGATGCGCAGGCACGGCGCCTGATCGACGTGCTGGCCGTTGATCCGGCCGTGCGCTCCACCAACTCCGAGAGCAATGCGGTGGACGTGTTCTTCCTGCGCGGCCTGCCCATGCTGAGCCAGGACATCTCGTTCAACGAGACCTTCGCGGTGGTGGACACGCGGCGCATTGCCGTGGAGCAGTTCGAGCGCATCGAAGTGCTCAAGGGCCCGAGTGCGCTGCTCAACGGCATCGGGCCGAGCAGCAGCACCACCGGCGGCACGATCAACCTGGTGCCCAAGCGCGGCACGGATGTCCCGCTGACCCGCTTGACGCTGTCGGGCTCGTCGCACGGCCAGATGGGTGCCCACCTGGATGTGGGGCGCCGCTTCGGCACCGACAACGAATGGGGGGTGCGCGTGAACGCCGCCAGCCGGGGCGGCGGCTCCACCGGCGTGCCGAACGAGCGGGTGGGCACCGACCATCTGTCGGTTGCGCTCGACTACGCGGGTGAGAAGCTGCGCGTGAGCCTGGACGTGGCCCAGAACCGCCGGCACTTCGACGGCTTCCCCCAGTTCTTCCGCTTCAACGATGGCTTTGCCCTGCCCGCACCGCCAGCAACGAAACAGGCCTTCAGCCAGCCCTGGGACAGCAGCGACACCAAGAGCTCTTCTGCCGTCTCGCGCGTGGAATACGACATCACGCCCGAATCCACCGTGTTCGGCGTGCTGGGCGGCGTCGACTACGAGGAGTCGAACATCAACGCGGGCAACCCCCGCATCACCTCGGCCAGCGGCAACTTCACCGCCCAGCCCAGCATTTTCAGGACCGGTTCGTCCTTGCGCTCGGGTGAACTGGGCTGGCGCATGCGCTTTGCCACCGGCCCGGTCAAGCACCGGGTGGTGCTGGGCTATTCGCGCTTCACGGGGGATGGCGCGAGCCTGAGCCAGCAAATGGGCAGCGCGTTCACCAGCAACTTCAACAACCCCGTTTTCGTCGCGCGGCCCACCCTGCCCAGCGGCGGCTTCCCGCTGCGCTTTCAGGACAGCGTCTCCGACAGCCTGGCCGTGATGGACTCCATGCACCTGCTGGACGACCGCCTGCACCTGGTCGGCGGGGTGCGCTACCAGAAGCTGGACATCGGCGAGTTCTCCGCGGGCGTGGAGCAGCGCCGCTTCGAGCAGACGGCCACGGCGCCCTCGCTGGGCGCGAGCTACAAGCTGGCGCCCAGCTTCTCGGTGTACGCCAACTACGCCGAAGGTCTGGCGCAGGGGCCGTTGGCCCCCGCGTCCACGGCCAACCTCGGCACAGTCTTCCCTCCCTTCAAGGGCAAGCAGATCGAGACGGGTCTGAAGTACGACGGCGGCTCGTTTGGCGCCAGTGCCGCGCTGTTCCAGATCCGCCAGCCGGTGTCCTACGTCAACGGGAAGAACTTCCTCGTGGTCGATGGTGAACAACGCAACCGCGGCCTGGAGCTGTCGGTCTACGGCGAAGTGGCGAAGAGCCTGCGCCTGAATGCCGGCCTGGCACTGTCCGACGCCGTGCAGTCCAAGACCCTGAACGGCGCCAACGACGGCAAGAAGGCCATCGGCATCCCGGAGCACAGCCTGGTGCTGGGCGCAGAGTGGGATATCACCGCGCTGCCCGGCCTGACCCTGACCGGCAGGTACAGCAAGGTGGCCCGCCAGATGGCCAGTGTGGACAACCAGCAGAGCATCCCCGGCTTCGACAGCTACGACCTGGGCCTGCGTTATGCGACGCGCCTGGCTGGCAAGCCGACCGTGTTCCGCCTGACCGTTGAAAACCTGGCGGACTCCTCGCATTGGCTGTCGGTGCGCACGGGCTTCCTGGCACGGAGCACCCCGCGAACCGCGCTGTTCTCGGTCAGCACGGAATTCTGAGACACCTGCTACAGGGAGCCAAGCTCCTCTTCCAGCGCTTTCAGCTGCTTGCGCAACTCCTCGCTGCGCGCCTCACACGCGGCCTTGCCCTGGCCGGCCGCGGCCGCCCGCTCCTGCGCGAACTGGGTGCCCGATGCCAGGGTGCTGCGCAGCGGGCCGGCGGTGGCCACGGCCTCCGCGGGTTGCGCTGCGCATTCCTTCTGGCTGCGCTCCAGCGCCGCACGTGCCTGGGGAACGCCCTGGTTCTGCAGGTGGTTCTTGCGCTGCCAGGTGGCGCCGAACGCCCCTTCCCTGGAAGTGGAGGGCGGGGACGGGATCGGCGTGGCCCCCTCCAGGGCGGGGCGCACCTCGATCTTTTCGCCCTGGCCAGGGCAGGACGCGTCCTGGAAGGACACCCTGCCCTCGGCATCCGTGCACTTGTTGATGGCCCAGGCCGGGGCCAGAAAGCCCAGTGCCAGGGTGCAGGCGGCATAGCGGATCACGGTCATGGGAGCACTCCTAGCGGGATGGAGGGCACATGTTAGTCCACTGAAACCGGGAAATCGGCTGTGCGTGAGGGCCCTACAATCCGCGGCGTCCATGACCATTCCTTTCTTTGACGCCATCATCATCGGCGCCGGCGCAGCCGGCCTGTTCTGCGCGGGCCAGGCGGGCCAGCGCGGCCTGTCGGTCCTGCTGATCGACCACGCCGAGAAGGTGGCCGAAAAGATCCGCATCTCGGGCGGGGGGCGCTGCAATTTCACCAACCGCGACCTCGACCCCTCGGCGCCGCACAAGCACTTCGTGGGGCAAAACCCGCAGTTCTGCCGCTCGGCGCTGTCGCGCTACACGCCGCAGGACTTCATCGCGCTGGTGGACAGGCACGGCATTCCCCACCACGAAAAGCACAAGGGCCAGCTGTTCGCCGACCGCTCGGCCGAGGACCTGATCGCCATGCTGCTGGCCGAGTGCGCAGCCGGCGGAGTCACGCACTGGCAACCCTGCGGCGTGAAGAAGGTCGCCCCCGAAGCCCTGGACGATGGCCAGAACGGCTACCGGCTGGAGACCGAGCGCGGCCCGGTGCTGGCGCGCAGCCTGGTCATCGCCACGGGCGGCCTCTCGATCCCCAAGATCGGCGCCACCGACTTCGGCTACCGCATCGCCAGGCAGTTCGACATCCCCCTGGTCGAGCAGCGACCTGGCCTGGTGCCGCTGACCTTCGACGGCGACGCCTGGGCGCCCTATGCGCAGCTGTCGGGCCTGGCGCTGCCGGTGCGCATCGGCACGGGCGCCAAGAAGGCGCGCATGGCCTTCGACGAAGACCTGCTGTTCACCCACCGCGGCCTGTCGGGCCCGGCCGTGCTGCAGATCTCAAGCTACTGGCAGGAGGGCACGCCCCTGGCCATCGACCTCGCTCCCACGGTGGACCTGCCCGCCGCATTGGCCCAGGCCAAGGCGCGCTCGCGCAAGCTCATCGCCAACGAGCTGGCCACCCTGGTGCCAAGCCGCCTGGCCGATGCCTGGGCGCAGCGCGAGGCCGACTGGCAGCGCCCCATCGCCGAGGCCTCGGACAAGGCGCTGGCGCGCCTGGCCGAGCAGTTGGCGCGCTGGGAACTCACGCCCACGGGCACCGAGGGCTACAAGAAGGCCGAGGTGACGCTGGGCGGTGTGGACACGCGCGCCCTGTCGCAGCAGACCATGGAATGCAAGTCCCGGCCGGGCCTGTACTTCATTGGCGAGGTGGTGGACGTGACCGGCTGGCTGGGTGGCTACAACTTCCAGTGGGCCTGGGCCAGCGCTTACGCCTGTGCACAAGGACTTCCCCCCTGAGTCGCTTCGCGCCATCCCCCCAGAGGGGGGACGCCCCCAGCGCGGCGGGGCGGCCCTTGCGCGGGGGCACTGGCCTGGGAGCGCGCCAGTTTCACAGGCTGCTCCCGGGACACATTCTCGGGGGTCCCCTCAGGGACTCGCCACCTGGCCCCAGCGCGCATGGCCTAGCCAGTTGCGCAGCGCCACGGCGCCGCCAGGCGTGATCTCCAGCGCGCGGCTGTCGGCACGGCGCAGCAGCCAGCCCTCTTGCAGGCAATGGCTGCAGATCATGGCGCCGAGCCTGCCGGCCACGTGCATGCGCCGCTCGCTCCAGTCCAGGCACGGTCGGCAGTGCGGGCGCTTGCCACTGCCATCCGCGCCCTGGCGGGCCCCTTCATCCAGGCCCAGGCGCTGCAGCACAGCTGCCGCGTGCGCCGTGACATGGCCACCCGCATCGCCGTCGAAGGCCATGGCCCCCTCGTCCAGCAGGTGCTCGGTGATGGCCACGCCCAGGCGCCCGGCAATGTGGTCGTAGCAGGTGCGCGCGGTGCGCAGGGCCGCATCGCGCGGGCCCACCACCACGCGCCGGGGTGCCGTTGCGGGCGCCGGCTGCTGCACCGCCAGCTGCATCAGGCCTTCGAGCACGCGCGCCACGTCGGCCGAGGCCAGGCGGTGGTAGCGGTGGCGGCCCTGGCGTTCCAGCTTCAGCAGCCCGGCCTCCACCAGCAGGGCCAGGTGCCGGCTGGCGGTCTGGGCGGTGATGTGCCCGGCATCGGCCAGCTCGCGCGCGGTCAGGGCGCGCCCGTCCATCAGCGCCATCAGCATGGCCGTGCGCGCGGGCTCGCCGACGAGGCCGGCGATATGGGCGATCTGGTTGGTGTTCATGCCCCCAGTGTGCACCCGCCGCCGGCGGCCACGCTTCGCCCGCCAGCGAAATGAAGCTATGGAATGCTCACCAGTTCGCCGAAGCGCGAATCCCCATACGCCGGCCGCTGGGCATGCTGCAGCACCCACTCCTGCAATTGCGCCACAGGCAGCGGCCGCGTGAAGTGAAATCCCTGCAGTTCCTCGCAGTCGAGCGCGTCCAGCACCTGTACGGTGGCCAGGTCCTCCACCCCTTCGGCCACGATCTTCAGGCCCAGCGTGTGGCCGAGCGCGATGATGGCGCGGGTGATGGCCATGTCGGCCGGGTTGGTGAGCATGTCGTGGATGAAGGACTTGTCGACCTTGAGCCGGTCGATGTCGAAGCGCTTGAGGTAGGCCAGGCTCGAATAGCCGGTGCCGAAGTCGTCGATGGACAGCTGCACGCCCAGGGCCTTGAGGGCCGCCAGCTGGCGCTCGGCCGAATTCGCATGGTCCATGAGCTGCGACTCGGTGATCTCCAGCTCCAGCCGGTGCGCCGGCATGCCGCAGCGCACCAGCAAGGCCTCGATGTCGGGCACGAGCTGCGGGTCGGCCAGTTGCGCCGCCGAGAGGTTGACCGATACCGAGGCCTGCGCCAGCGGATGCGGCACCGAGCCCTGGGGCCCCGTGTGCTCCAGCGACTGCCAGGCCACCCACTGCGAGCAGGCCTGCTGCAGCACCCAGGCGCCGATGGCGCGGATCATGCCGGTTTCCTCCGCAATCGGGATGAACTCACTGGGCGGCACCATGCCCAGCACCGGGTTGTTCCAGCGCAGCAGGGCCTCAACGCCCAGCAGGCGCGAGCCCCGGGCGCTCAGGCGCGGCTGGTAGTGCAGGCTCAGCTCGCCGCGGCCGAGGGCGCGGCGCAGGTGCTGCTCCATGGACTGGCGCGCCAGTGCACGCTGGTCGGTCTCGGCCGAATAGAACAGGGCCATGTCGCGGCCGGTGGTCTTGGCCTCGTACATGGCGGCGTCGGCACGGCGCATGAGCTCGTCGATGTCGCCACCGTCCTCGGGGTAGACGGCGATGCCCACGCTGCAGCTCACGTTGAGTTCATGGCCCTCCACCGGATGGGGCTGGCGGATCAGCGGGATCAGCCGGTTCTCGACCAGCTGCTGCACATCCTCGGGGCCGGCCACGTCGCGCATGATGACCACGAACTCGTCGCCGCCCAGGCGGCTCACGGTGTCGCGGCTGCGCACGGCCTGGGTGAGGCGCTGCGCCACCGAGCGCAGCAGGCCATCGCCGATGTGGTGGCCCAGCGTGTCGTTGATGGCCTTGAAGCGGTCCAGGTCGATGAACAGCACGGCCACGCGTTCGCCGTAGGCCTTCGCATGGGCCAGCGCCAGCTGCAGGCGCTGCACGCACAGCGAGCGGTTGGGCAGCTCGGTGAGCACGTCGTGGTGCGCGAGGAACTGGATGCGCTCCTCGTTCTGCTTGCGGTCGGTGATGTCGATGGCGATGCCGATGTGGTTGACCACGGCCCCCGCCTTGCCCTCGCGCACGGCCGAGACCATGAGCCAGGCCGGATAGGTCTCGCCCGAACGGCGGCGAAAGCGCACCTCGCCCTGCCAGGACTCCTTGTCCTGCATGGCCCGGGTGATCTGCGCCGCCAGCGGTTCCTGGCCCGCCGCGTCCTCCTGCAGGAACCCGAGGTCCTCACCGATCACCTCGTAGAAGTCGTAGTGCGTGCTGCGGCAGAAGGCCTTGTTGACACTGATGATCTGCTGGTCGGCATTCATGATGATGATGCCCTCCGACGAGGCCTCGAACACCTTGGCCCACAGCTCCAGGCGCTGCTCCATGACCTTGAGCACGTTGATGGGCGTGAAGGCCGTGAGCACCGCATCGCGCCCCTGGAACACCAGGCGCCGCGCCGACAGCACGGCCCACGAGGGCTCGGGCCCGCCCTTCCAGCGCACCTCGAACTCGTCGACCGAGCCCTGGTCGGCCAGGCGCTGGAAGAAGCGTCCACGCACCCCGGGCTCCAGCCCTGCGACCCAGGGATCGACGGTGCGGCCGTTGAGCCACTGGCCTGCGGGCGTGTTGGAATGCAGCACCTCGTGCTCGGGAATGGAGGTCACCATGAGGGGAATGGGGAAGGCCTCCACCAGTTCGCGCTGCGCCTCGGCCGCGCGCGCGCTGGCGGCCAGCTCCTGCTGCAGCAGGCGCTCGCGGTCGAGCTGGGCCAGCATGCCGTTGAAGGCCGTGACCAGGCGGCCGATCTCGTCGCTGCTGTTCCAATGGGCGCGCAGCGTGTGGTCGCCGCTCTTTCGCACTTCGTCGGCCACGCGGGCGAGCTGCTGCAGCGGCTTGGCGATCTGGCGCGCCACCAGCGTCACCAGCGACAGGATGCAGCCCAGCAGCACCAGGGCCGTGCCCAGGTGCAGCCACATGCGCGAGTACAGGCTGCCCACGCGCTGGTGCAGCAGCCGGTCCAGGTCGGTGATGCCCGAACCCCAGGCGGCCTGCAGGGTGCCCAGCACCTTGGTTTCCTGCTCGGCCAGCTGGGCCACGGTCAGGCGCGATTCGCCGCTGGCGACGGCCTGCAGGTGCTGCTGGAACTCCAGCAGCGCGGCGTGCAGGGCCTCGCGGTCGTGCACCAGCGCCGCGCGCAGCTCGGGCGAGCCGGCAATGAAGGCCTGGTTGTAGTCGGACTCGATGCCCAGCGTGACGGCCTCCAGCCGCCCCACCAGGGTGAGCAGTTCGGACGACCACTGCGGCCCGCGCGCGGTGCGCGGCGAGTTCAGGAAGCTCACCGTGTCGTGCACGGCCTGCAGCAGCTCGGGAAAGCGCAGCACCGACAGCGACATCTCGTAGTAGCTGTCCAGGTCCGGGTCGAGGATCAGGTTCGATTGGTTGCCCACGGTGGTGAGTAGCTCGCGCCCGTCGCGCAGCAGCTGGCTGCGCAGGCGCGTGAGTGCCTGCGCATCGGCCTGCGCCGCGGCGTCGGTGCCCAGGCGTTCCAGTGCGTCCTGGAAGCGCTGGCCAGCCTCCTGCGTGTGCAGGGCTTCGTCGTGCTCGGCGCGCACCGTGCCCAGGCGCTCCAGCGTCTGGGCCACCGAGAGCGAGGGCTCGCCGGGCTGCAGGAAGCGGCCCAGCAGGCCATCGCGCACCACGGTGGCATAGGTGGTGCCCACGATCTCCTTGCGCGTGAAGTCGATGGCCTGGTTCTTCTCGTGGATCAGGATGCTGGAGACGTAGATCACCGCCGTGAGGTCCAGCAGGTAGATGAGCATGAGCTTGCGGCCGACGCTGAGCCGTCCCAGCCAACCCGATACGCGGTGCATGATTGCCATTGGTGCCCAGTTTCCTGTCTCTGCTATGGTGAGACGGCGAAGGAATGCCGACAATAAGCACACATGCAAGTTCCGCGCCATGCGCACCACCTTGGGGCATACCGCATCTGCTTGCACATTTTTCCAAAGTGGCTGCTATAATGCACGGCTTTGCTGGCATACCCCGTCGGCCAATACTAGTTAGGACGGGGAAACCGCCACGCATGGCCCCAAGGCCCGATCTCCTTGCGACCCTCTGCCGGCACATTTGGAACACATTAGCTAATGACTACGATCCGCGTAAAAGAAAACGAACCCTTTGACGTCGCCCTGCGCCGCTTCAAGCGCACCATTGAAAAGCTCGGCCTGCTGACCGACCTGCGTGCCCGTGAGTTCTACGAAAAGCCCACCGCCGAGCGCAAGCGCAAGAAGGCAGCCGCCGTGAAGCGCCACTACAAGCGCGTTCGCAGCATGCAGCTGCCCAAGAAGCTGTACTGATCGCTGGCC
>NZ_JBKDTZ010000183.1:0-58122 GCF_046339755.1 Acidovorax sp. | reverse complement strand
GCCGGGGCTAGATCTGACGGCACGATCGGGTCGAGACGGGCTTGCCGGGCGTAGCATACTTGCGCGGCTAACCTGCATGTGACGGGCCGCGTCCACGAACTGCCGGGGGGCTGCAGCCCCCAGTGACGCATCCCTGGCCAGCGCCTCGGTCAATGCCGCCGTGCAACCCCGGACCAGACGCACATCAGGATTCACCAGGAAGAAGCAGTCGGCGGACGAGGCCCGCACCGCCAGGTTGCAGCCCCGACCAAAGCCGATGTTGCCCTCGGCGCGGTGGCAGTGCACCGCTTGGGGAAGCAGCGATTGCAGCAGGGTCCACTCGCCATCGTCATCGCTGTTGTCGACCACACGCACTTCGGTTCCAGGCGCGTCGGCCAGCACGGACTGTACCGCCGCCGCAATCTCGGCCGCGCCCCGGTAGTTCACCAAAATCACGCAGCAGCTCAGGCCCATGGGCTGTCCTTGCGCGGAATGGCGCGGACCAGGAATGCATAGGTGTCCCAACTTGCCGCATCGGCCTTCAGGCGCGGGCTCTGCCCCCAGTGCCGGGCCCAGTCCTCAGGCGCTGGAACCCGCACGCGCTCCAGGTGCTCGACCTGGAAGCCGGCGCTGGCGAGCAGATCCTGCAGGGTCTTCCAGGTGAAGAAGCGCAGATGGGTCACGCAGTGGATACCCAGTGGGCAGTAGTCCCAACGCCCTTCGATCAGATCGGCCATCACGCCCCAGTGGCCCACGTTGGGGATGGAGAGGAGGACCGAGCCACCCGGGGCCAGCAGGCTGCGGGCCCGGGCCAGCCAGGCACCTGGGTCGTTGGCATGCTCCAGCACATCCAGAAAGCTGATGCAATCGAATGCGCCCTCGCCATGGCCCGCCAAACCGGCAAAGGGCTGGGTGAGAAAGTCGCCTTGCCACACATGGTCCACCTGGGCGCGCGCGGTGCGGCAGGCTTCTTCCGAATACTCGGCCAGGTGGGTCTCGCAGCCGCGCTGCTCCTTGACCGCCTGAAGAAAGCCGCCTTCTCCGCCACCGACGTCCAGCACGCGGGCCACGCCGGAAGGCAGCAGGGGCAGCATGTCCTCGCGCCGCGCCTGGTGGTAGCTGGCGAAGTCGTGCACGAAAGCACCGGGTATCCACAGGGCCTGGTTGCGCACGGTGCCGGCGCGCACGGCGGCCACGGTGGTCAGCGTCACCAGCGGTGCGTGCTGGCCGCTGTCCGCAAGAGCGGGGAGATCGCGCGCGCCCAGTTGTTCCAGGTAGCGCTCCATGCCGCGCACGGTGCAGTAGTCAGGGGCCAGGGAGGGGGGAAAGCCCGGGTCGAACGCATGCACCGCCGTAGGCGCATCTCCCGGCACGCCGTCCAGCGCCCTGCCCAGCCGCTCCAGCACGTCGGGACCGACCATGACATGGCCATGGCGCAGCAGCAGCACGCGGGCAGTCCCGTCCAGCGGCGCTGCGGCCAGTGCCTGGTCCAGGGCCTCGCGCCACGCCTGCGGACTGGCCGGGTCGGGCGTCTCCTGCCACCTGGTGGGTGGCGGTAGCGCGCGGTGCAACTGGTCCCAGCCGTAGCGGAATTCTTCCGACGACAGCGGGCTTGATGCCGTGGAGACGATGACCAGTGCGATGCTTGTCATGGCGCGTCCTGGTCCAGGGGCTGCGCATCGGCCGCAAGCATCGATTGCGCCAGCGTGCGCACATCCCCACGCTGGTGGATGGCAACGCAGGTCGTCGTCAGGGGAAATTTCTGTTCCCACTTGGCCTCGAACGCTGCCCCGCTGCGCGCGATGCGCTGCGCCGTGGGTCGGGGCAGGGGGGGCTGCTGCGGGGTGTTGGACCAGTGCTCGCAAAACGCATCCACGGCGGCGGCCTGCAGACCCGCCGCCTGGGCCTGCAGCACCAGGTCGGTGGCGTAGAAGTCCCAGCCCAGCGCCGGGTCCATGCGCAGGCCGATGTCGCTGCGCACGGCCACCAGCAGTTCGTCCAGGCTGTCCACCAGGCAAGGCAGCGGTGCCGCGCCGCGCAGCACCTGGCCCCGGTCCAGCACATGGCCCGCATGGACCGCGGCAGCCCCTGCGCCGGTCACGCCGTAAGTGCCGACGATGGCCAGGCGCCCCAGCCGCTGTTCGGCCTGCGCGATGGCCTGGGCGAACAAGGTGTCCCAACCTTCGGGCAGGACCACGTCCTGGTGCACCCACACCACCCATTCCTGTTCCGGCCGGGAATCCATCACGGCGTTGAACACCTGGGCCGCGGACGCAGCATTCCAGCGCAGCACCAGCGGCCGCCTGCCGGCAGCCAGGCAGGGCGATGCCAACAAGCGTTCGCGCACGGTATCGAAGCTGCTCACGGCACTGACAAACAGAAAATCAGACACGGTCAACCATCCTTGGAGCGGCACAGCCGGCCGCCATCATGCACTGGGGGTCTCGGCGGGCACATAGGTGCGGTACAGGTCGGCGGCCCACCATTGCCACGGGTGGGACAGCAGATGGCGCTCAAGCGCCGTATAGGCCTGTTGCAATCCGCCATTGTCGAGGGTGACGGGTTCGGTGACCTCCACCGTGAAATGCCCACTCGGCCCTTCCTGGCATGTATAGAGCGCCAATGGCGCGTGGCCGGCCTTGGCCAGAAACTGCGGGCCCGACGCCATCAGGCGGCGTGCACCCAGAAAATCCACCGGTTGCGACCGATCCTGCGACGTCGAAGGGCCATCGCAGGCGATGACCACGATTTCACCGCGCCGCAGCGCACTCACGAAAACACGCAGGCTGTCCTCGAAATGCATCACCCGCCCGGGGGCCAGCAGCCGGTTCAAGGCCACGGCCTTGGTGGCAAAGTGCCGGCTGATGGCTGGCGGCACCATGGCGTCGTCAGTGAGCCGGGTGGCCATGAGATTGACGGTAAGGCCCGCTTCGGCCAGCGCTGCCAGCCCCACATAGAGACTGTCGAAATGCGCGGTCAGGAGCACCACACCCTGCTGGTTGTCACGTGCCTTGAGCAGCGGCTCCAGGCCGGTGATCCGGGCCTGGATGGTCTTGCGGTCCAGGCGGTTCAACCGAACGGCCTCGACCTCCTCGCGCGACATGCACAGAAAACGCCGCAGGGTCAGCCGCCGAGGCAGCGAGCCTTCCGGAGCTTGCAGGCGCAATTGCGCCATGGCGTGCTGCGTGGCTTCGCGCACATAGCCGTGGCCCAGCGACAGGGTGCGCCAGTCCCAGTCCATTGCATAGTTGATGCACCCGCGCAGCAGCCACAGCGGGCGGGCGAGCCAGCGTGGCAGCCGCGCCAGCAGGGGCAGCACCAGGCCGTAGTCCAGCCGTGCCACGCCCCGCGAGAGCCAGCGTGGAAACTGCTTCAATGGCCTGGCGCCGGGGCTTCCGGCTTCTTCAACACGAAGATGTGGTACCCCATGGCCCCGTCCTGGGCGAGCTCGCGGTAGTTGTTCAGCACCAGCGACCAGTACTTGGAAATGCGGCTGCGGTTGTTGGGTTGGCCAGCATTGAATTCATGCACGTGCTGGTACAGCGGGCCATACACCTCTGGGCCAATGTCCTCGGTCGAGACCAGCTCAAAGCCGGCATCGCGGATGAGTCCGTGGTAGGTCGCCGCGCTCTCGAAGTAGTTGCCCTGGCGAAAGCGCACGCCCTCCACGCGCGAACAGGTGATGTCTGCCACCACGGCGCGGCCTCCCGGCCGCAGCGTGCGGAAGATCTCGCCGAAGAACGAGGGCTTGTTGTCGTAGTGGAACGAGGATTCGATGCACAGCCCGAAGTCGAAAGCGTTGTCCTGCAGGGGCAGGGCCATGGAGTTGCCCTGCTGTGCCTGGAAGCGGTCCTGCACCCCATGGGCCCTGGCATTGGCCTGCGCCAGCGCCAGCTGGCCCTCGGCGATGTCGACTCCGGTCATGCGCGCGTGCGGCAGTTGCTTGAGCACGTTGATGCTGATCCCGCCGATGCCGCAGCCCACTTCGACACCCTGAGCGCCGTCCTTGGGAATCGAGGCAATGATGCGCTGCACCAGCGACTGCTGGGCCTCGTAGAGATGGTCCACCCCCTGGGGCCAGTAGCCGAAGTTGAGCATCACGGTGGGCGGTGCGCTGGCCTTGCTGCCCATGGCGATCCAATAGTCGCGGTTCTGGGCGTAAAAATCTGAAACTTCGTGAACGCTGTGCATAAAACTTGGTAAGTAGGTGGGGCACGGACCACTGCGGGGTCCATGTCCATCATCGTGAAAATCAGCGCTGGAGCGCCATCGCGGGGCGCAGGCCGTCGGTCAGGCTCCAGACGTCAAGCTTAGCGAAAATCTGTATCCCCCCCGGTAAGCCACCACGGCTGGCCGCCGATGCCCGTTGGTACGGCGGCCGACATGCGTTGCGTCACGCAGTGCGGGCAGGCGGCCTGCTCGGTGGCGCGGATGCCGTCCACAGGGGCCGCCAGGTCCTGCAGCCGGCGCACCAGGGGCTGGCTGATCCAACTGGTCAGCACGCTGGCGCCGCCTTGGGCGGCCAGCTCCCGGGCTGCGGCCATCAGCACTGGCATGTGCTCCATGGCGCCCAGCCAATCGAGCAGCTCCCAGTCGCCGCCAGCGTCCTTTGCGGGGCGCAGCACCACGGCCCCCAGAATGCGCCGTGCATAGCGGCCGCGCACCCACCAACACCGGTAAGCCCCATCGGGGTGGTTGGCAAACCGGTGGCGCCACCAGTGCGCATCCCGCTGGGGCAGGACAAACTCTCGGGCGCTGGCGCGCAGCGCCTGCCACAGGGCATTGAGCCGCGCATCCGTGCCGGCCATGCCCCAGTCGATGGGGGCTGTGACCCAGGGGCGCTTCCAGAAAGGCGTGGCACAGGAGGAAAGCTTCCAGCGCAGTTCGAGAATTTCTCCCACCGGGGTGTACAGGCCCAGCTTCTCGCCCAGGCGCGTATGGCGTGCGTTGGGAAATCCGAAGCCCAGCGCAAAGCCCGTCGGCGTGCCGATGTGGTCTTGCAGGAAGGCCTGGGTGGCGGTGGCGAACGGCCCCTGGCGTGAAAGGATGCCGCGCGCCTCGGTCTTGACCATCACGTCGCCCAGTTGCACGGCCTGCACCGCCTCGCCCGTGCAGATCAGTGTGCGGGCCGTGCCGCCATAGTGGGCCAGCAGGCTGCCATCGTCGCCTCGGGTCCCGGTGGCGCGGCCGCGCCCGCCATCGTATTTCCAGCGCCACAGCGCCTCGCTCATGGGATGGCCGAACACCTGCGCGAACAGGGCGCGGATCTCCTCCATCTGGGCGGCGCCCAACTCAACGGCGTGCCAGGACCGCGTGCTCACCGGCCGACCTTGCTTTCCCAGTGGTGGGGCAGGCTCACCAGGCCTTGCTCCAGCCCGGTCTGCACCACGCGCAGCGTGATGGCGCGTTCCACGATCTCATAAGGGTGCAGGCCGCGCTCGCAGGCCAGTATCACCGAGACCGTGTAGTCCCCCTGCAATAAAGGCAGGTGCGTCAGGGTGAGCACGCCCACGCCTGTGCCCGTTGCATCCCTTTGCAGCTCCACGCCATCATTGGCGCTGCCGGCGCTGGCCACCACCGTGCCGTTGGCATGGGCGATGCCGATGGCCATCGAGGGGCAGGGGAGGGCGGGGTCGCTGTCGAACTGCATGCGCAATTCCAGTGTCGTGCGTCCGGAGTGGATGGCCAGCTCACGCCCTGCCACGCCATCGGCCAAGGCCTTGATGTCGGTGATCACGGCGGTGCCGTCGGGCGCCTTGCGCACTTTGGCGCCGTGCGCGATGGAATCGGCCTCGAAATCGTCTGCCGCCGACGCGGCGGCCGGCACTGCGATGGCAGCCGCTCCTTGCGCGCCTTCGCGGCTCGGGGCATCTTCCATCACCAGCGAGGTCTCGTAGGCTGCGGTGACCTTGGGCGCCTCGTCCCACATGCGCATGCGGCCGCCTTCCAGCCACAGCGCACGCGAGCACAGAGCCTGCACGTGGTACATGGAGTGGGAGCAGAACAGGATGGTGGCGCCCCGGTCCTTCATGTCCATGATGCGGTCGAACGATTTGCGCGCGAAAGCGCCATCGCCCACGGACAGTGCCTCATCGATCACCAGGATGTCGGGCTCCACACTCGTGGCCACGGCAAACGCCAGGCGCACGAACATGCCGCTCGAATAGGTCTTGACCGGTTGGTGGATGAACTGGCCGATGTCCGCGAACGCCAGGATGCTGTCCAGGCGCTCGTCCACCTGCGCGCGCCCCATGCCCAGGATGGCAGCGTTCATGTAGACGTTTTCGAGCCCGCTGAAATCGGGGCTGAAGCCCGCACCCAGCTCCAGCAGGGCAGCCACGCGCCCGCGCACCGCCAGCGTGCCCGTGGTGGGCGCCAGCGTGCCGCAGACCATCTGCAGCAGGGTGGACTTGCCAGCGCCGTTGCGGCCCACCAGCCCTACCACCTCGCCGCGGCGGATGTCGAAGCTCACATCCTGCAGCGCCCAGAAGTCGCGGCTGTATTGCTTGTAGCGGCCCCAGAGCAATTGCTTGAGCCGGTCGCTGGGCTGCTGGAACAGCGAGAAACGCTTGCCCACAGCGCGTGCCTCGATGGCCAGGGCATGGGGGTTGTCCACAGAGGTATCAAACGACATCGGAGAACCCCGTGCGCACTTTGTGGAAAAACGCCGCACCGGCTGCGGCGACGGCGGTGCAGGCCGCCAGCAGCACCGCCAGGGCCTGCCAGTCAGGCCAGCGGCCCGCAAGCAGCACCTCGCGCGTACCGGTCATCACCCAGGCGAGCGGGTTGAGCAGCAGCCACGGGCGTATGGCTTCGGGCAATGCCTCGACCGGAAAGAAGATGGGGCTCAGGAACATGAGTGCAGCCACCACCATGCCCAGCAACTGTCCTACGTCGCGCACATAGGTGCCCACTCCGGCCAGGAACCAGCCCAGGCCCAGCACCAGGGGCAACAACGGTAGCCACACCAGCGGCAGGGCCAGCATGGTGGGCGAGAGCCCGTGGCCGCTGAGCAGGGTCAAGCCCACCAGCAGCAACGCGGACACCGCCAATCCCACCGATGCGCTGGCTGCATTCACCCAGGGCATGATCTCCAGTGGAAACACCACTTTCTTGACCAGGTGGGGCTGTTCCAACACCAGATTGGGCGCGCGGTTCACGCATTCCGCGAAGAACCCGAAGACTGCGAGGCCTGCATAGATGCGCAGGGCAAAAGCCATGTTGCCTTCATCCACGCCATGCCAGCGCACGCGCATGACGTGGCGAAACACCAGCGTGTACACCCCCAGCATCAGCAGCGGGGTGAGCACCACCCACACCATGCCCAGCCACGACTGGCGGTAGCGGGCATGCACTTCGCGGCGCGCCAGTTGCAGCACCAGGGGCATATGGCGCCAAGGCCATAGATACGACAGCAGGAATCTCAAGGCAGTAACCGTAAAACAGGGGGGGAAGGGCAGCCTGCGGGCAACGTCAGGCTTTGGGGGGGTCTGCGCGCCCTTCGGCAATATCGCGCATCAGTTCGGGCTGCATCAGCTTGAGGATGTTGCCCTCGCGCACCAGGACCTTGTGCAGAAACAACACCTGGAATGCGCGCGTCACGGTCTCCCGGCTGGCATTGATCATGATGGCCAGTTCCTGGTGGGTGGGGGCCTGGGCCACTTCGACCACCCCGTCGACCGGGCGCTGGGGCAATTGTAAAAGCAATACGCAAAGGCGCTGGAAGGGGTTGGGAAGGCTCAGCAGCGTGCGTTGTGCCATCACTGTGCGCACCCTTTGCGCCAGCCGCGCCATCACCGCCTGTGCCAGCGCAGGGTGGCCCAGGATCAGCTCGCGCGCGGCAGCGCCATCGAGAAATGCCACTGTGGACTTCACGGCAGCAATGACGAACTCCGAAGGGGGTTTGCCATCCACCAGTGCCAATTCGCCGAAATAGTCCCCGGGATCCACGAAGTACATGCCCACACTGCGGCCGTCCACCGTGAAATCGACCCCCTGCAGCCGTCCTTCCACCAGAAAACCCAGTTCCTGGGTCGGGTTTTCCTTGCCCATCACCATGGCCCGGCGGGCAAACGAGCGCAGCGCCATGCGTGCCGACAGTGGTTCCAGGGCTTCGCGCGCCAATGGCTGCAGCAAAGGAAACTGGCTCAACAACTGAACGGAAACGGGCATAGATAGGGAAAAACGCGGCTTGAGCCGATAATACGAAGCCGCTGAAAACGGCGCCCAGCGGGCGCCAGGAGATGCAGATCCGGGGTCGGACCGTGCCATGCACCCATGGAATGTTTGCCGGGCTGCGCCGGGCAGCGCATTGCGGCATTACACCACTGGCAACGCTCCCAGCATATTGCCAGCGCTGCGGCAAGTGGTGTGTGACCGTGCTCACACACTGTGAAACAGACATGAGCGAAAATAGAGACCAGAGCTATTTCCTGGCCTGCGCCCCGTTTTGGCGCCGCCAGGCATTCTCTGCTGTCCGAAAGGCACACCATGAACCACCGATTGCACCCCATTGCCGCCTGCCTCGCATTCCCCTTGATGGGAATGGGAGGCATTGCGCTTGCCTCTACGCCCGGGCAACCTTTGGGCGCGGTCGTGGGTGAAGCCACGTTTGTCATCGGTGCCGCCTCCATTCTCCAGGAAGACGGCAGCAGCCGTGCGCTCGACCGCGGCGCCGCCGTGCGCGTTGGCGATCGCATCGAGACCAAGGCCGGTGGCCATGTGCACCTGCGCTTCGTGGACGGCGGGCGCCTGAGCGTGCGGCCGGCCAGCCGCCTGCACATCGAGAGCTACAGCCATTCCGCCCAGCAGCCGCAGCTGGGCGCCATCAAGTTCCGCCTGGACGAAGGCGTGGTGCGCTCCATCACCGGCAGCTGGGGCGAGGCGGCGCGCGAGCGTTTCCGCCTGAACACCCCTGTGGCCGCCATCGGCGTCAAGGGCACGGACTTTGTCGTGCGCTCCGATATGGAGCGCACGGCTGCATCGGTGTACACCGGCGCCATCACGCTCACCCCGCTGGCCAACAATGGCTGTGGCGCCAGTGTCGGCCCCTGCATCAGTGGCCACGAAAAGCTGCTGTCGGACGACATGAAGGGCCAGATCCTCGAGTACAGCCGGCGCGATGCCACTCCCTTGCTGGTGGCCACCGACACTGTGGCGCGCAATGCGCGCGCGATGGAGATCTCGGCGGCACGCACCGAGAAGCCGCAAGCCCCGGCGCTGGACGATCTGCGCGCCGAGCCCACCCCCGTCAAGTCGCTCACCAGTGAGCAAAAGGCGGTCGAAGTCGCCGTCTACACCCCTCCGGTCGCACCGGTGGCTCCGCCGCCACCGCCTGAGCCCCCCGTGACGGTGGCGCCACCACCACCACCGCCTCCAGCGCCCCCACCTCCAGCGCCGGCTCCGCCGCCTGCCGTGGTCGAGCCCACCATCCCTGTGCAGCCGCCCCAGGTGACGCAACTGGCGTGGGCGCGCCAGTCCTGGACCGCGCGTGTCGAGGGCGACAGCTTCGTGGTGGACTACGAAACCGCGCTCAAGTCGGGCTGGAACCGTGTGGTGGGCAACGTCTCCAACGTGCTTTTCCAACAGCCGGATGCGCAAGGCAAGCTGCCCCAGGAAGGCGTCGTCAATTTCCGCCTGGCCAACGCCAGTGCACAGTTCTACAAGGACGCCCAGACCGCCATCGAAGCAGTGGCGGTGCAGAGCGGGGCCTTGCAGGTGGACTTCGGTCGCTCGCTGTTCCAGACCTCGCTGTACATGGCCAGCAAGAGCGTGGGCACGCAAAACATCCAGGCCACAGGCAATGTGAGCGCGACGGGGAATTTCGTGCCCACCGCAGCCAATGCCAACGTCATCGGCGGCCTGAATGCGAGCGGCACCGAAGCCGCCTATGGGTTCGAGAAAAGCCTGCCCCAAGGTTCGCTCAGCGGCGTAACCCTCTGGGGGCGCTGATTGACGCCACGCCAGCCGCCAGCGGACAGACGTCCGGTAGGACGACACCGGGCTCTGCTGGCAGGTCTGGCAGCCGCTGCCATTGTCAGCCTGCTGCTGTCGCTGCTTTTTGGCCCTGCGCTGCAGGCGGTCGAAGAGCGCGCGGGTGACTGGGTCTGGCGCCTGGGCTCCCAGAAAACCGAGGAGCGCCGCGTCCTCGTTGTCGACATCGATGAAAAATCACTCGCCGAAATCGGCCCCTGGCCCTGGCCGCGCAGCACCCAGGCGCGCCTGATCGAGCAGATCGCCCAGCTGGGCGCGCGCGAGCAGATCCTCGATGTGGTCTTCACCGACCCGCGCGACGACGACGCCGCGCTGCTCGCCGCCGTGACCGAGCACCGGCCGGTCCTGGCCCAGGTCTTCGCACTGGGCGCGTCGGGTCCCGGCACCGGTCTGCCCCAGCTCAGCGAGCAGGCCGCCCCGCGCGTGGGCCAGCCTTCGGGAGCGCTCGACTGGGCCAGCTGCCCGGCGCCTTTTTCGGAAGCACTGGGGCATCTGTCCAACTTTCCCGCGCTGGCAGCGCTGGGCGACATGCCGCTCGGGCGCACTGGCCACATCAGCCCCCGCATCGCCGACGACGGCGTGGTGCGCCACCAGCCTGCCATCATCTGCTGGCAGGGCAAGTCCTATCCCTCGCTGGCCATCGCCTCACTGCTGCGGGCCACCTCCGAGACCAGCCTGCTGCTGCAGCGCGGCGGATGGTGGGATGCACCCTGGACCCTGGGCAGCGCCGGCCAGGCACTGCCTGCGCTCCCGCTGGACGAACGCGGCAACATGCGTGTCGCATGGCGCCTGCATCCCGACAGCTTCGTGAGCATTCCTGCCGCCGACGTGCTGGCCGGCCGGGTTCCGACCGACATCATGGCCGGTGCCTGGGTGCTGGTGGGTGCCAGTGCCTTTGGCATGAACGACACCATTGCCACGCCTTACAGCGGCTCCAGCGCCGGGCTGTTGGCGCATGCCCAGATCCTGAGTGCCCTGGTGGATGGGCACACGCCCTATACCCCGCGCGCTGCGTTGCCGCTGCAGGCGGCGGCCGCTGCGCTGGGTGCCCTGCTGCTGTGGCTGCTGGTGCGGCTGGCAGGGGCTGCGGCCAGCGGGCGCGGCGGCTCCGAGCGTGGTGCCCAGGCGCTCTCACCGTCGCCCATGTTGCGCATGCCGGTGTACCTGCTGCCCCTGGCGGCCCTGGCCTATGCGCTGGCACTGGTGCTGGCCCATGCCCTGGCCCTGTGGCTGGCCGATGTATGGGTGGGGTGGCTGCTGCCAGCGCTCTTCGTGCTGCTGGCCGGGGTGTTTGCCGGCACCATCGAGCACGCGCGCAGCCGCAGCGAGCGGGACCGCCTCTACCAGCATCTGGCCAGCTACCTGCCGGCGCCTGTGGCGGCTGCCCTGGCGCTGCAGCCGCCCTCCAGCGCCATCCGCGCCAGCACACGGCAGGTCAGCGTGCTGCTGGCGGACATCCGCAATTTCTCCGCTTACTGCGAGGCCCGTCCGCCCGAAGAGGCCGCGGCCGTGCTGCATGCCTTCTTCTCCGCCGCCAGCCGCATCGTGCAGGCGCACGGCGGGGTCATCGAATCCTTCCAGGGCGACGCCGTCGTTGCCGTGTGGAATGGCGCGGACGACGTTCCCCTGCCTTCGGCGGCCGATGACCAGCATGCACAGGTGCACTCACGGCAGGCCGTTGCGGCTGCGCTCGACCTGCTCGCGGAATCCCTCAAGCTGCTGCCCGACCCGGCGCCCGCCGGCCTGGAGCCCCTGAGCCTGGGCCTGGGCCTGGAGACAGGCCCTGCCATGGTGGGATCCTTCGGGCTGGCCAGCCGCCGCACCCACACGGTCATGGGCCGTACCATCACCATCGCCAGCCGCCTGGTCGATCTGACGGTAGACCTTGCGCACCCCATCCTGGTCGGCGAGGGCATGGCGGCGCAACTGGGCGGGCAATTCACCGTGAGCGCGCGTGCAGGAGGCGGCGCAGGCTCCGTGGAGCCGCAGCACCTGCAGTCCATGGGCACCTTCCTGCTCGAGGGCCTGCGCGTACCCCACCACATATATGCTGTGCCCCTGGACACCCTGGCGGCCGAGCACCCGCCTGCACCGGGGGACAGCCAGGCAGCCCAACCCACAACCCATGGCACAGCGTAGGCGGCACTACCGTTTTTCTGCCGAATCCCGCGCAGCATCCGCGCCCCCGGGCCCATGGCCCCGCACGGTGTGGACGCTTGCCATCGCCATGTCCGCTGCCACGGCCGTCCAGGCCCAGGCGCCCCGCGCAACTGAGCCTGAAAAGCGCCTGCCCCCCCTGTCCGCCCCTGTGCAGGAGACCGCTCCCGCTTTCAACGTGCCCCAGGTGCCACCGGCCGGCGCCGATCCCAGTGCCGCACAGGCTGCAGTGGCTGCCGTGTGCGTCCCGGTGCCTGATGGCACCCCTGCCGACCGCCTGACCCCTTATGTCATCACCTGCCAGCGCGTGCCCGAATGGCTGGCGCAACTGGGTGCATTGCTCAACAAGGAAGGCCGTTACGACGAAGCAGCCGAGCACCTGGAGCGTTCGCTCATGCTCGCGCCCGACCAGATCCAGGCCGGGCTCGACTACGCCGTGGCACTCGCTGGCGTGGGCGACCTGCTCAGTGCGACCCAGCTGCTGGGCCAGTGGCTGGCGCGCCCCGACCTGCCCGACACCTTGCGCGCCAGCCTGGCCCAGGCCCAGCAGCGCTATGCTGCGGCGGGCCGTGCCAATACCGGCTGGCAATGGCGCCGCCACGCCGGGCTGCGGCAGGGGCGCGACAGCAACCTCGCAGGCGCCCCCGGCATCACCAGCCTGACGCTGACACTGCCCACCGGCAACATCACCTTGCCGGTGGAAGAAGCCAGCCTTCCCCGCCCCGGTACCTACACCCGCGCCGACGTGCGCATGGACCTGGCGCGCCAGTGGGCCGATGGCCAGCGCGTGGAGGTGGCGGCCGCCGTGCTCGCCCGCTCCGCCCCCCAGGCCCCCCAGACCGGGACCACCCAGGCCGAGCTCGCGGGCGAATATTCGCGCCTGGCGGGAGAAATCGGCTCCGGCGGCAACACCACCCTGCTGCAGCACTATATGGGTGCTGCCATTGCCAACCTCCATACACGCGGTGGCACACGTTACTCAAGTTTGCACCTGGGCTCGGGCCTGCAACTGCAGGACAAATACATGCCCGCCAACGGCACCGGCCTGCCCAGTACGCAGGGCTTGTCGTCAATCTGCAACACCCGCGTGGGCGCAGAAGTGCAGTTGCGCAATCTTTATAGCAACCCGGTGCTCTCGGGCCGCTATGCGGGTCTGGCCTGGCAGTGGAGCTGCAACGCGCAGCCCCAGCAGGTGCTGGCGGACGGCGCAGGCCTTGCCTTCAGCCAGTGGCAGATCGGCCTGCGCGCCGGTGTGGACATGCCCACCGATGCCACCCGCCCCGGTGGCCGCCAGCAGCAGTACAGCCTGCGCGCCGCCGCCCACCTGGGCCCGCGCTGGTACCTGGACGCGGAACTGGGCCACAACCGGGACACCACCGCCTACAGCGCCATTCTGGACAACGGGCGTGTGCGCAACACCACCCGCCTGTCCATGCGCGCCGAATACCAGCATCCGCTGACCGGCCTCGCACCCGGTGCCGTGGCAGTGCTGGGCTTCGAAGGCTTCAGGCAGACCGCCAACCTGCCCTTGTTCGCCATCCGCAGCAGCGGGCCCTACATTGCCATTCGGGGCCAGTGGTAGCCACAAGCCACTGTGGGCTGTTGGCTTGCTGCAACATCGTAAGCAGGAGGCAGACATCACCGACAAGCGCGCGCTACTTGTGATCCGCATCACGCCCCCACCGGTGGGTTGGTTGCTACACTTCATCCCAAGTTGGCTAGGCATTGCTCTTGAATCACTGGCATTTTTTTAAAAGTGCGTGTGATAATGCCAGAGCAAACTTGTAAAGATGGGGCTGAACTGGCACGCACGGCAGACAAGCGTGGTGCACTAGACGGGCTGGCCTTGCTTTAGCAACTTGTTTTCATTTTTCAACTGTCAATAGGAAGTTTCAAATGCCTAAGCAAATTTTTGGTGTCGATTCGACGGTCACTTCGCTGAACCGCGCGTTCAACGACCAATCCCCTGCCAATGCCGTGTACAACAACCAAGTGGCGCAAGCCACTGCAGTTGGCACCAACGCATTTGCTCTGTCGTTCGGCGCCGGCTACTCCAGCCTGACCGAAGACGCTCTGGCTGCAAAGATCCTGGGCAACCTGGGCGTGCTGCCTAACACCGGCCTGCAAGCCGCCGTCAAGGACTACCTGGTTTCCGTGGGCAAGGCCAACGTGGGTATCGTTGCTCTGCAACTGGCTGACATCCTGTCCGGCCTGGAAAACGCCACCGGCGACCAAGCTGCTTTCGCTCCATTCGCTGTGAAGTGGAACAACGAAGTCACCGCTTCGTACACCTATTCGGCTAACCCAGCTAACACTGGTCCTTCGCCTATCGGTGATACCGACCAGTCCGTGACCGGCGTGACCCTGTCGCTGACCAACGGTGACGACTTCCTGTCGACCCAAGCTGCTGAAGCCAAGTACAAGACCACGGCTAACAACGACACCATCGTTGGTGGCACTGCCAACCTGGGCGCTAATGACGTTATTGACGGTGGCGCTGGCACCGACACCCTGAAGGCTGCTATTTCTGCCAACGGCGTGGCTCCAACGGTCAGCAACGTTGAAAACTTCTTCATCGCCAACACCAACGCCGGTTGGGGCTTTGACCTGAAGAACTCCACTGGCGTGCAACAGCTGTGGAATGATGGCTCTGCTGTCGCTACCAACTTCAACACCATTACCCTGGGTACCACGGTTGGTCTGAAGGACACGACCGCAGACACCACGTTCAACTTCGCCAAGGCAACCGGCACGGCTGACGCAGCTACCCTGGTTCTGAGCGGTTCCGGCGCTGGCAACACGCAAATCGACGCTATCGAAACGCTGGCCGTGCAAAGCACCGTCAAGGCCAACACCCTGACGCTGAAGGCCAACACGCTGGAAACCATCACCGTGACTGGTGACAAGGGCCTGACCCTGTCGGCGACGAATGCCAATGCCGCTTCGGTGAAGGCTGTTGACGCTTCTGCCGCTACTGCTGCAGTGAGCATTGACCTGGCTGCCAACGCCAATGGCGTGAACGTCAAGGGCGGCACGGGTGCTGACACCGTGAGCGTTATCGGTGCTACCAAAGCTGTCACGATCGACGGCGGTGCTGGTGCTGACACGATCTCCGTGACGGCTTCCAAGGGTCACACCTTGACCGGCGGTGCTGGCAATGACTCCTTCAACGTTGCTGTCGGCGGCAAGGGCGCTGGTGAAACGACCGGTAGCCTGACCGCTGGCGATCTGACCACTTCGGCCAAGCTGATTGCGGCAGCTGTCAAGATCACCGACTTCGCTTCGGGCGACACTCTGACGCTTAACACCAGCGCCACGAAGTACGTTGCTGCTGACGTGGTTAAGCTGACCGGCACGCAAGTCGAAAACCTGGCAGCTACTGGCGACCTGCTGAACATCGTCTCCGATCTGACCGACACCGCTCTGCCAGCTGGCTCGGGTACCACGACCACCATCGTCGGCGGCATTGCTGCCGGCGCTGCAGTGAGCTTCACGGTTGGCGGTAACGCTTACATCTTCGTGAACGACAGCGCTGCTGGCCTGACCGCTGGCGACGTGCTGATTCAACTGACTGGTGTGACCGCTCCTGCTACCATCACGTTCGCTGGTTAATTTGGCGATTGAAGTGGGCTCCTCTCAGTGGAGCTCCCGAGAAAAAGCTGCCCTCTGGGCAGCTTTTTTTTGTCTGACCCTTTCTGCCTTTAGCTGGTCCCCTTTCGTTGAGGAAAGAGCAGGAGTCATGGGATCAACGACCAATCACACATGTGCGCAAGAGCCAGAAGACTGCAGAGTTGAGACCCCTGCGGAGCGCCTTACGGCCCGACTTTGGACGGAGGCATCCAGCAATGCTCAATCTACTTTCAGACCCTAGAAGTGGCCTGATCTGCTCAATGGCGCGTGGCTATGGCTGCTACCAGCACGCGCTGTCATGACCGGTCAATGGGATCCTGAAGCCGGAATTGCTGCTCTATCGACCGCATGAACTGAGCCACGGCAAACGCATAGTGGGAAAGACCATAGTGACGGGTCTTGCCCCATGTTGACACGCCCTGCGTCTAACCATGTCTATCTCTACGCATTGGACCGGCCTGATCGCGTGTCAAAATAGGGAATCAAAACAGGAGTGGTATTGCATGTCTGACTGGACCGCCGGCTACGTGGCCGATATTGGATACACCTACGGCTACTATCCTGAGCTCAATCCTTTGAGAGTCAAGCTAGCTTTCCTCAGCCAAGGGTTGGTCTTTCCAGAATTCGGTGCTGCCTGCGAACTAGGCTTCGGTCAGGGTCTGAGTGCCAACATACATGCTGCGGCTTCTCTCACTACTTGGCATGGAAACGACTTCAATCCCGCTCAGGCCGGCTTTGCGCAGGAACTGGCGGCCGCTTCTGGGGCGGGTGCACAGTTGTCCGACGAATCTTTTGCGGAGTTTGCAGCGCGCACAGACTTGCCGCAGTTCGACTACATCGGCTTGCATGGCATCTGGAGTTGGATCAATGATCAGAATCGGGCCATCATCGTAGAATTTGTGCGCCGCAGGCTCAAGGTGGGGGGCGTACTCTACATAAGCTACAACACGCTCCCAGGCTGGGCCGCTTTTGCGCCAATGCTCCATCTGCTGACTTTGCATTCACAAGTGCAGGGCTCAAGCGGCCAGGGAATCGTTGCCCGTATCGAAGGGGCGTTCGAATTTGCGGACAAACTGCTCGATGCGAACCCTGGCTACGCCCGCGCCAATCCTTCGGTGCGGGATCGCATCACGAAGGTCAAAGAGCAGAATCGCCACTATGTGGCGCACGAGTACTTCAACCGCGATTGGTTGCCCATGCATTTCGCGACCATGTCCGAGTGGCTTGAGCCCGCAAAACTGCAATTTGCGTGCTCGGCCAGTCCTTTAGATCATGTGGATCCCCTCAACCTGACACCGGACCAGCAGGAGCTGCTCAAGGGGATTGGCGACGTCACACTGCGCGAGACCACCAGGGACTTCCTGATTAACCAGCAGTTTCGCAGGGACTACTGGGTACGTGGTGCGCGGAAGCTAAGTGCGCTTGATCAGCGAACGGCTTTGCGGGCTCTAAGGGTGCTTCTAGTGGTGCCACGCAGCGAAGTCTCATTGAAGGTTACTGGGGCTGCAGGCGAAGCGGAGATGAGTGAAGCGATTTACAAACCCATTCTGGATCTGCTGGCCGACTACAAGCCTCGCACGCTGGGACAGATCGAAGAGGCCTTGCGTGAGAAGGGAGTATTGTTCGCTCATGTCCTGCAAGCAGCGCATGTACTTAGTGGAGGCGGCCACTTGGCGTGCGCGCAAGACGACGCACAAGTGAACAAGGCGCGCAAGCAGAGTGACAAGCTCAACGCCATTCTTATGCAGAAGGCAAAGAGTAGCCATGACGTTGGCTACCTAGCCAGCCCTATGACCGGCGGCGGTGTGTTGGTCCCGCGCTTTTCTCAGCTATTCCTTGCTACATACATGCAAGGAAAAAAGCTGCCAGCCGATTGGGTGCAACCCGTTTGGCAAGTGCTGCAGATGCATGGCCAGCACCTGCTCAAGGATGGAAAGCCATTGTCGACCCCTGAAGAAAATCAAGCTGAACTTTTGGCCCAAGCCCAAACCTTCGCTGAGAAACAACTGCCAATCATGAAGGCACTGATGGTGGTCTAAAGCTGAACATGCCACCCGCATCGCTTTAAGATGGACCCATCAGCATAAGTTGGAACTTGCACACCTCTAACGACCGCCTCTGGGGTCGCCTGCCGTGTTGTTCGCCTGGTCTTGAAGTGCTTTAAAAAGAAGTCCAAGTCCGGTGCTTGTCAGTAGGCGCATGCCATAGGCTTAACAAGGAGTGGAAGCGCTGGACTTACCTGAGGAGAGCGTGCCAGCGAGGTGTGCATATATGCCGCACCTTCCCGGTTCCGGGCATCCCGCGGACATTGCTGCCACGGGCGAGGTGCCCGGACAAATGGGCAGGCAAGGGCCCGGAAAGGGAATCACACCATGGGACGTCATCTGGTACCGGGCACGGACGCGCAGAACCAGGCCGTATTGGCGGTGGCCGAAACGGCGCTGGCTGCGGGGGACTATGCCAAGCTGGGAGCAGGGGGGCTGGTGCGGCGAGCTGCCGATGGCGTACCCCTGGCGCTGCAGAATGCAGGGGCTGGTGTCAGCGCGCTGGTCCCAACTGCCACCGTGGAGAGCAGCGGGAGTGCCTGGGGGCGCAATATCTTCAGTGCCCAGGTCTTTCGCTCGGTTCTCGCTTTGGACAATGGCAGCTTTGCGATTGTCTACAGCGGCAACGGTTCGCAGTCTGATACGGGAGCCAATCTGCGTATCTATGGCCCGATGCGTGTTGCGCTGTCCTCCAGAATCCCGGTGGCCACTGGCAACGGAGTTGTGGGAACCCGCCTGGCACGGGTTGGCAGCGACGGCATTGCCGTCATCTGGGTGGAAAGTGTGAGCCTCAAGCTGGCGATCCATGCTGCGGTGACGGGCGCCATGGTGGTGTCTGAATCCACCTTGGCAACACTTCCCAACAATGACAACCAAAGCTGGAACGTGGCGATGCTGGCCAGTGGTGAAATCGTGGTGGCTTATGCCAAGAACGGGTCCAACGACCTGGCGTTCAAGCGCTTCAATGCATCGGGCGTGTTGCAGGGCAGCGAGGTGCTGGTGGAGGCAGGTGCCAACCCCAGTTGCGTGGGCGTGCTGCCTTTGGCTGCAGGGGGCTTTGTGGTGCACTATTTCCGCAGTGCGGTGGCGACTGCCTACAAGTTTGCACGCTTCAATGCAGCGGGGGCTTTGCAAGGGGCATTGACAACGTTGGCGGTAACGACTTTCAACCGCAATGTGACCCCAGCAGAGCGCAATGCCATGGAGCTGGGCAATGGCAATCTGGCTTTTGTCGACACGTCCAGCAGCACCAATGCCGGTGTGCGCCTGTACGACGCGCTGGGCAATTTCCTCAGCACGGTGGTGGCGGCCACCGGGGCATCGGGCATGCCGAATACCGTTTGCATCTGCCCGCGCCAGTTTGGCGGCTTCTGGTTGGCGGTGGGGGGGCAATTGTACGAATATGACAACGCAGGGACCAGCCTGCGGCAGTCGGCGGTGGCGGGGTTTGCGCCGTTCATGCTGCTGGACCGTGCGGGCAATGGGCCGGTCATGGTGTCCCACTTGGTGGGCGGCGGGTTCACCGTCGTGCTGAGCAGTTGGAGCGCCGATCTGTCGGCCGTTGAAAACACCCTCACCTTGAGTACATCCAGCTCATACCCCTTGTCGTATGCGTGGACTGAGGTGCTGTCCAATGGCATGCTGGCCAGCGTGGTGTGTGGTCAGGCATCTACCGGGGCAGCAACGGTGCATGTGAGCATTCCCCAGGCGGCATCCATCCTGGGCATCGTGCAGGAGCCCGCAGCGGCCGGCGCGGTGGTGCGGGTGGCCACGGCCGGAAAGTTCGCGTCAACGCAGTCGTTCAGCGGCCCCGCGTTTGACCGGCGCAGTGCCACCCCTCCGGGTACGCGTGGTGTGGCAGTGGGCACTGCAGCCATTCTGGGCGGATTGGCGGGATAGCGGGCGGCTCGACAGCAGAGGGGCCGGCAGCCAGAGCCGGGGGCAGGGGCGTGAAGAGGCATTGGTCGCCTCGGGCGGTCGCTGCGCACCACACAATGTTTTCTTGTAAGCCCTGGCGTGTAGGCTCTATGCTCTGCATGTTTCACCATCATTGGAGCTGTGTTTGTGGCCATCGTCCTCTCTGCCGACCTCGAAGTCAGCATTTTGAACCGCGCATTGAACGACCAGTCCCCCTCGAATGCGGTTTTCCACCAGCAGAGGTTGGCTGCCGGCGCTACCCCGCAAAGCTGGGAAGCCTATGCCTTCCAGTTCGGCGCTGGCTACCAGCACCTGACGACGGGTTCCATGGCGTTGCTGATCTCGACCAACCTGGGGCTGCCGCGAGACATTGGCCTGCAAGGCGCGCTGGTCTCGTACCTGGACGCCGTGGGCAAGGAAAATGTGGGCATCGTGGCCTTCCAATTGGGCTACGCATTGCTGGGCCTGGAAAAGGCCGGCGGTGAGCTGGCCGTTTACAACGCAGCGGCCGAGGCATGGTCCAAGGAGGTCGCGGAAGCCTATGTGTACTCGACCAACTCGGCCCACGGCAGCCCGTCGCCCAAGGGGGCATCGGCAGGTGCGGCGGGCTGGAGCTCCGCAGTGGAGCAACAGCCGGTCGACGCTACCGCATCGGTGCAACTGGTGGGCGTGGACGCCGGGGTTGTGCTGGCCTGAAGAGGCTGTCGCTGACGGGCCGCTGGCTGCCCAGCATCATCATCAAGCGGTGTATGTTTGCAAGCCCAGTAGCTCCCGCGCCTCCTGCGGTGAGGCCACGCTGCGCCCTGCGTCGCGTGCGACCTGGGCCAACTGCGCAATCAGCGGCCCATTCGATGTGGCCTTGCTGCCGTCGGGCAGGTAGAAGGTATCTTCGAGCCCGGTGCGCAGGTGGCCGCCCAGTTCGGCCACGCGCTGGTGCACGGGCCAGATATCCTGCCGGCCGATCACGGTGGCCTGCCAGGGGGCGCCCTTTATCTTGAGCTTGAGCAGTATGGGCAGCAGGTCCGGGTCGGCCGGCATGCCCGATTCGACGCCCATCACGAAGTTGTATTCGGGCAGGCGCTCGGTGTACATGCCCGTCTGCACATACATCTCCACGCAGCGCACGATGCCCACGTCGAAGCATTCGAACTCGGGCAGGGTGCCGGTTTCCAGCATCACGTCGATGAAGTCCTTGACCTTGGCGGGCTGGTTGTCGAACAGCATGGGCGGCCAAGCCCAGGTGCCGTTGCTGCGCACCTTGAGGTAGTTGAGCGAGCCGGCGTTGCAGGCCGCCATCTCGGGCCGGGTGGCGCGCAGGCAGTCGAGCGGGCCCTGGTAGTGCGGGCCCACCACGCCGGTGGTCTGGTTGATGATGAGGCCGGGGCATTCTTCGCGCATGGCCTGAACGCAGTCGCGCGCCACCTGCGGGTCCCACGAGGGCAGGTGGCCCTTGCCCGCCTCTTGCTGGCGAAAGTGCACGTGCACCACGGCGGCGCCGGCGTTCACTGCACGGCGCGCCTCGCGCGCCAGTTGCTCGGGCGTCACGGGCACATGGTGCTGCGTGGGGTCGGTCAGCACGCCGGTGATGGCGCAGGTGATGATGGCTTTGTCGTTGTTGCTCATTGCGTCTCGTCTCCTAGATGCCAAGCTGCCGTGCCGCCAGGTCCTTCATGATCTCTTCGGCACCGCCGCCGATCATCATGACCTTGACCTCGCGGTAGATGCGTTCGCTCACGGTTCCGCGCATATAGCCCATGCCGCCCAGGATCTGCACCGCCTGGTCGGCGCAGAACTGCATGGTCTGCGTGGCGTGGTTCTTGAGCAGGCAGACCTGGGCCACCCACTCGGGGCCGGTGTTTCCTGCATCGGCCTGCGCGGCCACTGATTCGAGCCAGGCGGCGGTGGAGTGCATGCGCATCTGCATGTCCACCAGCTTGTGGCGTATCACTTGGTGCGCCACCAGCGGTGCGCCAAAGGTCTTGCGCTGGCGCGCCCAGGCCAGGGCTTCGTCGTAACAGGCTTCGGCGAAGCCCAAGGCGGAGGCGGCCAGGCCAAAGCGCTCGCCATTGAAGTTGGCCATGATGGTGCGAAAGCCATCGCCCTCGGCCCCCAGCAGGTAGCGCGCGGGCACGCGCACGTTGTCAAAGCGCAGGTGGGCGGTGTCGGAGCACAGCCAGCCCATCTTGGCCAGGGCGCTGCGCGACAGTCCCGCGCTGTCGCCCGGCACCAGCAGCATCGATATGCCGCCGCTGCCCCGGCTGCCGGCCTCGCCCGTGCGCACGGCCACGGTGATCCAGTCCGCACGCATGCCCGAGGTGATGAACACCTTCTCGCCATTGACCACGTACTCATCGCCCTCGCGCCGCGCGGTGGTGGCCAGTTGCGCCACGTCCGATCCGCCGCCGGGCTCGGTGATCGCCAGGGCGGCAATGCGCTCGCCCGCCAGCACGGGCGGGATCACCTCGTCACGCACGGCATCGCTGCCATGCGCCAGCACCGGCGGCAGGCCGATGTTGTGCGACAGCAGGCTGGCCAGCACGCCGCCGCTCGTGCCATGGCGGCATAGCGCCTGCCACAGCGGCAGGCGCAGGGCGTAGCTGGCGGGTGTGCCGCCGTACTGCTCGGGGTAGCCCAGGCCCAGCAGGCCCAGCTCGCCGGCGCGGCGGTACAGCGCACGCGGGAACTCACCCGCCGCGTCCCAGGCGTCAACATGCGGTGCGATCTCGGTGCGGGCAAAGCGCGTGACCGTGTCGGTCAGCGCGGCACGGTCCGCGCGCAACTCATCATTCGTTGGGGCACGCATGGTCTCAAGCCTCCTGCGTTGCAAAGCGCGCCAGCACCTGGCCTGGTGCCACCTGCTGGCCCGGCGCCACCAGCAGTTCGGCCACGGTGGCTGCGGCAGGGCAGGCCAGACTGTGTTCCAGCTTCATGGACTCGAGCACCACCACCGTGGCGCCTGCCTGCAAGGCCTCGCCAGCAGACACGGGCACCGCCACCACGCGGCCGTTGAAAGGAGCACGCAGCTCGCTGGCACCGCCGGCCGTGCCGGCACGTGCTGCTGGCTCCCACGAGGCGTCTTCAACCCAGCCATCCACCCCGCCTGCTTGCCAGTGCCAGCGCTGCGGCCCCACCGCTGCCGTGCGCACCGTGTGCGCCACCCCATCGAGGGCGCATTGCACCCGGCCATCGGGCAAAGGGGTCATCTGAAGGGTGGTGGGCTCCCCTGCATCCCTCTGCTCCACGTGCAGATGCCCTCGGCCCAACTCACGCACGGCCATCGGCAGCACATCGCCCTGGTGGCGCAGCCGCATGGGGCGCGCAAAGCTGCAGGGCAGGGTGGTGGCGCGGGGCGGGAACAGGGCCGCCATGGCGCCGGGCAGCAGAGCGGCCTGTTGTTGCTGGCGCAGGGCCGCGCGCAGGGCATCGCCTTCAGCGGCCAGAAAGGGCACGCGCGCCTGGCCGGCGCGAAACTGCGGGTGGTCCAGGCAGGCTGCCAGCAAGGCGCGGTTGCTTGGCAGCCCGAGCAGCGTGGTTTCCCCCAGTGCGCGCACCAGCGCATCGATGGCCTCGCCGCGCGTGGCGGCATGCACGATGAGCTTGCCCAGCATGGCGTCGTAGTGGGGCGTGACCTCCGCGCCTTCTTCCAGTGCATGGTCAAAGCGCAGGCCGCCCAGCGGCGCGCGCTGGAACGCAGTCGCCTGTGGCGCCTTGAAGTGCAGCACCTGTCCCGCGTGCGGAGTGAAGTGCGCGTCTTCCGCGCACAGCCGTACTTCGATGGCATGGCCCTGCAAGGCCACCTGGTCCTGCTTCAGGGGCAGGGGCTCGCCGCGTGCCACGCGGATCTGCCACTCCACCAGGTCCAGGCCGGTGAGCGCCTCGGTCACGGGGTGTTCCACTTGCAGGCGGGTGTTCATCTCCATCAGGTAGAAATGGCCTTCGTCGTCTCCGTCGAGCAGGAATTCCACCGTGCCCGCGCCCACATACCCTGCCGCCTGGGCCAGCGCCACAGCGCAGGTGCCCATGCGCTCACGCAAGGCGGTGTCGACTGCGGGACTGGGTGATTCCTCGATCAGCTTCTGGTGCCGGCGCTGCACGGAGCAGTCGCGCTCACCCAGGTGGATGCAGTGGCCATGCGCGTCGGCAAAGACCTGTACTTCCACATGGCGCGGGCTGAGCAGGGCACGCTCGATCAGCAGATCGCCATTGCCGAAGCCAGCCAGCGCTTCCGACCGGGCGCTGGCCAGGGCCGCGGGCAGTTGCGTTGCCTCCATCACCAACCGCATACCGCGCCCTCCGCCGCCAGCCACGGCTTTCACCATCAGCGGGTAGCCGATGCGGGCCGCTTCGCTGGCAAAGCGTTCACCGCCCTGGTCGCTGCCCGCATAGCCGGGCAGGCAGGGCACGCCCTGGGCATGGGCCAGCGCCTTGGCGCCCGCCTTGCTGCCCAATGTGCGAATAGCAGCAGGTGGCGGGCCGATCCAGGTGAGGCCGGCATCCACCACGGCCTGCGCGAAATCCGCGTTTTCGCTCAGGAAGCCATAGCCCGGGTGCACCGCATCGGCGCCCGTGGCGCGCGCCGCAGCCAGCAGTTTGTCGATGCGCAGGTAGCTGTCGGCACTGGCGCTGCCGCCCAGGGCCACGGCCTGGGTGGCCTCGCGCAAGTGCAGGGCATGCGCGTCGGGGTCGGAGTACACGGCCACGGTGGCAATGCCCATGGCGTGTGCGGTGTGCACGATGCGCCTGGCGATCTCTCCGCGATTGGCGATCAGTATCTTTTTCATGCCGAAGCACTCCAGGGCGGTGCCTTGCGGGCCGTGAAGGCGGCAAGGCCCTGCGGCGCCTCCGGTCCGCGCAGGGCATGGGCAAACAGGTGGGCTGCATCGTCGAGCAGGGCCGGCAGCGGCAGGGTGCCTTGCACCTGCGCCAGCAGGTGCTTGGTGGCCGCAATGGCCTGGGGCGCAGCGTGGGCCAGGCGCTGCACGGCGGCCTGCACGGCTTCATCCATCGCGCCATCGACCACCTCGTCCACCAGCCCTGCCTGTTGTGCTGCAGCCGCCCCGCTGCGCGCCCCCGACAGCAGCCAGCGCCGTGCCGCCGCCGGCCCGAGCCGCCGCACCACGAAGGGGGCGATCTGTGCGGGCACCAGGCCCAGCGTGACTTCGGGCGCACCGAACTGCGCATTCGCATCTGCCAGCACCAGGTCGCCGCAGCAGGCCAGGCCCAGGCCGCCGCCCATGGCGGCACCTTCCACCGCGATCACCAGCCATTGGGGCAGGCCGCACAGCGCCTGCAGCGCCGCGCCGAAGCGGCGGTTCAGCGGCACCAGCGGGTCGGGCACGCCGGTATCGAGCGGCTGGCCAATGGCTTTGGCAAAACCGCCCAGGCTGCCGCCTGCGCAGAAGTGCCCGCCCGCGCCGCGCAGCACCACGCCGCGCAGCGCGGCATCGTTGCGCGCACGCGTGCAAGCGTTCAGCAGGGCGTCCACCATGGCATCGGTCAGCGCATTGCGGCTGGCCGGTTCATTGAGGGTCCAGGTCTCCAGGAAAAGGCCGCTGCCCAGCGGCGCGCGGTCGATCAGCAGGGCATCGGGCATGCGGTGTCCTGGTTCAGTGGGCAGTGGGCCGCTTGGCGATGCCCATGGTCTTGGCGAGAATGCCCAGCATCACCTCGTCGGCCCCGCCACCGATGGAGGCCAGGCGCCCATCGCGGAACATGCGCGAGACCTTGTTCTCCAGCGTGAAGCCCATGCCGCCCCAAAACTGCAGGCAGGTGTCGGGCACCTCGCGGTTCAGGCGCCCGGCCTTGAGCTTGGCCATGGAGGCCAGCTCCAGCACGTCCTGCCCGCCCACATAGAGTTCGCATGCGCGGTAGGTCAGGGCGCGCAGGGCCTCGACCTCGGTTTTGAGTTCGGCCAGCTTGAACTGCACCCACTGCTGGTCGGCCAGCGCGCCGCCGAAGAGCTTGCGCTCCTGCGCCCATTCGATGGTCCAGCCGATGCAGTTGGTCAGTGACTCCAGCGTGCTGGATGCGCACCACAGCCGTTCTTCCTGGAACTGCTGCATCTGGTAGATGAAGCCCTGGCCTTCGGCACCAATGCGGTAGCGCTGCGGCACGCGCACTTCGTCGAAGTAAAGCAGGCCGGTGTCGCTGCTGTGCATGCCGATCTTGCGGATCTTCTGCGCCACCTCCACGCCCTTGGTGAGCTGGCCACCAGGGCCATCGCGCAGGGGCACCATCACCAGGCTCTTGTTGCGGTGCACTGGGCCTTCGCCGGTGTTCACCAGCATGCACATCCAGTCGGCCTGCAGGCTGTTGGTGATCCACATCTTCTGGCCGGTGATCACGTAGTCGTCGCCGTCCTTGCGCGCCGTGGTCTTGATGCCAGATACGTCGCTGCCCGCCGCCGGCTCGCTCACGCCGATGCAGCCTACCGTGTCGCCCGCAATCGCCGGGGCCAGGAAGTCGCGCTTGAGCTCCTCGCTGCCATGGCGCGCCAGTGCTGGCGTGCACATGTCCGTCTGCACGCCGATGGCCATGGGCACGCCGCCGCAGTGCACGTGGCCCAGTGTCTCGGCCATGGCCACGGAGTAGGAATAGTCCAGGCCCGAGCCCCCGTATTCCTCGGGCTTGCACAGGCCCAGCAGGCCCAGTTGCCCCATCTTCTTGAAGACCTCGTGCGCAGGGAAGATCTCGGCCGCCTCCCACTCGTCCACGTGGGGGTTGATCTCTTCGTCGATGAAGCGCTTGAGGGTCTTCTGGATCTCGCGGTGCTCGTGCGTGAACTGCATGGTGTGTCTCCGTTGATTTTTGTGTGGACCAGTGCAAGAGGAAGAAATAGCCAGTCGTCTACATTCGTGCCACCCCGAACTGCATGGGATGCACCTTGCGCGTCTGTGCGTCGGCGCAGGTGGCCAGGCACAGTGCCAACACGGCGCGCGTGTCGCGCGGGTCGATCACGCCGTCGTCCAGCAGCAGGCCGCTGGTATAGAAGGCGTCGGCCTGCGCTTCGAACATGGCCACGATCTTGTCGAACTGGGCCTGCGACTCGGCCGGGTCGGGCGTGATGCCTTTGCGCGCCAGCGCCGCTTCGGTCACGATCTGCATGGTGCGCGCGGCCTGCTCGCCGCCCATCACGGCAGTCTTGGCGCCGGGCCAGCTGAACAGGAAGCGCGGCGCATAGCCACGCCCGCACATGCCGTAGTTGCCCGCGCCGAAGCTCGCGCCGCACTGGATGGTGATCTGCGGCACGGTGGCGTTCGATACCGCCTGGATCATCTTGCTGCCATGCTTGATCATGCCGCCCTGCTCGCTGTCTTTGCCCACCATGTAGCCGGTGGTGTTCTGCAGGTAGACGATGGGGTGGCCGAGCTGGCACATCCACTGGATGAAATGCGCGGCCTTGTTGGCGCCGGCCACGTCGATGGGGCCGTTGTTGGTGATGAAGCCCACGGGGCGGCCGTCGATGCGCGCCTGGGCGCACACGGTGGCCATGCCGTAGCGGGGCTTGAATTCCAGCAGCTCGGAGCCATCGGCGATGCGCGCTATCACCTCGCGCATGTCCACGGGCTGGCGCAGGTCGTCGGGCATCAGGGCCAGCAGGTCTTCGGAATCGAGAGCGGGAGCCGGTACTTGCGCGGGGGCGGACGGGTTCTCCCAGCCCGAGGCCGCCACAATGGCGCGCGCCATGCCTATGGCCTCGCGGTCATCTTGCGCCAGGTACTCGCCCAGGCCCGAGATGCTGGTGTGCATCTCGGCGCCGCCCAGCTCCTCTTCGGTCGCGATCTCGCCCGTGGCGGCCTTGAGCAGCGGCGGCCCGGCCAAAAAGGCGCGCGAGCGTCCCTGCACCATGATGACTACGTCTGACAGGCCGGGCATGTAGGCCCCGCCCGCCGTGCCCGAGCCATGTTGCACGGTGATGACGGGGATGCCCGCGGCCGACAGCCGCGCCAAGTTGCGGAACAGGCTGCCCCCGTGCACGAAGCCCTCCACCCGGTAGCGCATGAGGTTGGCGCCCGCGCTCTCGACCAGGTGCACGAAGGGCAGGCGGTTGTGCAGCGCGATCTCCTGCACGCGCAATATCTTCTCCAGCCCCATGGGCTGGATGGCCCCGGCCTCGATGCCCGAGTCGCTGGCCACCACCATGCAGCGCACGCCCGACACCACGCCGATACCGGCCACGATGCCGCCGCCGGGGACGGACTTGGCGGGGTCCTTGCTGTCCTGCAGGTAGCCTGCCAGCGTGGCCAGCGGCAGCCAGGGTGTGCCGGCATCCAGCAGCAGCGCAACGCGCTGGCGCGGCAGCAACTGGCCGCGCTTGTCGAATTGTGGCTGTGAGCGCGCCGATGCCATGGCGGCACGGTCTTCCAGCGCGCGCAGGGCTTCGAGCCGCGCCAGCTGGGCGCTGCGGCGGCGCTGCGCGTCGGTTGTGGCGGGGTTGAAGCGCGAGGAAAAGGACGTCAAGGTGCGCCCTCCGAAGGCATTTGCTCGGCAAACACGCGTGGCACCTGGGCGCGGTGAAAGCCTTCGAAAGGCCGCACGGCCAGCCTATATTGCGTGGCGGTGTCGGGCACCTGCATGGGCCAGCCCAGGCGGGCCTGGGGGCGGGCGCCATCCACACGCACGGTGCTGCCGTTGATGAAGCTGGCGGCGGGGCTCAACAGAAAGACGATGGCCGCCGAAACCTCGGCCTCGGTCCCGAAGCGCCCCTGCGGCACGGTGTGGCGCATGGCGCGCAGCATGTCGGCGGCGGCGGGTGGGTAGTTGTCCATGCCGCTCGATGCGATGTAGCCCGGTGCCACGGCATTCACGCGCACGCCGCTGCCTGCCCATTCCAGGGCGGCGGTCTCGGTGAAGCTGACCATGCCGGCACGCGCCGCGCCGCTGTGCCCCATGCCCGGCATGGATCCCCACATGTCGGCCACGATGTTGACGATGCTGCCACCGTGCGATGCCATCCACTGCCGGTGGCACTCGCGCGCCATCAAAAAACCGCCGGTCAGGTTGGTGTTGAGCACCGCCTCCCAGCCCTTGGCGGAGATGGTGGAGAGCGGTGCCATGAACTGGCCGCCCGCATTGTTCACCAGCGCATCGATGCGGCCGTGCCTGGCCAGAACCTGTTGCACGACGATGCCCACGGCCTCTTCGGAGCGGATGTCGCAGGCGTGCCAGGAGGCTTGCCCGCCGTCGGCGTTGATTTCGGCCTGCACCGCCTGCAGCTTGTCGGCCTTGCGCCCGACCAGCACCACCTGCGCACCCAGCCGGGCTAGTTCGTGCGCCGTGCAGCGGCCTATGCCCGATCCGCCGCCGGTGACGATCACCACCTGCCCCGTAAAGAGGCCTGGTGCGAACACGCTCTGGTACATGGCTCAGGCCTCCCTTATGAACAGTGCCAGCGCCTCACCGGTCAGCTCGTCCAGCGATTTGCCGCCCTTGGGGGCAAACCACTGCACAGCCCAGTTGAGGGCGCCAAAGAGGAACAGTCGCGCCACGCCCGGTGCGGCCTGCAGCGCGCCCTGGCGGGCCAGGGCTTCGAGCGTGGGCATCCAGGCGGCCTCGTAGGCATCCTTGACGCGGCTGATGCCCTTGCGCTGGGCGGGCGTCAGCGAGCGCCATTCGTACAGCATCACCGGGATGAAGCCGCTGCGCGGGCCCAACAGGATTTCGAAGTGGTGGCGGATCAGCACGCGCAGCTGTTCCCGCGCTGTGGCCGTGGGGGGAAGGGCGGCCAGCGCCTGCTGCTGGCTTTGCAAGGCCATGACCATGCCTTCGTTCATGACGGCGTGGAGCAGGGCCCCCTTGCTTTCGAAATGGTAGAAGGGCGAGCCGCTGTGCATGCCCGCGGCCGCCGCGATGTCGCGCGTGGTGGTGGCCGCAAAGCCTTTGGTCAGAAACAGTTTGGCCGCCCCATCCATGAGCTTGCGGCGGCGGTTGCCGTCATCGACTTCTTCGGCCGTCTTGCGCGGGCGGCCGCGGGGGCGCCGCGGCTCCTCGGAGGCGGCGACCAGGGTCTTGCGGGTGCGGGCAGCGACAGGCGCAGGAGAGGATGCAGGATCCAGTGGAACGGGGAGGGGACGCTTGCGCCGGGCAGCAGGGGTTTCCATGCGTTGCACGATAGCAAAACACTTTATTTTTAGCAATCGTTTGCTTGGTGAAAATAACACGCTGCATCCTCGGCCTGCTGCATCCCCGCTGCAGCGCGAGGGCCAACATAAATTTGTTCCGAATGTCCGGTGCACCTGCCGCGTGGATGCGGCCGTGCTGCCAAAATGCGCCTGAAGGTGGTTTTTGCCATGGTGCCACCTGGGGCATGCCATGGCATCCCGCACGCTTCGCGTTCCATTCAATGAGGGGCAGGTTTCATGAACACATACGGCATGGGCCGCTGGGCGCGCGGCGCCGTCATCGCCACGTCGGCAATCCTGGTGCTTGGAGTGCAGGCGCAGGTCATCGATTTTTCCGGCACCCGCGGCGCGGGCGTCAACAAGACGGATGTGCTGTTGGAAAACCTGCGCCTTCAGGTGCCGGTGGCCAATCCGCAGCAGCCGGGCACCACGACCCTGGTGGAGTCCAACTACAACGTCCTGTTCCGCTTTGACCCTGTCACCCTGCACCTGGTGCCAGTAGGTCTGCAGCAGACTGGCGGGGCGGGCGCGGTGCCGTGCGCGGCGGCCCAGGTGACGGTGTTCGATGCGCTGCGCGGCGCCAACCAGCCGCTGCCGAATGCATCGGTGACGCTGGGCACGCGCACGGCCACCACCAACGCACAGGGGGTGGCTTCTTTCAGCGGCTTGGCGCAAGGCTTTTTCACCGTGGCCGCGACTGCAGCCAACTACGCCTCTGCCAGCCAGACCGTGCTGCTCAGCTGCTCGGCCACCAACCAGGTAGCGGTGGCCCTGTCGCCGGCGAGCGGTGGCCTGGGCGGCCTGGCCGCTGGCCAGTTCCGCACCATCCTGACCTGGGTTGAGAATCCGCGCGACCTGGATGCGCACATGACGGGCCCCTCGGCAGGCGATGCCGCACGCTGGCATGTGTACCACGGTGCCAAGACCGGTGGAGACATGTGCGCGCTGGAGGTGGATGACACCTCGTCCTACGGCCCGGAAACCGTGACCTGCCCGCCTACGGCGAGTACGGGAACTACCGCGACCACGCTGCGCCCCGGTGTCTACCGCTACTCGGTGCACCACTATGCGGGAGCGGGCAGTCTGGGTACGTCGAATGCCAATGTGCGGCTCGAGCTGTCCAACGGCCAGTCCTACACCTTCACGCCTCCTGCGGGTCCCTACACAGGCACGAACAACGTCTGGACGGTGTATGAGCTGACGGTGCTGTCCAACGGCGCGGTGAGCGTGGCACCGGTCAACGCGGTGGCGCAGGGCGTATCGTCCGGCAGCGTGGCCCGCCAGATGCCTATCGTGGAAGGTTCAAGCCTGGGCCTGTCGGAAAGCCCGGCGTTGTTCATCAACTTGGTGAAGTAAGCGGCTGCGGCGCGTCAGGCTGCAGGAGAGGAGCGGCCGGTAAGCGCTGCGCACGATGCTGTTGGCGCGTCCTTGAAAAGATCTCCAGGTCCGGCCCAGCGCGTGCGGGCAACCGCAGCACCCTGTGCAGGTGCGGTGTGCGCGGGGCCGGATGCGGCGGGCCATGCCAGCAAGGGAGAGTAGGACAGCCGGCCATCCGCGTGCGTCACGCGGACGCGAAAGCAACCCTGCGGCTGCTTGTCCATGCGGAGCTGGCCCTGGCCCGGCACGGCCGTTGCAGTTCCATTGGACAGCACGGCAAAGCTGGTGCCCGCCGGCGCAGCCAGCTTCCATTCCAAGGCCTGGCGGTAGGCGTCATAGCCAACGTCCACGGACAACTCCGTGGGAGCCAGGCGCTCGCGCCAGCGCTGCACCATGGCGGGGATCTCGGCGTGGATGTCCTCCATGCCTTGCTGTTGGTTGTTGTAGCGCAGGACCGGCTGGGGGAACGGGGCCTGCGCATAGGCTGCCAGGTCCGACTCGTCGGCCACCGATAAAGGAGGGGGGGCGGTCCGCCCCATGGCCGGGCGCAGGTGCTCCAGGCCCTGCACAAACCAGGCAGGCACCGCTGGATCCCCCCAGATGGCAGTGGGGGCATCACGCTCCAGATAGGCGCTGCCAATGGCCCGGAACAAGGTGTTGCCGGGCAACGCGGCTTGAGCCACAGGGCGGGACTGCAGCCAGGCGGGCACGACCACGGCCAGCACGGCGGCCAGGAGCGCGGCCTGCACCCACCGGGGGCGGCCGTGCCATGCGTGCGCCAACGCCAGGGCGCAGCCTAGGGAGAGCGCAGCCCAGGGGATGATGAAGTACCGCTCCGACAGGCCTGGAAAGCGCACCAGCGGCAGCAGGGGGGCCAACAGCCATACGGGCGGCAACACGGCCCAGGCCAGCAGCAGTGCGCCAGGGGGCTTTCCATGCCGCCATGCGGCAGCTGCTGCCAGTACCCCCAGGCCTGCAAACGCCACCAGGGGGGCATTCCACAGCATGGCCGGTACGGTGGCGAATGCCGCCACGGCGTCGCCAAAGAGGTTTCCGGGAATGTCCGCTGCAGGCGTGTATCCGCCCACCAGCGTGCTCAGCATGTGGCCGCGCCAGGGAACGTACAGCGCCATGGCAAGCAGCCAGGGCCAGGCCATCGCCAGGCGCTGCCGGAAACGGCCTATCGGCAGCAGCAAGGGAATGAAGCCCAGGGGGACGAAAACCTCCTTGGCCGTGATGGCCGCGGCAAAGGCAAGGGCCGCCAGCCAGCGCAGCGGGCGGGGGCCGCCGTCCAGGGCGCGCACGGCCCACCAGATGGCCAGCAAGAAGAGCAGCAGGCCTTCCAGGTACTGCCGCACCATGAGCAGTTGTGCCGCCTGGGCCACTGGCACGCCCACCAGGAAAATGGCTGGTGCTGCAAGCGCCGCGGCATCTCCCGCCCAGCGGGCGGCAATGCGGTGCAGCAACCAGGCGCATCCGGCCAGCGTCAGCAGGTGGTGGACGAAAAACCCCCGGGGCTCGTAGCCGAACAGGGCCATGTCCAGGTCATAGGCGAGCGAGAGCCAGGGGGTGAGGCTGAAGGGTATCAGGGCCCTCCACGCGGATGGCACGGTGAAGTACTCCAGCGGTGCATAGCGCTGGGCATGCAGCAGGATGGCCGGATCGTCACAGCACCACCACAGCTGCAGGCTGTTTCCGTAAAGCGCAAACACTGCGCCAATGGCCAACACGAGAGAGGCGATGGAAAGCGTCAGGGGCCTAGGCAATCGGGATGTCCAAGAGATGGTCGGGGGAGGGCGCTCCATTGTTACCCATAGGGGGAGGCCGCCCTGCACTGTAGGCCATGAGGGGACACGCCGGCCGGATTGCCGGGGTAAATGGGCCTCGCATTGCGTCGCAATCGTATAAGGGGTGACTGTATGTTCCGTTCCGCAGGGCGGCGATAGCGCTTTTTGCTTCTGTTTTGGGAGCAAGAGAGCCTCTTCCTGCAAGGCATTGGGCCGATCAAAATGCTCCAATCCTTGCGGCCAGCATTTCTGGGCGCAGCCCCTGTTTAACAGAGACATTGCAGGGTTAATGCGACAAGGCCGGGGTGGCGGTGATAACGTGGGCGCATGAACAACACACCGAACCAAACCCCCACGCCCCCGTCCTCGGGACTTGATCCTCAAAAAGTGCGCGCCGACCTGGAGAACATCTTCCGCCAGGCCGCGAAGACGCAAGGCCAGGCGCCTGCCGAGAAGCCGGCAGGCCAATAAACCAGGCTCCATAAGCTGCGCTCACGCCGCCGGCCCGCACCGTGGCCCGGCGGCGTTTTCCTTGGTGGCGTTCCAGGCTTTGGCGATAGGGGCCGCTCACCACGCAATGGTGCCCATTGGTTTTCCATATCGTCCGTCTGGGGGCGCCGGTGTAGAGTGAGGCGACGTCCTGTCCTACGGTCAGATGTCGCGGTACCTCCCCGGCTTGGGGCTTGCCTTGCGGTGGGCCGGGGCGGTATCCGGCATATGGCCTTTCGCTAGAAAGCCCGCCCATGGCCACCGTTTCCGACCTCCAGCGCATCGTGTATTCCGGTAATCCGCAGGCCGATGCCCTGCTGGACAAGCCATCACCGTGGAACTTCTTTCCCGATGGCCGCAAGGTGCTTTACTACACCTTCGATGCCAGCCCTGGGAGCGTGGCGGCTTCGGATGCAGGGCGTCCGATCACGGCATGCAATGCGGCGCAGCAGCAGGCAACGCGGCAGATACTGCAGCATGCGGCGGCCGTCACGGGCATCACCTTCGCCGAGGTGGGCAGTTCCGCCCAAGCCGATCTGCATTTCGTGGCCACGAACATTCCGGGCGCATCGACGGCCGGACTGGCCTCCACCTTCTACAACTACAGCTACAACGGCAGCCAGACCCTGACCCAGCTCAATGCGGAATCGGTGGTGTACCTGGACAACGTGGAGCATGCCGGCATCAACAACCAGCCTACGGCGGGTGGTGCTGGGTACGAGGTGCTGCTGCATGAAGTGGGGCATGCGCTGGGACTGGCGCACCCGTTCGACTCCTCCCGGCCACTTCCGTCGGCGCAGGACAATACCAACAACACCGTCATGTCGTACACGCGTGCCGGCCCCTACAAGACCACCTTCCAGGCCTTTGACCTGCTGGCCCTGGACTGGATCTACGGGCGCGATGGACTGGGCGGCACCTGGGGCATGAATTCCACGAACGGGCCGACGCTGAATTTCTCCAGCCAACCCAGCGGCACCGCCGGGCCGGACGTGTTCACCAGCACCCAGGCCAATGAGACCTTCAATGGCGCAGGCGGAGTGGACACCCTGGTGGCGCATGGCGCCCGGGGCGGCTACTCGCTGACCCGCAAGGACGGCGGCTGGCAACTGGCCGATGGCACGGCAGGACGGGACGGTACCGACACCTTGCTGCAGATCGAGCGCGTGCGTTTTTCGGACCGCTCCGTAGCGCTGGACCTGGATGGGGCTGCCGGCACGACAGCGCGCCTGCTGGGGGCGCTGGTCGGCCCGGCCGGGCTGGCCAGCCGGGAGCTGGTGGGCGCGGTGCTGGGCGTGGTCGACTCGGGCGCATCGCAATTGCAACTGGCGCAACTGGGCCTGAACGCCATGCTGGGCGCCTCGGCGACGCCGGAGCAGGTGGCGGCGTTGCTGTTCGGCAATGTGGTCGGGTCGCCGGCCGATGCCGCCACGGTGCAGTTGCTGGCCGGTTTGGTGCGGTCAGGTGCCTATACCAATGCCTCGCTCACGGTGGCGGTTGCCAACCTGGACATCAATGCGGCCCATATCGACCTCGTAGGGCTGAGCTCGCGGGGGCTGGACTACGCCTGACCACGCCGGGCGCCAGGTGCTTCGGCATAGGCTCTTCCCCGGGCCACGTAGCCGGTATCCGGGTCGCGCCTTCTGTTCCCTGTGACGCAAGTCACTCCGGCGGGTCGGAAGCCTTGGTTTGCGGTAGAAAAATTCATATAGGAACTGCTACACTCCGCTTCCTATATGAATTCCTTCCTGCGCATACCGCTGAACGCTACACCCGAGCAGGTGGAGCGGCTGCGCGCATTGCAGACAGGTTTTTCCAAGGTCTGCAATGCCATTGCGCCCGTCGTGCAGCAGACCCGGGTGTGGAACAGGGTGGCCCTGCACCACCTGACCTACCGGCCGTTGCGGGAACAGTTTCCCGAAATGGGCTCGCAGATGGTGTGCAATGCCATCTACTCCGTGTCCCGCACAGGGCGCCTGGTCTTTCAGCACCCTGCCAGCCCCTTCAATCTTTCGCGCCTGGGTGACAAGCCGCTGCCCTTGCTGCAGTTCGCCGACACCTGCCCGGTGTACTTCGACCGCCATACGCTGAGTGTCAAGGCGGGGCAGCTGTCCATGTTCACCCTCGATGGGCGCATGCGCTTTGAACTCGCGCTGCGCCTGGAAGACGAGGCGAGCTTCCATGAGAAGAAGCTGCGCGAGATTGTGCTGTCCAGGCGTGCGGATGGCATCTACGAGTTGTCGTTCCTGTTGGGTGATGAGCCCGAGGGAAAGGACGCGCGCCCGGACATGCCCGCGCATGACGGCGAAATTCCCGAATACATCATGGTCCGAGAGACAGTATGAAACCCAACGCCCCTCCCTCTGAACTGCGCCAGGCCATATCGTCCTTGCAGCCCTACTTCGTCCGCGCTGGCTGGTTCAGTGTGTTTTCCAGCCTTCTCATCCTGGCGCCGTCGGGCTACATGCTGGAGGTGTATGACCGCGTGGTGAACACGCGCAACCATACGACCTTGGTGATGCTGACCTTGATCGTGCTGGGCGCCTACGTGTTGATGGAGGTGCTGGAGTGGGCGCGAAGCGAGGTGATGCGCGCTGCGAGCGTCGAGTTCGACCATTCGCTGAGCAACCGGGTTTTCGGCGTGATCTTTGACGCGAGCCTGCGCCGTTTGCCGGGTGGTTCGCAGCAGCCGCTCAATGACTTCCGCTCCGTGCGGGACTTCCTGTATTCGCCCGCCCTGCTGGCCGCGATGGAGACGCCCATCGCACTGGTGATGATGGTGCTGCTGTTCATGATCAGTCCCGTGCTGGGCTGGACTTCGCTGGTGTTCGGGGTGGTGCAGGTGGCGGTGGCGTGGTTCAACGAGCGCGCTACCAAACCCCCGTTGATGCAGGCCAATGGCAGCGCTATTGCTGCCCAGCAGTACGCCGACGGCGCCTTGCGCAATGCCGAGGTGATCGAATCCATGGGCATGCTGCGTGACACGCACAAGCGCTGGCTTGGCAAGCAGCAGGAATTCCTGCGGTTGCAGGCCCTGGCCTCCGAGCGTGCCGGCGGCTTCCAGGCCATCTCCAAGCTGGTGCAGAACGTCCTGGGTTCGCTGCTGCTGGGGATGGGCTGCTGGCTGCTGTTGCGCAATGAGCTCAATGGCGGTGCAGGGATGATGATCGTTGCCTCCATTCTCGGGGGCCGCATGCTCGCCCCGCTGGTGCAGGTGGTGGCGCAGTGGCAAACGGTGGTCCACGCGCGGGATGCATGGATGCGGCTGGACCAGTTGCTGACCGCCCTGCCGGCACCGATGCAGGGTATGGCACTGCCCGCCCCGCGCGGCCTGCTGCAGGTCGAGCAACTGATTGCATCGGCCCCCAACTCCCCTGGCCACATCCTGCGTGGGGTTGGCTTTTCGCTGGTCCCTGGAGAGGCGCTCGCCGTGGTGGGGCCCTCTGCTTCGGGCAAGACCACTCTGGCCCGCTTGCTGGTCGGGCTGTGGCCCGCCGCCGGTGGCAAGGTGCGGCTTGACGGTGCCGATGTGCATGCCTGGAGCAAGGCAGAGCTGGGTCCCTACATGGGGTATCTGCCCCAGGGCGTGGAACTGTTCGAGGGCACGCTGGCCGAGAACATCGCCCGGTTTGGCGATGTGGACATGGACAAGGTGGAGGCCGCTGCCCGTGCCGTGGGCCTGCACGAATTCAGTCTTTCCCTGCCGCACGGGTATGACAACCCGGTCGGGCAGGACGGTGCCAGGCTGTCGGGTGGCCAACGCCAGCGCGTAGGGCTGGCGCGGGCGCTGTATGGTAACCCGGTCTTGGTCGTGCTCGACGAACCGAACTCCAGCCTGGATGAGCAAGGCGATGCTGCTCTGAACCTGGCGATCGAAGGGGCCAAGGCACGCGGTACCACCTTTGTCATCATGACCCACCGCATGAGTGTACTGGCTGTGGTGGACAAGCTGCTGGTGCTGCGCGATGGCACCCAGCAGGTCTTCGGCCCGCGCGACGAAGTGCTGGCAGCGCTGCAAAAGGCCGCACAGCAGGCCCAGCCCGGGGCCCAGGCTCCGGCACCACAACCCGGCCCAGCTGCATCCGCACTGGCTGCACCCTGATACCCACGCGAGTTCACATTCATGAAGAAGACGGGTTTTTTTCACCGCAGCGAGCTGGCTGAGGTCCTGTGGTCCTTCCGCAGGGAGTTCATCGTGGTCGGCATCTTCAGCATGGTGGCCAACGTGCTCATGCTGGCGCCTACGATGTACATGCTGCAGATTTTCGACCGCGTGATGTCCAGCCGCAGTGACCTGACGCTGATCGCGATGTCGCTGATCACGCTGTTTCTGTTCCTTGTGATGGCCTTTGCCGAATGGATGCGTTCGCGCGTGCTGGTGCATGCGGGGGTGCGGCTCGACGGGCTCCTTGGCACGCGCGTGTTCAATGCCAGCTTCGAGTCGCGCCTGGGCCAGTCCGGTGCCTCGGTGGCCCGCGCATTCAGCGACCTCATCCAGATCCGCCAGTTCCTCACGGGCAATGGCATTCTGGCGTTCTTCGACATTCCCTGGGCGCCCATCTACCTGGCCGTGCTGTTCTTCCTGCACCCTGTGCTGGGCTATGCGGCGCTGGTCTTCGCCGCCATCCAGGGTGCCCTGGCATGGTTCGGCCATCGCCACACGGTGGCGCCATCGGAGGCCGCATCCAGGGCCGTTGCAGAATCGGGCACCTACCTGCAGAGCAAGCTGCGCAATGCTGAAGTGCTGGAGTCGATGGGCATGGTGCACAACCTGCGGCCCCATTGGAAGGCGCGGCATGACAAGGGTCTGGATCTGCACGGCCATGCGCAGGCCCTTTCCCACAAGATCAGCGCCTGGAGCAAATTCATCCGCTACAGTCAGCAGTCTCTGGCGCTGGGCCTGGGCGCACTGCTGGTGATCGATGGCCAGTTGTCCCCCGGGGGCATGATTGCTGCCAACGTGCTGATGAGCCGTGCGCTGGCGCCCATCGACATGCTGGTGGGAACATGGCGCGGCTTCATCGGCGCGAGGGGGGCTTTCGGGCGCCTGGAATCGCTGCTGGAGACCCACCCCGAGCGCGACCCGGCCTTGTCCCGCGTGGCTCCGAAGGGCGCAATCACGGTGCGCGACCTTGTTGCAACTGCTCCGGGCCGTCCCCTGCCTATCCTCAAGGGTGTGAGCACTTCGGTACAGGCCGGCACGGTGACGGTGGTCCTTGGCCCCTCGGGCTCGGGAAAATCCACGTTGGCACGTTGCGTCATGGGGATCTGGCCGAATGTGTCCGGCGAGGTGCTGCTGGACGGGTTGCCCATCGATGGCTGGGACCGCCACGAACTAGGTCCCCATCTGGGCTACCTGCCGCAGGACATCGAGCTGTTCGAAGGCACGATTGCCGAGAACATCGCCCGCTTCGGCGAGGTCGATCCCGAGAAGGTCATTGCCGCAGCGCGCAGCACCGGCCTGCACGAAATGATTCTGCGTTTTCCCAAGGGCTATGACACGCCCATCGGCGAGGCGGGAAATCTGCTCTCAGGCGGTCAGCGCCAGCGTGTGGGCCTGGCCCGGGCCGTCTATGGCGATCCGGTGCTGGTGGTGTTGGACGAGCCGAATGCCAACCTGGATGACGTGGGTGAAACCGCCTTGGTGCAAAGCGTGCTGCAGCTCAAAGCCAGGGGCTGCACCGTGTTCCTGGTGACGCACAGGCCCGGGATTCTGGCGGTTGCCGATCGCCTGCTGATTCTGCAGGACGGTGAGGTCCAGGCGGACGGGCCGCGCGATGCCATTCTGAATGCCCTGCGTGCACAGGCTGCCGCACAAACGCCGCCGCCTGCCGCCGCCACGGGCGGACTGCAACCAACACCTGCCTGAGTGCGCGCCCGGGTGCCACTCGCTGTTTTATTGAACCCTCTTTCTGTCGGGTACTGACATGGTCAAATCATTGTTTCCTTTGAATAAAAAGCCGGAAGCCTCGCTCGATGCCATCGAGGCGGCCATGCGTTCGCCTGCCGGCTCGGCCCGGCCGGGCCGGCTGGGCCTGTGGGCGCTGGCCATCGGTTTTGGCGGCTTCTTGCTGTGGGCTGCCTTCGCACCTTTGGACGAAGGCGTTCCGGCCGCAGGTATCGTCGCCATCGACACCAAACGCAAGGCGGTGCAGCACCTGAGCGGCGGCATCGTCAAGGAAGTGCTGGTGCGCGAAGGCGACGAGGTCAAGGAAGGCCAGTTGCTGATCCGCTTGGATTCGGCTGTGGCACGTGCCAACTATGAATCCGTGCGCCAGCGCTACCTGGGGCTGCGCGCCATGCAGGGGCGTTTGCTGGCGGAGCAGGGCAATCTGCCCAGCATCAGCTTCCATGCCGACCTCCAGGCCGCGGCCTCGGATCCGCTGATTCGCCAGCAAATGCAGAACCAGGAGCAACTGTTCCAGACCCGGCGCAGCCTGCTGCGCTCCGACCTGCAATCCATCGAGGAAAGCATCCAGGGCCAGGAGGGCCTGCTGCAGGCCTATGACGGCATGCTTGCCAGCCGCAAGAGCCAGTTGTCGCTGCTCAATGAAGAGCTGGGCAACCTGCGTGGCCTGGTCAAGGAAGGCTATGCGCCGCGCAATCGCCAGTTGGAGATGGAGCGCATGGTCGCCGACTCCATCACCGCGATCGCCGACCTGGTGGGCAACACGATCCGGGGCCGCCGGGCTATCGGTGAATTACGCCAGCGTGCCCTGTCGCGCCAGCAGGAGTACCGCAAGGAAGTGGAAACCCAGCTGGCGGAGGTGAGCCGCGAGGTGCTGTCGGACAACGAAAAGCTCCATGCCGTCACCGACGACCTGGGGCGCACCGAGATCAAGGCGCCGGCAGCCGGCCAGGTGGTGGGCTTGGCCATCCAGACCGTGGGTGGCGTGATCTCTCCCGGACAGAAGCTCATGGACATCGTGCCCAGGGATGCGTCCCTGCTGCTGGAGGCGCATGTGGCGCCGCACCTTATCGATCGCGTGCACTCCGAATTGCCGGTGGACGTGCGCTTCTCCTCCTTTGCCCATTCCCCCCAACTGGTGGTGGACGGGAAGGTGGTGTCTATCTCCGGGGACTTGCTCACCGAGCCACAGACCAATGTCAGCTACTACCTGGCACGCATCCAGGTGACCCCCGAAGGCATCAAGAAGCTGGGCAAGCGCCAGTTGCAGCCCGGCATGCCGGTGGAAGTGATCTTCAAGACCGGCGAGCGCTCGATGCTGACCTACCTGCTGCACCCGCTGACCAAGCGCTTGGCGGCATCCATGACCGAGGAGTGAAGCCATGACATCGCAACGACATCCCCTCCTGCCTGCTGCGGGCCCTGCCCGGCACCGGCCGGTCGCACGCCTGGGCTGCCTGGCCGCCGCGGTGGCCGGGCTGCTGGTGGGAGCGCCGGCATGGTCCATCGACCTGCGCCAGGCCTATGAAGCGGCCGTGGCCAACGATGCGACCATCCGCTCCTCGCGCGCAACGGCCGATGCCAACCGCGAGCAACTGCCGCAGGCGCAGGCGCAGCGCCTGCCCAATGTGTCCCTCAGCGCGGGCCGCAATTACAACGACCTCACGAGCAGGACGCAGAATTTTCTCGGTGAGCCCTCCACGACCATCAACCGCTACTACAGCGGCAACCAGGCGCTGACGATTCGCCAGCCGATATACCGGCCCTTCATTGGTGCGCTGGTCAAGCAGGCCGAGGCGGTGGTGCAGGACGCGGACGCCACGCTGGAAAGCGCGGAGCAGGGCCTTGTGGTGCGCGTGGGCGAAGCCTACTTCGAGGCCTTGCTGGCCGAGGAGCAACTGGGGCTCATCGGCGCGCAGAAAAGCACCTACACCACCCAGCTCGACGCCGCCAAGAAGAGCTTTTCGGCCGGCAGCGGCACACGCACCGACATCGACGAAGCACAGGCCCGGCTGGACATGACCTATGCCCAGGAGCTGGAAGTCCAGCAGAACGTGGAGTTCACCCGCCGCAAGCTGGAGACCATCACCGGGCAGCCCGTGGGAACCCTGGCGCGGCTGGACTTGGCGCGTTTCAAGCCAGGCGCACCCATGCCCAACCTGCTGGACGACTGGATTTCCCGTGCCGAGCAGGCGAGCCCGGACATCAAGGCCCTGCGCGCCCGGCTGGAAGCAGCAAATTTCGAGATCGACAAGGCCAAAGCGGGGCACAAGCCTACGCTCGATGCGGTCGCGCAGTGGTCGCGCAACAGCAGCGACAGCGTCACCAACGTCAATTCGCGTTATGACAACAAGTCCATCGGTCTGCAACTGACCATTCCCATCTACGCCGGTGGCTATGTCAATTCCACAGTGCGCCAGGCCGTCGCCAGTGCCGAGCGGGCGCGTGAGCTGCTGGAGGCCGCGCGCCTGGATCTCAGCGTGCGCGTGCACCGCGAGTTCCGCGGCATGACCGAGGGAGTGGTGCGCATCAGCGCGCTGGAACAGGCCGTACGCTCGGCCGAGCAGGCCGTGCTGTCCAACCAGATGTCGTTCAAGGCCGGTGCCCGTACCACGCTGGACGTGCTGAACGCAGAGCAGCAAAAGACCACGGCGCTGCGCGATCTGGCCCAGGCCCGCTACCTGTACGTGGCTTCGCGCCTGCGCCTGCAGTCCCTGGCGGGCGACGAGCGCGCGGCCAGCGTGTCGGAGATCAACACCTGGCTGGCCCTTTGAGCCAGGCGCGAACCACCGTCCTCTGCGGTTCCGCAGCGGCTTCTGCTGGCGCAGAGAGGGTGACTGGCCGACTGCGGCAATGCAATCGGGATGCATTTGCATTGGCGTGTATTGGTGCCGTTTGTGTGACCAGCCGCACGCAGGGGTACATGAGGTTACTTGCCGACACAGGCCCTGCAGTTACGATTGGCGCCTCATGATCTGGTTGTCTGTGGTGGGTTTTCTGGTGGCGGCGATGGCTGCAGGGTTCGTCGTACGCTGGGTGCGGGGACATGCATCCGCCTATGGAAACGGCATGCCGCAACGCTTTCACATGGGGGATGTACCGCGCCTGGGTGGCGCGGCTCTGCTGCTGGGCCTGGCGAGTGCCTGGGGCCTGGGCATCCTGCAGTCCTTCCTGGGCGATCCAGGGTCCCTCAAACTGGGGTGGTGGGTCGGCAGCTGGCTGCTGGTGCTGCTGCCAGCGGTGCTGGGCGGCATTGCCGAGGACATGACCCAGCGGCTGGCCGTGCGCTACCGCCTGGCCCTGACCGGCGCCTCGGGGCTCCTGGCCATCTTTCTTCTGGACCTGTCCATCCCCCGCTTCGGCCTGCCCTGGTTCGACATGCTGTTGTCGGCCTGTCCCTGGCTGGGCCTGGCCATCGTGGTACTGGCCGTGGCCGGCCTGCCCCACGCCTTCAACATCATCGATGGCTACAACGGCCTGGCCGGCATGGTCGCCATCATCGTCTGCCTGGCCCTCGCGCACGTGGCATTGCAGGTGGGTGACCGCTCACTGGCAGCCCTGCTGGTGACCACGGCGGCGGCCACCGGGGGCTTCCTGGTCTGGAATTACCCGAGGGGCATGCTGTTTGCCGGCGATGGCGGGGCCTATGTGTGGGGCGTCGTCATTGCCCTGGCCAGTATCTCCCTGGTACAGCGCAATGCCGATGTCTCTCCCTGGTTCCCCATGCTGCTCTTGATCTACCCGGTCTGGGAGACCGTGTTCTCGATCTACCGCAAGGCCGTGCGCGGCGTCTCGCCCGGGGTGGCGGATGCGCTGCATTTTCACCAACTGATCTACCGGCGCATCGTGCGCGGCGTGTTCCACGACGACGAGTCGCGCCGCGTGCTCATGCGCAACAACCGCACCTCGCCCTACCTCTGGGGCTTCACCCTGCTCACCGTGGTGCCGGCCATCCTGTTCTGGAACAACACCCTGGTGCTGATGGGCTTTTGCTGGCTGTTCGTCATCAGCTACGTGGTGGCCTACCTGGCCATCGTGCGGTTCAAGGTGCCTGACTGGCTGCGCCGGTAAACACCCCCTGAGTCGCTTCGCGCCTTCCACCGCTCTCGACTCGCTGTGCGAGTCGGGAGGGGAACGCTCCCAGCGCGGCGGGGCGGTCCTTGCGCTGGAGCGCTGGTACGGGGCGCACCAGTTTTTGCGGGCGTGAACAGTGGGCCGTGCAATGGATAACGGAATGCACGGGTACTGCTTGCAGGACCGGCCCGCGAATGCGGCACAATTTGCGCATCCTCGTTTTCAACAGATGGCACGCCCCATGACCGATCTTCTCTCGATTGCGCCCCGCGACAAGGCTGAAATTCTGGCCCAGGCGCTGCCCTATATCCGCAAGTTCCATGGCAAGACCATGGTCATCAAGTACGGCGGCAACGCCATGACGGACCCGGCCCTGCAGGCCGACTTTGCCGAAGACGTGGTGCTGCTCAAGCTCGTGGGCATGAACCCCGTGGTGGTGCACGGCGGTGGCCCGCAGATCGAGACCGCCCTGAACCGCCTGGGCAAGAAGGGCGAGTTCGTGCAGGGCATGCGCGTGACCGACGCCGAAACCATGGAAGTGGTGGAGTGGGTGCTCGCGGGCGAAGTGCAGCAGGACATCGTGGGCCTGATCAACCAGGCCGGCGGCAAGGCCGTGGGCCTGACCGGGCGCGATGGCGGCATGATCCGGGCGCAGAAGCTCAAGCTGGTGGATTCCAAGGACCCGAGCGTCGAGCACGACGTGGGCCAGGTGGGGGATATCCTTTCCATCGACCCGAGCGTGGTCAAGGCGCTGCAGGACGATGCCTTCATCCCCGTCATCAGCCCCATCGGCTTCGGCGAGAACAACGAGAGCTACAACATCAATGCCGACGTGGTCGCCAGCAAGCTGGCCACCGTGCTCCAGGCCGAGAAGCTGATGCTCCTGACCAACACCCCCGGCGTGCTGGACAAGCAGGGCAAGCTGCTCACCGATCTGTCGGCGCGCGAGATCGACGCGCTGTTCGCCGACGGCACCATCTCGGGCGGCATGCTGCCCAAGATCGCCGGCGCGCTGGACGCCGCCAAGGCCGGCGTGCATGCGGTGCACATCATCGACGGCCGCGTGCCGCATGCCATGCTGCTTGAGATACTGACCGATCAGGCCTACGGCACGATGATCCGCAGCCACTGAATCTGGTGATGGAATGAGACTGCTGCTGGTCGAAGACGACGTGATGGTGGCCAGCGGCATCAAGCTGGGGCTGTCCGATGCCGGCTACGCAGTCGATTGGGTCGGCAGCGGCGAGCGCGCCGAAGAGGTGCTTCGCGTCGAATCCTTCGATGCCGCCATCATCGACATCGGCCTGCCCGCGATGGATGGGCTCGAACTCACGCGGCGCCTGCGCCGCCCGGACATGGCCAGCCCCTCGATGCCGGTGCTGATCCTGACGGCGCGCGACGCCCTGCACGACCGGGTGCAGGGCCTGGACCTGGGGGCCGACGACTACATGGTCAAGCCCTTCGAGCTGCCCGAGTTGCTGGCCCGCCTGCGCGCTCTGCTGCGCCGCTCGCAGGCCGCCACCACGGCCGTGCTCAGCTTCGGGCCGCTGGAGCTCGATACCGCCGGCCGGCGCGCCAGCGTTCGCGCCGACGGCAGCGAACAGGTGATCGAGCTGGGCCCGCGCGAATGGACGGTGCTCGAGTACCTGCTCATCAACGCGCCCAAGCCCGCCAGCAAGGACAAGCTGCTGCAGGCCCTCACCGGCTGGGACAAGGAGATCACCCCCAACGCGGTCGAGGTGTATGTCTCCCGCCTGCGCGGCAAGCTGGAGCCGCATGGCGTGGCCTTGCGCTCGATCCGGGGGTTTGGTTACCGGCTGGAACTCCAGGCGGGCTGAAACCTTCCTCATTTTTCCTCCTCGCGGCCCCGACCATGGAAACCCGGATCCCTCCTGCGCGACGGCCCGGACTGCGTGCCATGACGTCCGATCTGCGCAATCGGCTGCTGCTGCTGCTGGTGTTGCCCCTGTGCGTGCTGGCCACCATCGGCGTCTGGCTGGACTACCGCTCGGCCGACGAGGCCGCCGGCCAGCACGACCAGCGCCTGCTGCGCCTGCTTCCGGCACTGTCCGACTCGGTGCTCGCCCCAGCCATCAGCGACAACGATCCGCCCTTGCTGCTGCTGGCGCCGCCGCTGGAGGATTTTCTGCGGCAGAACGCCGGCTTTTCGGGCTACAGCGTGCGCGACCCTTCGGGCAAGCTGCTGCTGGGCGACGACTGGGTGCACAGCGCCGTGCCCACCACCCAGGCCCCTGAATTCCACAGTGTGGAGTACGGTGGCGTGACCTACCGGGTGGCGGTGCAAAAGGGTCGCACGGGCGCGGGCGAGATGGTGGTGGCCCTGGCCGATGGATCGGATCCGCGCCAGCAGTGGGCGCAACAGCTGCTGCTGCGGGTGCTGCTGCCCAACCTGGTGCTGGTGGCGGCGGCCGCGCTGGCCATCCACTGGGCCGTGCGCCAGGCCTTCAAGCCGCTGGTGGACCTGGCCGAGGCCGTGGAGCACCGCTCACCGCGCGATCTGAGCCCGATCGACGAGGCAGCCTCACCCTCCGAAGTACGCCCCCTGGTGCATTCGCTCAACCGCCTGTTCGCCCTGGTCAACGCCCAGGCCGAAGGGCAGCGCCGCTTTGTCGCCGACGCGGCGCACCAGCTGCGCACGCCCCTGGCGGGCCTGCAGGCCCAGGTTGAGGCCTGGGCCATGATGGCCAAGGCGGCGGCACCGCAGCGGCAGTCGCAGCCCGGCCCGGACAAGAAGGGCCCCGTGTCTACCGACGGGCGCACGCAGGGCGCCATCGTGCTGGGCGTGGACCAGATCGAGAAGCTGCGCAATGCCACCCGCCGCACGTCGCAGTTGGCGCACCAGCTGCTCGCCCTGTCGCGCGCCGATGCGCGCAGCCTCGATGCCCAGCAGCCGCAGCGCGTGGACCTCAAGGACCTGTGCGAGACCCTGCTCGAGACCTTTCTCGACCCTGCGACCGGTAAAGGGCTGGATCTGGGGATCGAGGTGCAGCCCGTGCACGTCACGGGCCACGGCTGGCTGCTGCGCGAGCTGTTGTCCAACCTGGTGGACAACGCCATCAAATACACCCCGCCCTCGGGCATCGTCACCATCCGCTGCGGTATGCGCCAGGGCAAGAGCGGGCCGCCGCGCGTGTTCCTGCAGGTCGAAGACGATGGCCCCGGGGTGCCCGATGCCGAGCGCACCCGGGTGATGCAGCGCTTTTACCGGGTGCCGGGCACGGTGGGGGAGGGCACGGGCCTGGGCCTGGCGATTGCCGACGAGATCGCGCGCGTGCACCGCGCTTCGTTGACCTTGGGTACGGGAGCGCAGGGCCGCGGCCTGATGGTGACTGTGGTGTTTCCGCTGTAGCGCCACCTGCTTGCCTGACCACCCCCGGGGGCTGTGCGAGAATCATTTCCACACATGATTTACGCCCTGCCGCTGGACGGAGGCCTGCCGTTTGCGGCAGACCGGCCACTGAGGCAGGAACCACGGGCCTCCGGGCGCCGGGGCCCTTGCGGGGCCTGCGTGCCTTCACACCATCTTTGCGCATGTCCGATCTTTCACAGCCCACCGAGCCAGCCAGCACTGCCGATGCCGAGGAATCTTCCACAGCACGCAAGCGGCCCAAGCCCGGAGAGCGCCGGGTGCAGATCCTGCAGATGCTGGCCACGATGCTGGAGCAGCCGGGGGCCGAACGCATCACCACGGCGGCCCTGGCATCGCGCCTGTCGGTGAGCGAGGCAGCGCTCTACCGCCACTTCGCCAGCAAGGCGCAGATGTTCGAGGGGCTGATTGACTTCATCGAACAGTCCGTTTTCGCCCTGGTGCAGCAGATCACGGGCCGCGAGGTCCCCGATCCGGACCAGCCCGCTGACGTGAGCCGGCGCCAGGCCGCCCGCATCGTCGCCGTGCTGCTGCAGTTCGGCGAGCGCAATCCCGGCATGGTGCGGGTGATGGTCGGCGATGCCCTGGTGTTCGAGCACGAGCGCCTGCAGCAGCGCATGAACCAGTTCTTCGACCGCATCGAGTCCACGCTGCGCCAGTGCCTGCGACCGGCCAACCCGGACTCGGCCACTCCGACCGTGGACGCCCAGGTGGCCGCCAGCGTGCTCACGGCGTTTGCACTGGGGCGCCTGCAGCGCTATGCGCGCTCGGGCTTTCGCCGCATGCCCAGCGAGCACCTGGACGCCAGCCTGGCCTTGATGCTCTGAGAGCGGCTTTGCCCCCGGATTAGGGCCGGTCTGCCGGCTCCCTTGCGCCATGGGCGGCCGGGCCCACGCACCGCGGGTCGCCGCCGTGCAACAAAGTTTTGGTACGGTCTCCCTATTTTTGGAGAGGCCTTTGGTGGCAGGGCAAATTTGCTGCAGAATAGTACGAACGTTCGTTTTTATTTGCACGCATGCCCGCCACCTCCGACTCTACCCCGGTCACCCGCATACCGCGCGCGCGCAGCGGCACCGGCCGCGCCCTGCAAAAAGGCCAGCAGACCAAGGCGGTCATCGTCGAGGCGGCGCTGGGCCTTGCCACGCACATCGGGCTCGAAGGCCTGTCCATCGGGGCCCTCGCCGACGTCACGGGCATGAGCAAGTCGGGTGTGTTCGCCCATTTCGGCTCGCGCGAGGAACTGCAGATCTCCGTGATCCGCGAATACCACACCCGCTTCGAGCAGGAGGTCTTCTATCCCGCCATGGCGGCCCCGCGCGGCGTGGCACGCCTGAGCGCGCTGTTCGACAACTGGATGAAGCGCACCTCGATCGAAATCGACTCGGGCTGCATCTACATCAGCGGCGCGGTCGAGTTCGATGACCGCAACGGCCCTGTGCGCGACGCGCTGGCCAGCTCGGTCCTCACCTGGCTGTCCGCCATGCGCCGCGCCATCGAGCAATGCAAGGAGTGCGGCGAGTTGCTGGCCGACACCAATGCCGACCAGATGCTCTTCGAGATCCACGGCCTGATCCTCGCACTGCACTACGAGGCGCGCTTCCTGCGCACCCCCGGCTCCATGGCGCGCTCCGTCACGGGCTTCCAGAACATCCTGGCGCGCTACAGCGCACCAGGCACCCCGGTGGCACCAGCCGCACCCGCTGCTGCACGCCGCAAAGTTTCCAACCAAACCACCATCCCCAAGGAGTAACCCCATGCCCAGCTATACGCCGCCCCTGCGCGACATGCAATTCGTCATGCACGAAGTGCTCAAGGTCAGCGATGAACTCAAGGCCCTGCCGGCCCATGCCGAGGTGGATGTGGACACCATCAATGCCGTGATCGAAGAGGCTGGCAAGTTCGCGGCCGAGGTCACCTTCCCGCTCAACATCAGCGGCGACACCGAAGGCTGCGTGCTGGACAAGGCGACCCACGAAGTGAAGACCCCTAAGGGCTTCAAGGACGCCTACGCCAAGTACGTCGAAGGTGGCTGGGCGGCGCTCTCCTGCGACCCCGCCTACGGCGGCCAGGGCCTGCCCTTCGTACTCAACCAGTGCCTGTACGAGATGATGAACTCGGCCAATCAGGCCTGGACCATGTACCCCGGCCTGTCGCACGGTGCCTACGAAGCCCTGCATGCGCATGGCACCGAAGAGCAGAAGGCACTGGACCTGCCCAAGCTCACCAGAGGCGAGTGGCCCGGCACCATGTGCCTGACCGAACCCCACTGCGGCACCGACCTGGTCCTGCTGCGCACCAAGGCCGAGCCCCGGGGCTGCGGCAACTACAAGATCACCGGCAACAAGATTTTCATCTCGGCCGGCGAGCACGACATGGCGGCCAACATCGTCCACCTGGTGCTGGCACGCCTGCCTGACGCACCCAAGGGCAGCAAGGGCATCAGCCTGTTCGTCGTGCCCAAGTTCAACATCCAGGCTGACGGCTCCCTGGGTGAGCGCAACCCCATCTACTGCACGGGCCTGGAGCACAAGATGGGCATCCACGGCAACGCGACGGCGCAGATCGCCATCGACGGCGCCGTCGGCACCCTGGTGGGCCAGCCGCACAAGGGCCTGGCCGCCATGTTCGTGATGATGAACGCCGCGCGCCTGGGCGTGGGCAACCAGTCCCTGGGCCTGACCGAAGTGGCCTACCAGAACGCCCTGGCCTACGCCAAGGACCGCATCCAGATGCGCAGCCTGTCTGGCACCAAGGCCAAGGACAAGGAAGCCGACCCCATCATCGTGCACCCCGACGTGCGCAAGATGCTGCTCACGGCCAAGGCCTACGCCGAAGGCGGCCGCGCGCTGCAGATCTTCTGCACACTGCTGCTGGACAAGGCCCACGGCCACGCCGACGAAAAGGTTCGCAAGGACTCCGAAGAACTCGTGGCCCTGCTGACTCCCATCGTCAAGGCCTTCATCACCGACAACGGCCACATCGCCACCAACGCGTGCATGCAGGTCTTCGGCGGCCATGGCTTCATCAAGGAATGGGGCATGGAGCAGTACGTGCGCGACAACCGCATCAACATGATCTACGAAGGCACGAACACCGTGCAGTCGCTGGACCTGCTGGGCCGCAAGATCCTGGGCAACAACGGCGCCTCGCTCAAGAAGTTCGGCAAGCTGGTGGCCAAGCTGGTGGAAGAAGAAGGCGTGAACGAGAAGATGGCCGAGTTCATCAACCCGGTCGCCTACCTGGCCGACCAGATGACCAAGTTCACCACCGAGATCGGTTTCAAGGGCCTGCAGAACCCTGACGAAGTGGGCGCCGCCGCCGTCGACTACCTGCGCGTGGCCGGCCACTTGGTGTTCGGCTACCTGTTCGCCCGCATGGCCCAGGTGGCCCTGCGCGAGATTGCTGCCGGCAACACCGACCCGTTCTACCAGGCCAAGCTGCAGACCGCGCGCTTCTACTTCGCCAAGCTCTTCCCCGAGACGGCGACGCTGATGCGCACGGCTCGTGCCGGCAGCAAGGTGCTTCTGGCAACCGATCTGGCCCGGGCCTGATCGGCACCCCGCCAGCGGATCCCGAACCTTCAGCCACGGAGCAGCCACCACCATGGTCAAAGCAGCAACCACCGCAGTCGTTCTTTTGCTTGCCGCCGCCGCGGCACCGGCCTGGGCGCAGATGACGCCCGAAGGCCTGTGGCGCAACATCGACGACAAGACCGGCGAAGCCAAGGCCGAGATCCGCATCCGCGATGCGGGTGGCGGTGCCTTGAACGGCGTGCTCGAAAAGCGCCTGGCCAAGGACGCCAAGCCCGACGAGGTGTGCGGCGAATGCAGCGATGACCGCAAGGGCAAGCCGCTGGTGGGGTTGGAGCTGATCCGCGGTGCCAAGAAAGCCGAAGGCAAGGACGTGTGGGAAGGCGGCAAGATCCTCGACCCTGAGAACGGCCGCAACTACACCCTGCGCATGACGCCCATCGAGGGTGGCAAGAAGCTGGAGGTGCGCGGCTCCATCGGCCCCTTCGGCCGCACGCAGACCTGGGTGCGGGTGCAGTAACAAGACAACCGCCTGCACCGGCCACGCCCGGTGCGGGCAACAACGAGGGCAGGGCGCTGCGCCGCCGTCGTCCTTCTGGAGAAATACCGATGTCAAGATTCCAAGTGAAGAAAGTCGCCGTTCTCGGCGCGGGCGTGATGGGTGCGCAGATCGCGGCGCACCTGGTCAACGTCAAGGTGCCCGTGGTGCTGTTCGACCTGCCGGCCAAGGAAGGCCCGAAGAACGGCATCGTCACCAAGGCCGTGGAAGGCCTCAAGAAGCTCAAGCCTTCGCCCCTGGGCGTGGCGGACGACGCCGCCCTGATCGGCCAGGCCAACTACGAAGAGCACCTGGAGCAGCTGCGCGACTGCGACCTCATCATCGAGGCCATCGCCGAGCGCATGGACTGGAAGCTCGACCTGTACAAGAAGATCGCGCCTTTCGTCGCACCACACGCCATCGTGGCGTCGAACACCTCGGGCCTTTCGATCACCAAGCTGTCCGAGGCGCTGCCCGAGAGCATCAAGCCGCGCTTTTGCGGCATCCACTTCTTCAACCCGCCGCGCTACATGGTGCTGGTGGAGCTGATCAACACGCCCACCACTTCGCCCGAGGTGCTCGACCAGCTCGAGGCTTTTGTCACCAGCGGCCTGGGCAAGGGTGTGGTGCGTGCGCACGACACGCCCAACTTCGTGGCCAACCGCGTGGGCATTGCCGGCATGCTGGCCACCATGAAGGAAGTCGAGAACTTCGGCCTCTCCTTCGACGTGGTGGACGACCTCACGGGCAAGAAGCTCGGCCGCGCATCGAGCGGCACTTTCCGCACCGCCGACGTGGTGGGCCTTGACACCATGGCCCACGTCATCAAGACGCTGCAGGACAACCTCGACGAGAACAGCGACCCGTTCTACGCCAGCTTCGGCACGCCCGCCGTGCTCAAGAAGCTGCTGGAACTCGGCAATCTGGGTCAGAAGGCCAAGGCTGGCTTCTACAAGAAGGTCGGCCGCGACGTGCTGCGCTTCGACCTGGAGAGCGAAGAGTACGTGCCCGGCGGCCAGAAGGCCGACGAGGTGTACGGCCGCATGCTCAAGAAGCCCGCCGCCGAGCGCCTGCGCCTGCTGCGCAACGCCGAAGGCGCGCAAGGCCGCTTCCTCTGGGCCATCCTGCGCAACAGCTTTCACTATGCCGCCGTGCACCTGGGCACCATTGCCGACAACGCGCGTGACGTGGACCAGGCCATGCGCTGGGGCTTCGGCATGAAGCAAGGCCCCTTCGAGCTCTGGCAGGAAGCCGGCTGGCTCGACGTGGCGAAGATGATCCAGGAGGACATCGACGCCGGCAAGGCCCTGTCCAAGGCACCGCTGCCCGAGTGGGTGTTCAAGGGCCCCGTGGCCGAGGCCGGTGGCGTGCACACCGCCCAGGGCTCATGGAGCGCATCGGCTCAGAAGTTCATCGCACGCCGCGCGCTGCCGGTGTACGAGCGCCAGCACTTCCCCGAGAAGCTGCTGGGCGAGACGTCGCTGCCCGAATTCACCACCGCCGGCACCACGCTGCACGAGGACGACTCCATCCGCGTATGGACGCTGGAGGGCGCGGACCGTGCGCCCGGCTCCGGCGTCGTGATCGCCAGCATCAAGACCAAGATGCACGCCATCAGCCCCGACGTGGCCGAAGGCCTCACGCTGGCCGTGGACCTGGCCGAGAAGGACTACGAGGGCATGGTGATCTGGTCGGGCGACGAGCCCTTCAGCGCCGGTGCCGACCTGCAGGCCATGCTGCCCGCCTTCATGGTGGCCGGTGTGAGCGCCATCGAGGGCGCCGAGGCCGAACTGCAGAACACCATGCTGCGCATCCGCTACGCCAACGTGCCGGTGGTGGCCGCCGTGCGCGGCCTGGCCCTGGGCGGCGGCTGCGAGCTGGCCGTGCACTCGGCGCGCCGCGTGGTGCACATGGAAAGCTATATCGGCCTGGTGGAAGTCGGCGTGGGCCTGGTGCCCGGCGCCGGCGGCCTGACCTACATCGCCCGCCGCGCTGCCGAGAACGCCGCCACCTCCACGGGCAAGGACATCCTGCCCTTCCTGACCGAAGGCTTCACCGCGGCTGCGATGGCCAAGGTGGGCACCAGCGCACTCGAATCGCGCAAGCTCGGCTACGTGCTGGAGAGCGACGTGATCGTGCCGCACAAGGACGAACTGCTCTACGTGGCCATCAACGAAGCCAGGTCCCTGGCCAAGGGCGGCTGGCGTGCGCCGGCCAAGCGTGTGATCCCGGTGGCTGGGCGCAGCGGCATCGCCACCATCAAGGGCTCGCTGGTCAACATGCGCGACGGCGGCTTCATCAGCCAGCACGACTTCCACATCGCCGGCCTGATCGCCGAGGTGGTTTGTGGCGGTGACGTGGATGCCGGCACCCTGGTGAGCGAGGAGTACCTGATGACGCTGGAGCGCAAGGCGTTCTGCGCCCTTATCGAGCACCCCAAGACGCAGGAGCGCATCCTGGGCATGCTGTCTACCGGCAAGCCGGTGCGCAACTGACAGAGCCTTTGCTGTCCACCATGAGCGAAACCACCCGCCCGCCGAACAAGCTGCAGCGCTCGCTGATGCGGCTGGACGAAGCCCCGGCCTTCATGCGCGGCTTCGTGCAGAACATCATCCTGCGCCGCGCCGTGCCCTTCACGGGCACGGCCGGTGTGAAGTTCGTGTCGCTCACGCCCGAGCGGGTCGAGGTGCACCTGGCCAACGAGCGACGCGTGCAGAACCACATCGGCGGCGTGCATGCCTCGGCCATGAACCTGCTGGCCGAAACGGCCACCGGCATGGTCGTGGGCATGAACGTGCGCGACGACTGCACGCCGCTGGCCAAGGAGTTCAGCATGGCCTTTCGCAAGCGCGCCACGGGCGGCCTCAAGGCCGTGGCCGTGCTCAGCGCCGAGCAGCGCGCGGCCATGCAGGCCAGCGACAAGGGCGAGGTTCAGGTCACCGTCAGCGTGACCGATGAGGCTGGCATCGAGCCGGTCGAATGTGCATTTACGTGGGCCTGGGTTCCAGCCAGTCGCCCCGCCAAGAATTGAAGGAGTTCACCACCATGGCCAAACAAGTCCAGGAAGCCTACATCGTTGCTGCCACGCGCACGCCCATCGGGCGCTCGCACCGCGGCTTCTTCCGCAACACCCGGCCCGACGACCTGCTGGCGACCACGCTCAAGGCCGCGCTGGCCGCAGCGCCCGGCCTCGATCCCAAGGCCATCGAGGACATCATCTGCGGCTGCGCGATTCCCGAAGCCCAGCAGGGTCTGAACGTGGCGCGCATCGGCGCCGTGCTGGCCGGCCTGCCCACCAGCGTGGGCGGTATCACCGTCAACCGCTTCTGCGCATCGGGCCTGTCGGCCGTGCAGATGGCGGCCGACCGCATCCGCGTGGGCGAAGCCGACGTGATGATCGCCGCCGGGGTGGAAAGCATGAGCATGGTGCCCATGATGGGCAACTCGCCCTCGCTGTCGCCCTCGATCTTCGAGCGCGAAGGCGATGTAGGCATTGCCTACGGCATGGGCCTCACGGCCGAGAAGGTGGCGCAGCAGTGGAAAGTCAGCCGCGATGCGCAGGACCAGTTCGCGCTGCAGTCGCACCAGAAGGCCCTGGCCGCCCAGCAGGCCGGCTACTTTGCCGATGAGATCACGCCCATCGAGGTGACCGACCGCACGGCCAACCTGGAAACCGGCGAGTCGATTGCCAACAGCCGCACCGTGAGCCAGGACGAAGGCGCCCGCCCCGACACCACGCACGAAGGCCTGGCCAAGCTCAAGACGGTGTTCGCCGCGCGCGGCTCCGTCACGGCCGGCAACAGCTCGCAGACCAGCGATGGCGCGGGCGCGCTGATCCTGGCCAGCGAGGCCGCCGTCAAGCGCTTCGGCCTGACGCCGCTGGCGCGCTTCGTGAGCTATGCATCCAAGGGTGTGCCGCCGCACATCATGGGCATCGGCCCCATCGAGGCGATCCCCGCGGCCCTGCGCTATGCGGGCCTGAACCAGCAGGACATCGACTGGTTCGAGCTGAACGAGGCCTTTGCCGCGCAGTCGCTGGCGGTGATGAACACGCTGGGGATGGATCCTTCCAAGGTCAACCCCATGGGCGGCGCGATTGCGCTGGGGCATCCGCTGGGTGCCACGGGTGCCATCCGTTCTGCCACGGTGGTGCATGCGCTCAAGCGCAACAAGCTCAAGTACGGCATGGTCACGATGTGCGTAGGCATGGGCCAGGGAGCCGCCGGCATCTTCGAGGCTGTGTAAGGCTATCGAGCGGGCGATCTGCGTCGTTGGGCGGTGCTCGGAATCCTCACGTACAGGAAGTACGTTCCGGTTCCTGTGCTCCGTCCGCCTAGCAGCTCATCCCGCTCGCTACGCCCTTGAGGGCGGGGTATTGAAGCCCAAAGAGTTGACGTGTTTTCCATCTAACCGGCACAGATCGGCTTTTACAGGAGACGAACATGGATAAGCAGACTTTGCAGGTAGATGGTGTCCAACTGGCGCTGCGCGTGTACGAGCCCGAAGGCGGGGCTGGCGCTGCGCGCGCCAGTGTCGTCATCGGCGGGGCCATGGGGGTGCGGCAGGCGTTCTACGAGGTGTTTGCGCGCTGGCTGGCGCAGCAGGGGTTTCGGGTCACGACGTTCGATTACCGCGGGCACGGGGATTCGCTGCAGGGGCCGATGCGGGCCGTGAAGGCGGATCTGTTCGACTGGGCGCGGGACTACGAGGCCGTCATCACGAGCGCCAAGGCCGCGTTGCCGGCGCAGCCGCTGTACCTGCTGGGTCAAAGCCTGGGGGCGCAACTGCCAGGGCTCCTGCGCAATCCGGCGCAGGTCGATGGGCTGCTGAGCATTGCCGCGGGCAGCGGGTACTGGCGTGACAACGCGCCCCGGCTCAAGCGCATGGTGCCGTATTTCTGGTGGGTGCTGGTGCCGCTGGCGACACGGCTGTGCGGTTACTTTCCCGGACGCAAGCTCAAGAAGGTGGGGGACCTGCCTGCCGGTGTGATCCTGCAGTGGCGCCGCTGGTGCCTCTCCCCCACCTACAGCGTGGGCGCCGAGGGTGCGGCGGCGGCGCAAAGCTATGGCGCGGTGCGCTTTCCGGTGCTGGCGCTGTCGATGAGCGACGACGAGCTCATGACCCTGCGCGGCACGCACAACCTGGTGAACCTGTACGCCAACACCGAGCGCCGCGTGGAGCGCATCACCCCGGCCGACGTGCAGGTGCGCCGCATCGGGCATTTTGGCTTTTTCCGGGACCAGTTCCAGCAGAGCCTGTGGCCACGGGCTGTGGAGGCGCTTGCCGGGCTGGGCCAGGGTGACAGGACTGCGACAGTCACCGGCATGACGGCTTAGACGGCCGACCCGCGGCACACTCCACGCCATGACGAAGACTTCTGCGACAGCTTCCCACCCCCTGGACGAGGCCCTGCAACTGGAGCCCGTGGCCGGTGCGCCCGGCCAGTACCAGGGCAAGACCCATCCGGGCTACTGGAACATGGTCGGCCCGTTCGGCGGTGCCACGGCGGCCACCCTGCTGCAGGCCATCCTGCTGCACCCGGACCGGCTGGGCGACCCGCTGTCGCTCACGGTCAACTATGCGGGGGCACTGGTGGAGGGCACGTTCACCATCCAGGCCGTGCCGGTGCGCACCAACCGCTCCACCCAGCATTGGACGCTGTCCATCCTGCAGCCCGATGCCGAAGGCGCACCCGTGGTCACCACCACCGGCACGGCGGTGACGGCGGTGCGCCGCGAGACCTGGAGCGTGGGCGATCTGCCCATGCCCGAGGTGACGCCGGCCGCTGACCTGGAGCCCATCTCCCGGCAGGGGGTGGAGTGGATCAACCGCTATGAAATGCGCCCGCTGAAGGGGCCCATCCCTAACACCTGGGACGGCAGTGGCGACCACAGCACCACGCAGCTGTGGATGCGCGATGCACCACCACGGCCGCTGGATTTCCTGTCGCTCGCGGCCCTTGCCGACGTGTTCTACCCACGGGTCTGGCTGCGTCGCGCACGCCGCGTGCCCGCCGGCACGGTCTCCATCACCGTGTACTTCCATGCCAGCGCCGAGCAACTGAAAGCCACCGGCATCGGCCACCTGCTGGGCCAGGCACGCGGCCAGGAATTCCGCAACGGCTTTTTCGACCAGACCGCCCAGTTGTGGAACGAGGCCGGCACCATGCTGGCCACGAGCCACCAGATCGTCTACTACAAGGAATGAACCCTGCGGCGGCGCGGGTGCTGGTTATCCTCGCCCGTTGTCCTCGACATTGACCGCCTGCCATTCGCAAGCCATCCAACCCACCCACATCCAACCACCATGACCGACGCCACCACCCAAGACATCCTGGTCCATACCGAGGCCGGTATCACCACCATCACCTTCAACCGGGTGGACAAGAAGAATTCCATCACCACCACCATGTACGCCGCCATGGCCGATGCATTGGTTGCCGCCGGGGCGGACGCTGCAGTGCGCGTGGTGGTGTTCCAGGGCGATGTGGCGATCTTCAGCGCCGGCAACGACATCGGCGATTTTCTGCAGCACCCGCCGGCCACGCAGGATTCGCCGGTGTTCCGCTTTCTGCACGGCATCGCCGCGTTTCCCAAGCCCATCATCGCGTCCGTCTGCGGTCCGGCCGTGGGCATCGGCACGACCATGCTGTTCCATTGCGACCTGGTCTACGCGGGCGACAACGCAGCGTTCTCCATGCCCTTCGTGAACCTGGGCCTGTGCCCCGAGGCAGCGTCCAGCCTGCTGGTGCCGCAGATGATGGGCTACCACCGCGCGGCCGAGGCCCTGCTGCTGGGCGAGCCCTTCATGGCCGAGGCCGCTTTGGAGGTGGGTCTGGTGAACCGCGTGGTGCCGCCCACCGAGTGCAACGGCGTGGCGCAGGCGCAGGCGAAGAAGCTGGCCGCGAAGCCCTTGTCTGCGTTGATCGAGACCAAGCGCTTGATGAAGAAGGGGCAGACGCAGCCGGTGCTGGAGCGCATGGGCGAGGAGGGGGCGAGCTTTGGGCGCATGCTGCGGGAGCCGGCTGCGCGCGAGGCGTTTTCTGCGTTCATGGAGAAGCGCAAGCCTGACTTCAGCAAGGTTTGATTTTTTTGATGGTGGTTGCTTCTCTTCTTTGTTGAAGGGCGGAGGCCGGGATGTGCGCCCGGCGGCGCAGTAACTTTCTCTTGCGTCGCCAAGAGAAAGTCAC
>NZ_JBKDTZ010000182.1:0-11581 GCF_046339755.1 Acidovorax sp. | reverse complement strand
GCTTGCTGCCCGCGCCGGCGGAGCTGGGGATGCTGGCGTACATCAGGCCGCCGAGCACGAAGAAGATCACGTAGGTCATCTTGCGGCCGAACTTGTCGGACAGGCTGGCCCAGAAGAAGCGGCCACCGATGTTGAACAGCGACAGCAGTGCGGTGAAGCCACCGGCCACGGCCGCGATGGCCGCCAGTTGGGTCTTGTCGAGCTCGCCGAACTTCTGCGGAACGCCGATCAGGCCGCCGCCGAAGACTTCCTGCAGCATGGGCGAGGCCATGCCGATCACGCCGATGCCGGCGCTCACGTTCATGCACAGCACGACCCAGATGAGCCAGAACTGGGGGATGCCCCAGACACGCTTCACGTGCACGTGGCGTTGCGTGATCATGGCATTGGCCGAGGGGGGTGGCGGCGTCCAGCCGGCAGGCTTCCAGCCCGTGGGCGGCACGCGGTAGCCCAGGGCACCGGCCATCATGAACACGAAATACACCAGCGCCATGACCACGAAGGTCTGCATCACGCCCACGTCGGTGGGGCTGGAGAAGTGCTTCATCAGGTCCACGGCCAGGGGCGAACCGATCATCGCGCCGCCGCCGAAGCCCATGATGGCCATGCCGGTGGCCATGCCGCGGCGGTCCGGGAACCACTTGATCAGCGTGGACACGGGGGAGATGTAACCGAGCCCCAGCCCGATGCCCCCGATGACGCCCGAGCCCAGGATCATGAGCCAGAACTGGTGCAGGTGGATGCCCAGCGCCGACAGCAGCATGCCGCCGCACCAGCACACGGCCGAGACCACACCGGCCTTGCGCGGGCCGGCACGCTCCAGCCAGCCGCCCCAGATGGCGGCCGAGCAGCCCAGGAAGACGAAGAACAGCGTGTACATCCACCCGAGCGTGGCCACACGCCAGTCGCAGCCGCTGGCGAACAGCTCGGCAAAGAAGCTCATGTCCTTGGCGCAGGCAGCCCCCGTGCCGGCCGTGGACAGCGCCTTGGACAGTGGCAGCCAGAACACCGAGAAGCCGTAGGCCATGCCGATGCACAGGTGGATGGCCAGGGCGGCCGGCGGCACCAGCCACCGGTTGAATCCCGGTGCGGCAATGATGCGTTCCTTGTCCAGAAACCCGGGGGATGGCATGGCCCCGGGCGCTGTCGCAGTGCCCGCTGTGGAAGCTGTCATGTGTTCTATCTCCTTGGATGGTGCGCAAGCGCTGTTGTTCTTGACCTCGGTCAATCGCGGTCGGGAGTGTCTGAACAGGAGGGGTGCAGCGTCAAATTGAATCGACACATGCTGCGATTCAACATTTGAATGATGCGAACACGAATCACGCGCAAAGCGGCCGTGGGCAAGCATGGTGCGGCGCACCATTGCAGCCCAGGGACGGGGCGGGAACCGGTGGAAGGCGCCCAGCGCCGGGGGCTAATCCTTCAATTCGCCACAGTGCTGCGCCACATGGTCGCGCCACTCGGGCAGGTCCAGCAGTTCGAGCGCGGCTTCGAGCGCCCGGGATACGCGCGGGCCGCGCTGCGTCATGAAGCCAATGGGGGTGCGCACCTCGGGCGAGACCAGGGGCAGCGCTTCCAGGCCGCGCTCGCTGCGCGCGGCCGCCACCATGGCGCCCGGCAGCACGCTGTAGACCTCGCCCGACAGGACGGACAGCACCAGCGTCAGCACCGAGTTGGTCTCGATGGCGGGGGGAATCGGGGCGCCCGCCTCGCGCAGGGCCTCGTCGATGATGAAGCGGTTGTGCATGTCCGGCGTGAGCAGGCACAGGGGCAACTGGCCGGCATCCTTCCAGCGCATGGGCGGGCCGATGCGCAGGCGGTCCGGGTCGGGCACGCGGGCGCGGCGCAGCAGGTAGTAATGCTCGTTGCATTGCGGCCAGGAGCGCAGGTTCACGCGCTTGGCCTGCATGCGCTCGCTGTAGCCCACGGCCAAGTCCAGGGACAGGTCTTCGAGCCGCTGCTCCAGCTCCTGCGAGCTCATGGACAGCACCACGGGCAGGATGCCCGGGTGCCGCGCCTGCAGCATGGCGGCAAAGCGCGACAGGATGGGCACCGCCGTGGGCGTGGATGCCATGCGCAGGCGGCCCTGCGGCGCGATCTCGGTGCTGCGCAGCTCCTGACGCAGCACCTCGTTGTCGCGCAGCATGCGCTGGGCGGTGGCCAGCACCGCCTCGCCCTCGTGGGTCAGACCCACATAGCTGCGCGCCCGTTGCACGATGACGACGCCGAACTCCTCCTCCAGCGCACGCAGGGCGTTCGAGAGGGCCGGCTGGGTGATGTGGCAGGCCTGCGCTGCGCGACCGAAGTGGCGGTGCTCGTCAAGCGAGACCAGGTAGCGCATGGCGGCCAGCAGGTTCATTGGCGCACCGCTCCTTCATCGCCCGGCTGCCGGGCCTTGCGCGGGCGCACGCTCACGTATCCTTGCTGACCGAGATGGTCGGGAACTTGGACGAGAAGTCCTTGGCCTGCTGGGCAATCTTGACGGCCACGGTGCGCGCCACCTTCTTGTAGATCTGCGCCACGTCGCCATCGGGGTCGGCCACCACGGTGGGCTTGCCGCTGTCGGCCTGCAGGCGGATCTGCATGTCCAGCGGCAGCGCGCCCAGGTAGTCCATCTGGTACTCGGCCGCCATCTTCTTGCCGCCGTCGGCGCCGAAGATGTGCTCCACATGGCCGCAGTTGCTGCATACATGCACGGCCATGTTCTCCACGATGCCCAGGATGGGCACGCCCACCTTCTCGAACATCTTGATGCCCTTCTTGGCATCGAGCAGCGCGATGTCCTGCGGCGTGGTCACGATCACCGAACCGGTCATGGGCACGCGCTGCGACAGCGTGAGCTGGATGTCGCCGGTGCCGGGGGGCATGTCGACGATCAGGTAGTCGAGGTCCTTCCAGTTGGTCTGGCGCAGCATCTGCTCCAGCGCCTGCGTGGCCATGGGGCCACGCCAGATCATGGCGTCATCCTGGTTCACCAGGAAGCCGATGGACATGACCTGCACGCCGTGGTTTTCCAGCGGCTCCATGGTCTTGCCGTCGGCACTCTCGGGGCGGCGGGCAATGCCCAGCATCATGGGCTGGCTGGGGCCGTAGATGTCGGCGTCGAGCACGCCCACGCGCGCACCCTCGGCCGCCAGGGCCAGGGCCAGGTTGGCGGCGGTGGTGCTCTTGCCCACGCCGCCCTTGCCCGAGGCCACGGCAATGATGTTCTTCACGCCCGGCAGCAGTTGCACGCCGCGCTGCACGGCATGGGCCGTGATCTTGGTGGTGATCTGCACGGCCACGTCTTCCACACCGGGCACACCTTTGGCAGCGGCCACCAGCAGGCGGCTGAGTTCGGCTTCCAGGCTCTTGGCCGGATAGCCCAGTTCCACGCCGAAGGACACCTTGCCACCGTCGATCTTCAGGTTGCGCAGCGCCTTCGTGCTCACGTAGTCCTTGCCCGTGTGCGGGTCTTGTACGCTGGAAAGTGCGGCCAGAAGGCCTTGTTCGGTGACTGCCATTCAATTAACTCCGGTAAGGCGGGTAGTCTATCCAACGGGCCCCGCCCCGCGTAAGTGCAGGACAATGCGCGTCTTCCACCCCCTGTCACAGACTCCGAAAGCTCCCCCCGTGAAATTCAAGATGGCCGAGAAATCCCTGTTCGCCGTGCTGCTGCGCTCGCCCTGGTGGGTCAGCTTCCTGGTGGTGGGGGTGATCGCACTGGCCGCCGGCGCCTTGCTGCCGCGCGAGTACGCCTATGTCGGCGCCGTGGGCACGCTGCCCATCTTCGTGGTGGGCTGCATCGCGGCCTGGCGCCAGCTCAGGGCCCCCAGCCCGGCCCGGGTCGAGGAAATGCTGGGCGCCGTCAACAGCATGCCCTGGCGCCAGTTCTGCGATGCACTGGAGGCCGCCTGGGTGCGCGACGGCTGCACGGTGGAAAAGCCCAAATCCGGCCCCGTGGACCTGCGCGTGGCCAAGAGCGGCCAGGCCACCCTGGTCAGCGCCAGGCGCTGGAAGGCCGCCACCCATGGCATCGAGCCGATCCGCGAACTGCATGCCGCCATGCAGGCCGAGGGTGCTGCCACGGGCATCTACGTGATGACGCAGGGCCAGCTCTCCGACAACGCCCGCCTGTTTGCGCGCGACAATGGCATCACCGTGTTGCAAGACCCCGGCGTGGCCAACCTGCTCCTGGCCAAAGCCTGAAGCCATCCGCCATGCGGGTTTCCCCAAGTGGCGGACCGCAGCCAACGCAGCACACTTGCCGTTGACCCCACCCACGCACGCGCCGATGCACCCACCCGACAGCCCTGCCCCGCCAGCCCCTCCCGCCACGGGCTTGCTGCTGACGGGCGGCGGAGCCCGGGCGGCCTACCAGGTGGGCGTGCTCGAAGCCATCGCCGACCTGCGCCAGGCCTGTGGCGCAGGCGACGAGCCCAACCCCTTTCCCATCATCACCGGCACCTCGGCCGGTGCCATCAATGCGGCGGCGCTGGCCTGCGGGGCCGACAACTTCGACCGGGCCGTGCGCCGCATCGCCCGCGTGTGGCGCGACTTCCATGCCCAGCAGGTGTACCGGGCCGACTCGCTGAGCGTGCTGCGCAGCGGCGCGCGCTGGCTGTCGCTGCTGTCGCTGGGCTGGGCCCTGGCGCGCTGGCGCCGCATGCGCCCGCGCTCGCTGCTAGACAACTCGCCGCTCGAAAAACTGCTGGTGCGGCTGGTACCGCTGGTGCGCCTGCCGCGCCTGCTGAAAAAGGGGCACCTCACGGCGCTGGCGGTCACGGCGTCGAGCTACAGCTCGGGCGAGCACGTGACCTTCTTCGAAACCAACGCCCCGCTGCAGCCCTGGGTGCGCTCGCAGCGCAAGGCGGCGCGCGACCGCATCACGCACGAGCACCTGCTCGCCTCCTCGGCGATTCCCTTCGTGTTCCCGGCCAAGCCCATCAGCATGGGCGACCACATGGAGTACTTCGGCGATGGCTCCATGCGCCAGTCGGCGCCCATCGCGCCGGCCATCCACCTCGGGGCCGAGCGCATCCTGGTGGTGGGCGCAGGCCGCATGCACGAGCCCAAGGGCGATGCCTCGGCCAACCCCACGCCGACCTACCCCTCGCTGGCGCAGATCGCAGGGCATGCGCTGTCCAACATCTTCCTCGACGCGCTCTCGGTCGACGTGGAGCGCGTGCAGCGCGTGAACCAGACGCTGTCGCTGATCCCGCCCGAGGTGCGCGCCAGGAGTGCCCTGCGCCCCATCGAACTGCTGGTGATCGCCCCCTCGCAGCGCCTGGACGCCGTGGCCGCCCGCCATGTGGGCAATCTGCCCACCCCCGTGCGCGCCATGCTGGGCGCCCTGGGCGTCACCTCCAACATGGCCGACGTGCGCGGCGCAGCCCTGGCCAGCTACCTGCTGTTCGAGTCGGGCTACACGCGCGAACTCATGGCCCTGGGCCGCGAGGACACGCTGGCCATGCGCACCGAGGTATGCCAATTCTTTGGCTGGACGGATACAGGCGCTGAAGTACAAACCCGCCTGCACACGGACAGCGAGCCTACGGCGCCTTGAGCACATCCTTGGGCAGCCAGCCCAGGCCGTGCGCATGCAGGCTCTGCACATACAGCCGGTCCGCCGTCTCGGTGATGGCCGTGGTCTCAGGGTAGGCGCCCGCCGGGTCCTGCAGATCGGCCACCACCTTTCCATCGTCGGTGAAGGCGATCACGTGGCCATAAGGTTTGGGAATGGGCCACAGTACGCGCGGCAGGCGCAAGGTCAGGCTGCGCAGCCAGAGCTTGCCGGCCATGTTGTCGATGGCGGCGCCGCGCGGCTTGGCAAAACCCATCCAGATGCGCCCGTCCTGCCCGCGCATGAGGTTGTCGGGGTAGCCGGGCAGGTTGTCGAGAAGGACTCGCGCCTGCGGGCCCGGCGGCGCGCTGCCGATGTCCAGATCCCTGGCGTCCACCGCGATCTTCCACACCCGGTACTTGCCTGTCTCGTTGACGAACAGGCTCTGCTCGTCCTGGCTCAGCGCCACGCCATTGGCGAAGCTGATGCCCCGGGCCACCACGCGCGTAACGCGGGTGGCGGGGTCGTATTCGAGCACGCGGCCGGTGCTGGCCTGCTCCAGGATGTCGAGCACGCTGGCCTCGAAGGTGCCGCCCCAGTCCTTGGGCGCAAACCGGGTGGAGGCATCGCTCAGGTACATCCTGCCGCTTTTTGCCACCACCACGCCATCGGCATAGCGGATGGGGTCATTGCCGACCTTGTCGGTGAGCAGGCTGACCTTGCCGTCGGGGCCGATGGACAGCAGGCCCTTGACCGCATCGGCCGCGATCAGGTTGCCTGCCGCGTCGAAGTCGAAGCCCAGCACGCGCCCGCCGGTGTTGGCGAACACCTGCTGGTCCGTTCCGTCGGGGTTCATGCGCAGGATATTGCCGCTCAGCACCGTGGTGTAGAGCTTGCTGTCCCGGCCCACGGCGATGTGCTCGGGGCCGATCTCGCCCTTCAGGTCGATCATGCGCAGCCCGGCCAGGCGCTGGTTGGGGGCATGCACGCCCTGGTAGCCGGGCGCGGGGGGTGCCGTCCAGACGACGGGTGCGATGGGCACCGGCCACCACGCCAGGTAGGCGGCCCCCGCCAGCACAGCGATCCCCAATCCCCCTGCCAGCCTGCCCCAGCGCATCTTGGCCATGCCTGTCTCCCCCTTTGTTCTTGAGCCGGGCATTGTGGCATCTGCCCCTGCCAGGCCCAAGGTGGTCCCGAGCGCCTAAAATCATGGGTTCCGCCCGAGAAAGTACGACCCATGACGTCATCCGCACGCAAGCTCTTCGTCACCACCGCCCTGCCCTATGCCAATGGCAACTTCCATATCGGCCACATCATGGAGTACATCCAGGCCGACATCTGGGTGCGGTTCCAGCGCATGCAGGGCAACGCGGTCAACTTCGTCGGTGCCGACGATACGCACGGGGCGCCGATCATGATCGCAGCCGAGAAGGCCGGCAAGACGCCCCAGCAGTTCGTGGCCGACATCGCGGCCGGCCGCAAGCAGTACCTCGATGGCTTTCACATCAGCTTCGACAACTGGCACAGCACCGACGGCCCGGAAAACCATGACCTGGCGCGCCAGATCTACCGCGACCTGCGCGATCGCGCCGACGGCTCGCTGATCGAGACCCGTACCATCGAGCAGTTCTTCGACCCCGAGAAGAACATGTTCCTGCCCGACCGCTTCATCAAGGGCGAATGCCCCAAGTGCCACGCCAAGGACCAGTACGGCGACAACTGCGAGGTCTGCGGCTCCGTCTACGCCCCTACCGACCTGATCAATCCGTTCTCGGCCCTCTCGGGCGTGAAGCCCGAGCTCAAGAGCTCGGAGCATTTCTTCTTCAAGCTCTCGGACCCGCGCTGCGTGGAGTTCCTGGAGCGCTGGACCCAGGACGGCAAGCTCCAGCCCGAGGTGGCCAACAAGATCAAGGAGTGGTTCACCGTGCGCACCAACCCGGACGGCACGACCAGCGAGGGCCTGGGCGACTGGGACATCTCGCGCGACGCGCCCTACTTCGGCATAGAGATCCCCGACGCACCGGGCAAGTACTTCTACGTCTGGCTCGATGCGCCCGTGGGCTACCTGGCCTCGCTGAAGAACTGGTTCGACAAGGGCGGCCCCAAGGAGAAGCATGGCGACACCCGCAGCTTCGACGAGTACATGGCCGCGCCCGACACCGAGCAGTACCACTTCATCGGCAAGGACATCGTGACCTTCCACACGCTGTTCTGGCCCGCCATGCTGCACTTTTCCGGCCGCAAGACGCCCGACAACGTGTTCGTGCACGGCTTTCTCACCGTGAACAACGGCGAGAAGATGAGCAAGAGCCGCGGCACCGGCCTCGATCCGCTCAAGTACCTGGGCCTGAACATGAACCCCGAGTGGCTGCGCTACTACCTGGCGGCCAAGCTGTCCAACCGCAACGAAGACATCGACTTCAACGCCGACGACTTCATGGCGCGCGTGAACAGCGACCTGATCGGCACGTTCGTCAATATCGCCAGCCGCGCGGCGGGCTTTCTGACCAAGCGCTTCGACGGCAAGCTCACCACGCAGTTCGGCACCGATGGCGCAGCCCTGCTGGCCGAGATCCGCGGCGCGGGCGATGCGCTGGCCCAGATGTACGAGGCGCGCGAGTTCGGCAAGGCCACGCGCGAGATCATGCTGCTGGCCGACCGGGTCAACGCCTACGTGGACCAGAACAAGCCCTGGGACCTGGCCAAGGACGCCGCCAACAACGAGGCCCTGCACCAGGTGTGCTCGGTGCTGATCAACGCCTTTGCCGTGCTCACGCGCTACCTGGCCCCGGTGCTGCCGGGCCTGGCCCGCGCGGTGGAAGCCTTTGTCGGCAGCGACATGCAGCGCTGGACCGTGGCCGGCGACGTGCAGGCCATCGCCCCCTACCAGCACCTGATGCAGCGCGTGGCGCCCGAGCAACTCGACGCGCTGTTCGAGGCCCCGGCACAACCGGAAGCTGCGGCACCTGAAGCGGCCGCACCCGGCGGTGAGGAACTGGCGCCGACCATCGGCATCGACGACTTCACCAAGATCGACCTGCGCATCGCGCTGATCGTGAACTGCGAGCCGGTGGAAGGCTCGACCAAGCTGCTGCGCCTGACGCTGGATGTGGGCGAAGGCCGCACGCGTAACGTGTTCAGCGGCATCGCCAGCGCCTACCAGCCGGCCGACCTGATCGGCAAGCACACGGTGATGGTGGCCAACCTGGCACCGCGCAAGATGAAGTTTGGCGTGTCCGAAGGCATGGTGCTGGCCGCCAGCCATGGCGACGAGAATGCCCAGCCCGGCATCTACGTGCTCAACCCCTGGCCGGGCGCCACGCCGGGCATGCGCGTGCGCTGAGCCTTACGGGAACTGCAGCGCTTGCGGGCGCTGCGTGCGGCCCTGGCGCCGCAGGTACCACTCGGCCACGAGCGCATTGGGCACCCAGCACAGCCAGGCGATGACGGGGTAGGACAGCTCTTCATCAATATCGGCCGCCATGCTGGCGCCCAGGTAGATGCGCAGCGTGATGGCGGCGGCCGTGAGCGCGAAGCTGCGCAGCATCCAGCGCCGGTGCTCGGCCAAGCGCCGCTGCAGGGCGCGCGCCAGGCCCATGCCCGTGGTCACCACCCACGCCAGGCCCAGCGCGAAGAAGCCGGCGGCGGCCACCGCGCCCGTCATGGCGTTCACGGCCAGCGGCAGCGACGACAGCCAGGCCACGGCAATCGACAGCACATAGGCACGGCCCACCCAGCTGTGCAGCGCCGGAAACCGCGCACGCCAGGCCGGCACGAACTGCAGCGGCCCGAGCACCAAAGCCAGCGAGGCGCTGACCGCATGCACAATGAACGGCCGGGGTGACAGTTCCAGGCTGGGCAAGTCCATGGGAAAAGGCATGCCGGGCAGCGCGTAGCGCAGCGAGACAGCGCCGATGGCCAGCGCCGACAGTGCCAGCAAGCCCCAGGACCAGGCCAGGGCGGGGGAAGCAAAAATGCGTGTTTTCATCGCAGGAACCTTGAGAAGATGGGTGTTCATCCACTTTAGGCAGCGCGACTCAGGCGGGGATTAGTACTGACTTACCGCTGAATGAGCAAGCAGGTGCACCCGCGCCACCAGGCCCGCCGCCCCGTCGTCCCTGGCCCGCAACTCCACCCGAAGTCCATGGCGCAGCGCCGCGGCCCGGGTAATGGCCAGGCCCAGGCCGCTGCCATCGGCCGCAGCTCCGGGCACGCGAAAGAAGCGGTCGAACACCCGCTCCATCAGCTCGTGTGGTATGCCAGGCCCGGTGTCGACGATGTCCACCGCCGGGCCGCCGGCCAGCAGGTGCAGGCGCACCTCGACGCTGCCGCCCTCGGGGGTGTATCGCAGCGCGTTGTCCAGCAGGTTGTCGAACACGCTGCGCAGATCGCTGGCCACGGCATTCACGCGCACGGCGCAGGCACCGCTGAAGCCCACCTCTATGCGCCGCTGGTCCGCCAGCGGCATGAGCTGGCCCACGCTCTCGCGCAGCAGGGCCGTGATGTCCACCGGCTCCGCGGGCGCCTGCACCGACGCCGGGGCTTCCTGGCGCGAGAGGCGCAGCAATTGGCCGATCAAGTGCCGGGCCCGGCGCATGCCGGCATCGAGCTGGGCGAATTGCTGCTGCGCATCGCCCGGGGGCAGCAGCGGCTGCAGGTTCTCCATCTGCAGCGCCATGGCCGCCATGGGCGTGCGCAGCTCGTGCGCGGCATCCTGCACGAAGCGGCGCTGGGCCGCAAAGGCCTCCTCCAGCCGCGCGAGCAGGGCATTGAACGAACCGACCAGCGGCACGATCTCTTCGGGCACACGGCCCATGGGTATGGCCCCCAGGCTGCGGTCGTTGCGCTCGGCCACCTCGTCGGCCACGGCGCGCAGCGAGCGCGACGCGCGGCCCACCACCCGCCACAGCGTGAACAGCAGCGCAGGCACCAGCAAGGCCAGGGGAACGATGGCGTACAGAGTGCGCACGGCCACCTCCTCCTGAAGGAACTGTTCGCTTTGCAGCACCTGCACGCGGTGCTGGTGCTGCCCACCCGGGGACGTGGTGTAGACGCGCCATCCAGGCGCCCAGGCATCACGGGTGCGCAGGCGCTGGTGGCCCGTTGCCGCCTGCAGGGGCACGCCGATCTCAGGGCCGGAGGTGGCGAGCAAACGGCCATCGGCCGACCAGACCTGCACGACGAAGGCACCCCATTCCACGATGTGGGTGCGGCTGAGCGGGGGCAGCAGCTCGACCGCATCGCCCTGACCGGCCGGACCGCCCGCCAGGTGGGAGCGCGCCAGTATCTCCATCTGGTACTGCATGAAGGTATGGATGAGCGCGCTGTAGCTGGCCCAGAAGGCCCCGCCCGCCACCACGGCACCCGCCAGCACCCAGGGGGCCAGCCAAAGCAGGATCTGCCCGCGCAGCGAGCGCGGGCGGTACCAGCGGGGCGCCGCCTCGGGCACTGCGCCCGTCATGGCGCCGCCACCCGCCAGCCCAGGCCGCGCACGTTGCGGATCGCCTCGGGCCCGAGCTTGCGGCGCATGCCGTGGATGAGCACGTCCACGGCATTGCTGCTGACCTCCTCGCCCCAGCCGTAGATGCGGTTCTCGAGCTGCTCGCGCGAGAGGATGGCCCCGGGCCGCTCCAGCAGCGCATGCAGCAGCGCGAATTCGCGTGCCGTGAGGGCGCCACGCACGCCATCCTGCAGCACCTCGCGCGTGGCCAGGTCCAGCTGCACGGCACCGTTGCCCAGCAGGGACTGGGCGGCCCCGCTGCGCCGGCGCACCACGGCGCGCATGCGCGCCAGCAACTCGGTCATCTCGAAAGGCTTGAGCAGGTAGTCGTCGGCCCCGATATCGAGCCCGAGCACCCGGTCCTCGACCCCATCGCGCGCCGTGAGCACCACCACCGGCGTGAGGTCGCCGCGCGAGAGCGCACCGCGCACCAGCACGGAGCACTCCAGCCCCCAACTCCCCGCCAACAGCACCACGAAGCAGAACTCGCCAGCGGCCAGCGCCATGTGCGCCCGCTCGCCAGGGCGCACCCAGTCCGC
>NZ_JBKDTZ010000181.1:0-3058 GCF_046339755.1 Acidovorax sp. | reverse complement strand
CCCCAGGGGCTCGACGCCGGAACTGACATCAACCGCCAGCGTGGTGCAACGCGGGCGCACTTGCAAAATGCCATCGGTCACGTTTGCAGGCGTGAGTCCACCAGACAAAACGAGGTGAGAGCCGACGCTTGGTGGAAGGAGTGACCAATTGAATGCCTTGCCGCCGCCGCCGTACCCCTCGACATGGGCGTCGAGCAGGATGGCCTGGGCGTTTGAAAAATCGTGTGCGTATTTTACGAGATCGAATTGTGCCGCATCCGGGCCCAGGGGTATCCGGGCCGCCCGCAGCCAGGGGCGGGCGCCGCCGCCGGTGGCATCCAGGCAGTCCTGCGGCGTCTCGTCTCCATGGAACTGCACGGTGGCGCCGGCGATCAGCGCGGTGGCAGCCATCACCTCTTGTGCGCTGGCGTTCACGAACAGCAGCACCGGCGTGACAAAGGGCGGCAGGCGGCGCGCCAGTTCGGCGGCGCGCTCGGCCGTCACTGCGCGCCCGCTGCTCTTGGCATAGAGCACAAAGCCGACGGCATCGGCCCCAGCGGCCACGGCGGCATCCACGTCCTGCTCGCGGGTCAGTCCGCAGATCTTGATGCGGGTGCGGCTGGCAGGGAACGGGGTGCGGGAGGAGGGGGTGTTCGGGCTCATGGGAGCCAATCATACGCAGCCGTGCGCTGGGGCAGGCCCCACGCGGCGTCGTAGACCGGTCCCTGGAAGTACAGGCCATCGGGCGAGAAGGTGGGCGCCGCAGCGTCGCGCGAGCGCGCCTGCAGCACTTCCTGGATCCACTCGGGTGGGTGGTCACCCCGGCCGATCGCGATCAGGCAGCCCATGAGGTTGCGGATCATGTGGTGCAAGAACGCATTCGCCTCGAACTCGACGCGCCCGTAGCACGGGCGCCCGCCGAGTTGGGGGTGGGGGTCACCCTGTGCGCTCTGAGGGATGTCGATGCGCGTGAGTGTCTTGACCGGTGACTTGGCCTGGCAGGCCGAGGCGCGGAAGGACGTGAAGTCGTGCTCGCCCAGCAGGTGGTCGGCCGCCTGGCGCATGGCCGCATGGTCCAGGGGATGGTAGACCCAGCCCACGCGCCCGGCATCCACGCTTGGGCGCACGGGTGACTGCAGCAGCACATAGGCGTAGCGGCGCGCCACGGCGCTGGAGCGGCAGTGGAAGCTGTCCGGCACGGGCTGGGCCCATTGCACGGCGATGTCGGACGGCAGGAAGGTGTTGGTGCCGCGTACCCAGGAAGACGCGGGGCGGTTCAGCGGGGTATCGAAGTGAACCACCTGCATCAGGCCGTGCACCCCCGCATCCGTGCGGCCGGCGCACAGCGTGCTCACGGGGTGCGTGGCAAAGCGCTCCAGGGCCGTTTCCAGCTTGTCCTGGATGGTGTTGCCCGAGAGCTGGCTTTGCCAGCCGCTGTAGGGCTGGCCGTTGTAGCTGACACCCAGGGCCACCCTCATGGGCGGGCCTGGGCAAGGGTGGAGGACCGGGTTGCGGGAGCCGGCCGCATCAGCCCAGTTCGACCAGCATGCGCTGGGCGCGGGTCCTCAGGGCACCGCTCGATTCGGCCACGACCTCTTCGATCAGCGTGCGCGCACCATCGGTGTCGCCAATGGCGTTGAACTCTTCGGCCAGTGCCAGCTTGGTGGCCAGCGGGTCGTCCTGGGCAGCGGCCGATCCATCGTCATCCGAGATGGGCACGGCTGCCGTCGGGATTTCCACGGACGGTGCGGCACGGGCAGCCATGGGCTTGGGGGGGGCCGTCAGGTCCAGCGACAGCTCGCCCAGATCGAAGTCCATGGGGCCGGAGTCCTGGGCTTCGGCCAATGGCATGGGGCCGGTGGGCGCCATGGTGAGTTCGTCGCTGGGAGCTGCCGCGCGGGCTGCCGGTGCCGGCGTGGGGGCCGGTGCCGGCGCCGGCGCGTTCCAGGCGGCGTCGGCCGTCAGGTCGGGCAGGTCGAAGTCTTCGCTGGACAGCACGGGCTCCGTGCGCTGCGGTGCGCGCGGTGCAGGTGCTGCCGCGGTGGCCGCTGCAGCCGCCGCTGCGAACCCGCCGGGAGGCGCGGGTGGTGCATCGGTCAGCGCGTCGTCGGGCAGATCGAGGTCCAGATCCAAGTCCAGGTCGGGCGGCAGGGCTGCGGAGGCCACAGGCGCACCCGAGAAGGTGCTCACGAAGGCGCCGGGAATCGAGGGGTTCTCGTCTTCCACCTGCTGGCCAGGGCGGCCACCGGGCTGGTACAGCGGATTCTCGGGATCGATGCCACGGCCCAGGTCGACGATGCGCGCCCAGTCGGGGCCTTCGCCCTGCGTGAGCTTGAAGACTTCGCCTGCCACGGCTTCCAGGGCCTTGCGGTCCTGGCGCTTTGCATAGATCTCGGCCAGCTTCACGTGCACGGACACGCGCGCCGGGTTGTGGCGGATGGCTTCCTTGAGGATTTCCTCGGCCTGCAGGTCGCGGCCATAGGCCAGGTACACATCGGCTTCGGCCACGGGGTCCACGTCGCCGCCCGCATCGAGCTGGCTGGGCGAGTAGGCCATGGACGAACCGGTGGTCATCTCGCTGTTGGCGGTGTCCACGCGCTGGCCGCCGCTGGCGCCGAAGAACGAATCGGGCTGGATGCGGCTTTCGAGGAAGGAGCTGTCCACGCCGGCATTGTTGCGGCGGCGCTGGATCACCCGGTAGGCGCCATAGCCCAGCAGCAGGGCCAGCAGGCCGCCACCGGCCAGGGGGATCAGCGGGTCGTCCAGCAGGCCATCGAAGAAGCCGGGCTCGGCCATGGGTGTGGGCGGTGGCAGGACGATGGGCTTGGAGGCCGGCGCTGCAGGCGGCGTGGCCGGTGCTGCGTCCGACGCGGGGGCCGCGCTGGCCTCGGCCGAGGCGCCGCTGGTGGGTTCGGACGCTACCGCGGCGGGTGGGGCGTCAGGGGCGGCCGGCGTGGCGGGCCCGCCGGGCCCGGCCCCCCGGGGCGGGGGGCGGGCGGGGGGGGCGGGTGCGGGGGGGGGCGCGGCGGGGGTGGCAGGCGGCGAAGGGGCCGCCGCCGCTGCGGCACCCCGCGGGTGG
>NZ_JBKDTZ010000180.1:0-14340 GCF_046339755.1 Acidovorax sp. | reverse complement strand
TGACCTTGCCCCTGTTTCGTGTAGTTCTTAACCCACGATTCACGCGGCCTTTTTGCGCTGTGCCTCGTACCAGCGTTGTTCGTACTGCATCGGGCTGAGGTAGCCCAGCGAGGAATGCAGCCTGCGGTGATTGTAGAAGGCCATCCAGTCCATCACCGCCTGCCCGGCCTGCTCACGGGTAGCGAATTTGCACCCATGTACGCTGGCTGTTTTCAGCCGCCCCCAGAAGCTTTCCGTTGGGGCGTTATCCCAGCAGTTGCCCTTCCTGCTCATCGATGAACGCATGCCCCAGTCCTTCAGTGCGCCCTGGACCTCGTGGCTGCAATACTGGCTGCCCCGGTCGCTGTGGAATATCAGACCGGGTGGTGGCCGGCGACGCCACAACGCCATGGTCAGCGCGTCCTTGACCAGGCTTGCCTGCATGTGCGACTGCAGGCTCCAGCCCACCACCTGGCGGCTAAACAGGTCGATGACGGCGGCCAGGTACAGCCAGCCTTCGTCGGTTTGGATGTAGGTGATGTCGCCACTCCATAGCTGGTTGGGAGCTTCAGGGTTGAAGCGCCGCTGCACCAGGTCAGGTGCCACCGGCAGGCTGTGGCGGCTGTCGGTGGTGACCACGAACTTGCGTTTCGTTTTGGCCTTGATGCCGTGCTGCTGCATGAGCTTGCGAACCCGGTCTTTGCCCACCCGGATGCCTCGGGCCACAAGCTCCTTGTGCATGCGTGGCCAGCCGTATTCGCCCTTGACCTCGGCGTGGATGGCACGGATGTGCGCCAGCAGGGCTTCATCGCTGTAGAGTCGGCCAGGGCCGCTGCGGCCATGACCATCCTCTCGCCGGCGCAGCCAGTTGAAGTACCCGCTGGCGCTGACCTCCAGCACCCCGCAGGACACGCTCACCGGGTAACGGTACTTCATTTGGTCAATCCAGGCGTACCTCGCAGCGTGTCCTGCGCGAAGTACGCCGCAGCTTTTTTTGCGATGTCGCGCTCCATGCGAAGGCGAGCATTCTCGGCGCGCAGCCGGGCAATCTCCATCTGCTCGGGCGAGACTTTGGTCGCCTTGTCGGCGCTGCCAACGTCGTTCAGCTCTCCCTTGGATGACAGTCGCACCCAGTTGCCCAGACTGGCCTTGGGAATGCCCAGCACCTTGGCCACCACCGCAATCGCCTGGCCAGCTCGCACCTGCCGAACCGCCTCCAGTTTGAACTCCCGCGTGTACTGCGCACGCACTTGCTTGTCACTCATTGCTCAACTCCTTGTCGGTATTTTCAACAAGGGTTAAGAACTCCACTTTTCAGGGGCAACCTCAAACATTGACGTTCGCCTCGCCTGACCACGGCTGGTTCTCGACCGCATCAACGATGGTGCCAGTGGAGGCGATGCAGTCCAGGCCGCCGATACGCGAAGCGTTGCTACGAACGTTTTGGGTGCCGACTAAGCCGGCGCGCCCCGCGAACGGATCATCGGTTGCGCAATGCTTCAGCTCCTCGTTCGCTCGGCGGAACCAGTAGACACAGAAGTCGGCCATGCCTGGCACTTCTGGATACGCAGCGCGCACCTTGTTGACATATTCCTCTCCATACGCAGGTTTGAGAAGTTTGGCGCCAAGGAACGGTGGATTGCCGACGATCACATCGGTCTTAAACCATGGAGCCCGAGTTCCATCATGATTGACTAGCGCGTCACCTGATCGGAAATTTGAGTCCAGGTTGTCAAGGGGGAGCGCATTCTCATTGATGTGAAGTTCGTCGATGCTCAGCTTGTGAGCTAGCATCATGGTGACCTTTGCAATGTCCACGGCAAAGGGGTTAATGTCGATGCCATAGAAGTTGCGTGCGCTCAAGAAACCGAAGGGTCGTTGATGTGGATCCACGCTCTTGTAGTCGGTCGCCATGCGCTCGTAGATGCGCGCCTCCAGACGCTTCATCTCGCGATACGCAACGTACAGGAAGTTTCCACTGCCGCATGCGGGGTCAAGGACAGTAAAGCTCTCCAGGCGCGCAAGCAACTCCTTAAGCCGTCCCAGCGTGTCCGCTCGCTCGATATGCTCTGTCCAGGGCGCAACGATGGTCGGGCCCACCACCTTCATGATGTCTACTGGGCTCGTGTAGTGTGCACCGGATGCATGGCGCTCTTTCTCCCCGAGAGAGTGCTCAAAGATTGTTCCAAAAATTTCTGGGCGCACCTTTGACCAGTCAAACTGCGACGCCTCCTTGAGCAGAGTGCGCTCACCCGCATCCAGCTCGACGTGCGCCGGCACGGCGAACAGCCCGCCATTGAAGTAGGCTACTCCGTTGAAGCGGCCTCCCTTGACGCCGCCTTTAGTATTCATTGCCGTGAAGAGGCCGCCCAGGAGATCGTACGTGTCCTGCTTGTTCTTACATTGCTCCAGGACCTGGGTCACGAAATACTTCTCCAGCAGACCGATGTCCTCGGCGAATAGCGCCATCAGCATCTGCAGGATAAAGCGCTGCGCCAGGTTCTGCTCCACCCCGCGCTGGATCATGGAATTGAAGCACTCCGCAAGCTTGTCAGCGGCTTGCCGTGTGACCTGCTCCTGGTGGTTTCCGAACAAGGGTTCCACATCGCCGGGAAACAGAAAATTTAGTGGCGCGTATCGGTTCGGTAGATCGACAAGCTTGACTTTGTCAACAGGGGTGTCAAGCTGCGTTTCAAAGTCGTAGACCCAAAACTCATCGAAGTTGCACAGGACTGCATACCTTGGCCGGTTGGGCACAAGATAGGTCCAGTACGTGAAGGCTTGGCTGTAGTGCTTCTTTAGGTCAACGCCACGCTTTTTCATCTCGATGACTACGGATGGCTTCCAGACGAGATCTGCGAACGATGTGCCGCCCGTGCCGTTCTTCATTCGCTCCTCACATGTGGCGCCCGCCTCTTTCCAGCCTCCGTGCCCGAAGCCCTTGAAGAGCCGGTCAAGGAACACCTGTGCTTCGCCCTTCTCATCTCCTCGGATATGCGCCCCAACCCATGTCACGAACTCGCTCAGCCTCGCAGCCTTCTCAGATGTTGTCGCCATTGATACCCCCATATTTGTTGTCTTAACTCCACACCGATCCCTGTGAGCAGTAGCCCCACAGGGCCACTCGCTCAGCATTCAGGTCCCCCAGCAAACGCGTGCCCTTGGCAGCCGCAAGGCGCTCAACGTGGGCTTTCGCGCGCTCTGTGCGCGTCGTATCAACCTGCGCAGCCTTTTTGTTTGCGGCGATCACACAGCCGTCGCCATGATATCTGCCAGGCGCACGGGATCGCCCTTTACGAGGCGACTGGTGGTGCTCACGCTCTTGTGCCCCAGGATCGCTGCGATGTGCCCAGATCACGCCGCTGCCGATGCTGCTGGCATCGGCGAGACGGTTGTTGGCGAGGCTGAACGCGGTGCCCTGACTTGCAGGCCCTGCAGCTAGCCATCATTGCCGCTGTGCCGGACCGTCAAGGGCACAGCTTCAACCTCTCTATTTGAAATCGCGGCTCTCCAGTCGCGCCAGGCGGCCCAGCCAAGGTGTCAGGTTCACCAACGAATGCGCCACTAGATTGCGCACCGCTCCCTGCCGCTGCCATGTGCCTTTGACAGCGAGGAGCCGCGACTCCATGAGCACCTGCCGCTGCTCCTCACGCAGATCCTTCCAGATGATGACCTGGACCACGCCAAACTCATCCTCCAAACTCACGAAGACAGTCCCGTTGGCGGTGGACGGCTGCTGTCGCAAGGTGACAATGCCTGCTGTGCGTACGGTGCTGCCATTCGACATCTGCTGCAACTCCCTGGACGACTGCAGCTTCTTGGCTTTCATGCGGGGCCGTAGCAGTGCAAGAGGATGCCGGCGCAATGTGAGTCCCGTGGCGGCGTAGTCCCAAACGATTTCTTCGCCTTCTGGGGCCGCCTGCAGCTCCAGGGAATCCTCGTTCACCGGTGCGTTCTGGAGTAGTGCCGGCGCTGAATGCAATCCAGCAGCATCCCATACCTGTTGGCGCCGATGGCCAGAGAGGCTTGCCAACGCATCGGCCGCCGCCAACAACTTCATCTCGTACTGATCTAGGCCAGCTCGTGCTGCCAAGTCCTCGGCGCTGTCGAATGGTCCCGCTTGGCGGGCATCAACGATGCGCGCGGCCGAGCAGCTGCGCAACCCTGCCACCAGGTGAAGCCCGAGGCGCACAGCAGGCACTGCCGGCAGGTCCTCCAACGTCGTTTCCACCGCGCTGTGCATGACATCGATGCTGCGCACTTGCACTCCGTGCCGCTTGGCGTCCTGGATCAGTTGGGATGGGGTGTAGAAGCCCATGGGCTGCGAGTTAAGCAACGCGGTCAGAAAGGCCGCAGGCTCGTGCTTTTTGAGCCAGCAGCTCGCGTAGACCAACAAGGCAAAACTCGCCGCATGACTCTCCGGGAAGCCATATTCGCTGTACCCACGAATCTGCTGATAGATAGACTCCGCGAAACCTTCTGTGTATCCGCGCTGTGTCATGCCGCCCATCAGCTTCTCACGGTACTTGTCCAGGCCTCCCTTGCGTTTCCAAGCGGCCATTGCCCGCCGTAACCCATCGGCCTCGCCAGCGCTGAAGCCAGCTGCCACTATGGCCAATGACATGACCTGTTCTTGATAGAGCGGCACGCCAAGCGTGCGTCCGAGCACTTCCTCCAGTTCCACGCTTGGATAGGTGACAGGTTCCCGGCCCTGACGCCGGTTGAGATAGGGGTGCACCATGCCACCCTGAATAGGCCCCGGCCGCACGATAGACACAGCGATCACTAAGTCGTAAAAGCAGCGTGGGCGCAGCCGAGGAAGCATCGACATCTGCGCGCGGCTTTCGACTTGGAACACCCCCACGGTGTCGGCTCTGCAGACCATGTTGTAGGTCGCTCTGTCTTCGGCCGGTATGTCCTGCAGCGAAAACACACAGTCTCTGCGCTTGCCTACCAGGTCTAGTGCCTTGTGAATGGCCGTGAGCATGCCCAGCGCCAGCACGTCTACCTTGAGGAGTCCAGCTGCATCGAGATCATCCTTGTCCCATTCAATGCAGGTCCTATCGGCCATGCTGGCGTTCTGCACTGGCACCATGCGGGTGAGGAGCCCTTGCGTAAGGACGAAGCCTCCAGGGTGCTGTGAAAGGTGTCTCGGATATCCCATCAACTGCGTGGCCAGCAGGATCAACTGGCGCACGGCCAGGTCTTCGAGAGACAGGCCCAGCTCCTGAAAGCGCTCGACGCGCACCTCGGACCCGTCCCACCACTGCTGGCCAGACGCCAGGGCATCAAGCGTGGCCAAGTCGAATCCGAGGGCCTTTCCAACGTCCCGGATCGCGCTCTTTGGGCGGTAGCTGATGACCACGGCTGCAAGTGCTGCGCGGTCTCTGCCGTACTTGGTGTAGAGGTATTGGATCACCTCCTCCCGGCGTGCGTGCTCGAAGTCAATATCAATGTCTGGGGGCTCATCTCGTTCTTTGCTGATGAAGCGTTCGAACAACATGCTCATGCGTGCGGGGTCTACCTCAGTGATACCCAAGCAATAACAGACGACGCTATTGGCGGCGCTGCCACGGCCCTGGCAGAGAATGTTTTGCGAACGGGCAAAGTTCACGATGTCGTAGATGGTCAGGAAATACGGCTCGTACTTCATCTCGGAGATGAGAGCGAGTTCATGCTCGATCTGTGCATTGATCTTGGCCGTGATGCCATGCGGCCAGCGGCGCCCCGCGCCCTCGTACGTAGCCTCGCGCAGGTAACTCTCCGGTGTGTGTCCTTTGGGCACCACTTCTTCGGGGTACTGGTACTTGAGTTCGTCCAGAGAAAACGTACAGCGATCGGCAACGCGCAGGGTTTCCGCGAGAAGGTCGTCGGGATAGGTTTGGTCCAGTCGCAGGCGGCTGCGCAGATGCCGCTCAGCGCTGCGCTGCAACTCGTATCCGCAATCGGTGAGAGGCTTGCCTAACCGGGTCGCAGTCATCACGTCTTGCAGAGGCTTGCGACTGCGAACATGCATGTGCACGTCTCCCATGGCGACCAGGGGCAGGGCGGTCATACGCGACAGCTGGCGCATGCGGTGAAGCCAGAGCTCATCGTCGATGCGACGGGTGAGGTCAACGCCGATCCAGCCGCGCCCGGTGAAATGCTTCAGTGTCCACCAGCCGAGCTCTTCCAACTGCTCGTCGGTGGCCACGCGCGCGGGCGTCACCATTGCCAGGCAGTGGGTTAGCGCGTCACCTTCGATGGTTTCGCGCTCCAGGAAGTAGGTGCCTTTTTCTGAATTGCGGCGCAACTTGGTGATGAACTGGCAGAGGTTGCCATATCCATTCTTTGTCTGTGCCAGTATGACCAGCGTGAAGGGCAGTTCTGCTTGGACCTTGAACTGCGCGCCAATCAGCAACTTCAAGCCAGCGGCCTTGGCGGCGGTGTGCGCGCGAACGACGCCGGCAAGGGTGCATTCGTCGGTGATGGCAATCGCGCTGTAGCCGAGGTCCCGCGCGCGATCGACCAACTCGTCGGGCCAGCTCGCGCCTACCAGAAAGGTGAAATTGGAAACGCAGCGCAACTCTGCGTAGTCGGGGAGGGCCATACCGGGGGCTCACAGGATGGGCGGGCGGATCAGGCGAAATGCCCGTGGAGAAACCAGCCGGTTTCGTCGCTGGCCAACCGCCGCTGGAAGATCCACAGCAGGCCTGCATGCCTGCTCAGCGCAACCCAGTAGTCGCGCTGCACATTGCCTTGCTCTGCATGCTCTCCATCACCAACGCGATGCCACCAGCCTCCCTCTACGCGATCAGGGCCGAGCAGCAGCTGCAGCGCCCCCTGGTAGTAGGGGCGGTTGTCGCGTTCGGCCAGGCGCAGGGGCTCGGGGAGCACCCAGGTGGGGAGGGGCGTTTCGTGGAACCCGGGCGCGGAGCGAGGTCGCGGTTCGTCAGCGCATTGCCAGCGCTGCATCCATTCCGGCCGGTGGTCCTGCAAGAGCAGCGGGCGCACCACGCGGTCCTTTCCGAGGCGGGCCTGGATGCGCTCCAGCACCAGCGAAGTTGCTTCTCCCTGGCGTGTGGTTTCGGGCAGGAGTGACTTGCTCTCCTGCACGATGGGAACGGCCTCCAAGGCGAGCAGTTCGATGTCGCCGGCAGGTGCCAAGAGTTCGACCTTGGCCAAGTGCTCGGTCAACAGACGGCCCAGGTGCTCCACGGACTGTGTGGGCTCGGCGGTGCGCACCGTGATCTCACCCCCGGTGCCGGCGGTCTTGGCGCGCATGGCATCGTGCGCCCAGCGAAGCGTGATCGCGGTCACGCCCATGTGCCGGGCAGCAAGCCAGCCCGACATTTGCAGGAGAAGGCGCCGAGCCCCGAACATCAGGGCCGGTGCCGTCTCGACTCGGAATAGAAACTCCAGCCGTGCGCTGAAGGTCTCAGGAAGAAGCGCCCACTCGTAGACCTCGGGACGCATGCCATAGGCCTGGTCCAGCCCCAAGAGCAGGGCCTTGTCGAATCGCCGGCTCAAGCCGCCGCGTGGCAGCTTGCGTACATCACCCAGCGTGCGTGCTCCCAGGCGGTGCAGGGTGCCGTGGTGGTGCGCCACGGCCGTGACGGTTTCCAGCGGGAGTTTGTCCAGGATCGCGGGCAGTGGCGCAGCAAATCCATCTGGAACTCGCGACCGTGCCAGCGCCAGCGCCGCCGTGCCTGTGGGTGCCCAAGCGATGGACTCCACCCCAAGCTCCTTGGCCTCCTTTTCGATCTGCACGCGCAAATGCTCCAGCCCGCCGAAGAGACGCGCACTCGCTCCGATCTCGATCAAGACAGCGTCCTCAACAATGGCTACGCGCGGTGCGAACTGCAGCGCCCAGACTGCGAGGGCTGGAAGATCAATGGCCGTGCAGGACTCGGGGCTCTTGATGGGGAGCAGTGCGGCCCAAATCCCGATCATGGGTGGCCTCCTGATTGCGCAGCGGGATGACGTTCTCGGTGCCTAGGCGACGCAAGCGGGGCGGCAGCACGAGGTCCAAGCGGCCGGGGATTGCCGGCAGGGGCAGCACATCGCGGTAGGGCGTGCCGCGCCGCTTGAGCACGCGCACGTCGATGTTCCACCCGACTCCCAATGAAACCTGGATCCGCAGGGGCGCTGGGGACGCCTCGCGCTCAGCAGACAGCGGTCGGAACAGAAACACGGGCGCCTGGCAGGACTGGGCATGCACCTGCAGGCGGCGAATCTGCTCAGCACGGGCCTGGGGCAACCAGGCCAGTACCGCCCCCTTGGGATTGGACTTGACCAGTTGCTCCGTAGCCCAAAGGCGCTCTGCAGGCGTCCTTGCCTGGATCCACACCAAACGGTCCGCGGGGACGCCCAGCTGGACCAGGCCGCCCGCATGGGGCTGCTGGGGAGGGGACACAAGCAGGATTTGGCCACCATCCGCGACGAGCTGCTGCAGGGAGCCCCCGAGCAGGCGCCATTCACACAGAGGGGCCTGTGGCGCCAGAACCTCGGTCAGTGATCGTGTGGGCCAGCCTCTGCCAGGCAGGGCCGCGTCCAACGCCGAAAAGCCTGTGGCCACTGTCTCACTGTCCTGGTGGCCCAACTCGCTCCCGAGCCACACAGCCTCGCGGACGCCCTGGGGAAGGACGAGTTGATCGAAGGAGTGGAGGGCGGGTGCCATGGCAACACTGGATAAAAGCACAGTGTATGGCCGGGCCGCATGGCTGGGAAGAGGGGCAAACCTGCGAGCGGGGTCTTTCCCGCGAAACAGATGGCGGTGAGCTCGCTTGGTGTTCCGCAGTCTTGCGTCTCACCGCATCCGAGTAGACAGGTAGCGGAGCTGTGGCCTCCGCATGGGGCGTTCTACGCTTTACAAGTCAGTGGGCGGCTTGGGGCGAATGATGAGATCCTGACCGCTGCGAGTGACGTCGAAGAATTTGTCATTCCCGGTGTCTGTGAAAAGTCGTTTCCGTCCATCGAATGTCGTGACTTCAAGAGCAAATGCAGAAGTTTCGGGTGGGAGCGGAATCCGGAGATCCTCTGTCCAGCTGAGAGAAGCCGTTTGCACTGGTAGTTTTGCTTTGACCTTGGTCATTCTGAAAATCGGCCCCTTCAGCGAGCACATTACCCAGCCTGGGCCCCATTTTATCCCGGATATTTTTACCTCTTTAATCATATCCAGATGTGCTTGATGGGTAATGCCGTCAGGCTTGGAATTGGCCTCAATAACTCCATTACAACTCCCAGCCTCCCCGCGTCCCTGGACTTGTTTAAAACTGTTTACTCCTTGGCTTAAATCCCACCGCCACCCCTCGCGCGGGGTGGCCACCTTTGGGACGTTTTCATTTTTTCCGGAGAATTCTTGCTCTTGGGCGGTCCAAATCTCGACTTCCTTTGTCTCAGTTGTTGTCTCCGCTACGAATGAGAACGTTGCAATTTTGGCAGGCAATGTCACTATCGGAAGCTGACGCACAACCTGTTCGCGATTGCGAAACACCCAGTTCCAGAATCCGTCCTTCGGCGTAGAGTACGTGAGCGTGAGCGGGGCGACCGACAACTTGTCGGGCTGACGAGGCATCGCGCTTGCCGGAACCACATATACGACTTCTAGCGGCCCCACCAGCATTCGGTTTGCTGCGCCCTCGGTGAGACTCAACACGGGGTCGCCCTTGTCAAGATTTACACCGGTCACTTTTAGGTTGATAGAGGTGGTAGTCTGCGGCGGGAGCACCCGCGGGGAGAATTGTGTGACGTATGTGTTCCCTGTTCCCGGGACAATGTTTTCTGCAAGCTGGTTAGCTTGGTTAACTATCTCGCGTGTGTTCTTCAAACGATCTTCAACACTGGCATTTGCAAATTCGGTGAGTTGCCTTGCGTTGCTGAAAATTCTTTGCTGTTTCTCATCCAATTTGGAGAAGGCAGTTTCCAGAAGTTCCTTGTTTGCGTCTCTCCATCTTTCTATGACGTCTTTGGCTTCAACGGCGGCCCGCATCGTCAGATAATCTCCGGTATCCCGGGCCTTATTGATCAGTTCATTCAGGCCGCTGGAAATCTGAGAAACTGCCACACCGGTGGTGACTGCACCAGCTATCTGCGCGTGGACAGGTGCGGTAGAAAAAATTGTGAGTGCGAAGAGTGCAATTCTGAAGTTCGAAAATCTGGCCATACTGCTTCCTTTTGTTGCGTAAGTAACCATCCCACACAAAAAGGTAGCAGGAAAATTGAATTCGGCAAGCTTTCAATTGCACAAGCCTAGTCGTGCGCTGGAAGGCCAGCTCCTTTCTTGACTCACGCTAGACAGCTTCCATGAAGGCGCCATCACTGGCCGCACTGGTCCGCAGCCGGAGCGCTGGGCTTCCCATGGCGCACATGTCAGGCGCAGCTTAGCGAGCAGCGGCAAGCCACCAACCTCAACTTCAGATGCCGGTTGCGAGAATTCGATCCGATCAATTCGTTTTCCACCCCAGATAGGCCTCTGTCCCTAGAAATAGATGCAAGCCATTCGATTTCTGTAGGGAAATGTCGAAACCATCTTAGAATCGATTCGATCTATTCGTTTTGAGAAGTCCATGCAGATCCCCATTCATTCGGTAGGAGCACTTGGCGCTGCTGTGAGGGCGGTGCGCAAGACACGAAGCCTTCGACAGGACGACACAGCTGGCGGTGCCGGCGTCGGGCATGTATTCCTGCGGGAACTGGAGCATGGCAAGGAAACGGTGCAGTTCGGGCTGGTGCTCAAGGTACTGGAGGAACTAGGGATTGAGGTGACCATTGACATCCCAGATGCAGCGCTCGATCGCCTTCCAATGGTCAACACCAGTCGTGGAGCCCAACCTGCACCCTTGGCTCCCACTCGATCCGCGTCGATTCTCGCGCCCCTTCGGCGATTCAAGAAGGCGCCATGATGGGCCAGGGACGAAGCCTTGAGGTCGTTTTCAACGGCCAGGTGATGGGCGACCTGACAGAGGCGGGGGACATATGGGCCTTCGGGTACCGCGACGAGTGGTTGGCCAGCCCCAACGCCTTTGCCCTTTCCCCTGCGATCGACACGGCCCAGGCCCAGCACGTGGATGGCTCTACCCAACGTCCCTTGCAATGGTTCTTCGACAACCTGCTGCCTGAAGAAGGCCTACGGCTCGTCGTCAGCAAAGAGCAGAAGGTGCCCGAGGGGGACGCTTTCGGCTTGCTGGCGCGGCTGGGCGCCGAGTCTGCGGGATCATTGGTACTGCGCAGCGCTGGCGAGGAGGGCGCACCCACCGGATCCACGCAGCTCACCCAGGAATCCCTTTCGGGGCGCATTCGGGGGCTCGGCCGCACCTCGCTGAATGCAGGCTCGCCCAAACGCATGTCGCTCGCTGGCGCGCAGCACAAAATGGTGGTGCTGTATGACCCGGTCACTGGCGAACTTCGGGAGCCCTTGCAGGGCAGTGCTTCTTCGCACATCCTCAAGCCCAATTCGACGGCTGAAGGGTACCCACACTCGGTCATCAACGAAGTGTTCACGATGCGCCTGGCCAGACGCCTCGGGCTCAACGTCCCACAAGTGCACCTGCTATATGTTCCTGAACCGGTCTACATCATTGATCGCTTTGACCGCGAGCTCGATCCAGTGGCTGGCGAGTGGCAGCGGCTACACGTGCTGGACGCCTGCCAGCTACTGAACCTTCCGCGCAGGGATAAGTACCAGGCAGCATCTATTGCGACGCTGAAGACCCTGATAGGTCTGTGCCGCGAGAAGATGGTCACGCGGGTGGCGCTGTTCCAGTGGTTGGTGTTCAACACGCTGATCGGCAACAGCGACGCTCACCTCAAAAACCTGTCGTTCCTGATGAGTCCAAAGGGCGTCCAGCTGGCACCGTTCTACGACTTGCTGAGCACCGCCGTGTACCACACGAGGGTCTATGCCGATGAGCATGCGGTCTGGCCTCGTGAGTCTCTTGTGATCCCCTTGGGTGGCGCGTCCACCTTCGAGGAGGTGACCCATAGCAGTCTGGTGACTGCTGGCGTCGAGCTGGGCTTGGCCCATGCGACGGCGCAGCGCATCGTGGGTGCGTTCGTGCGGGCGCTGCCGAAACAAGCGGCAGAAGTAGCGAAAGAGCTCTCGGCTGGGTGGCGTGGTCCTGGCTCGAAAGATGCAACCCCCGGCGCTGCAGCGGCCCATGAGCACCTGCTGCGAGCCGTCAGGCATATCGTCATTGGGGATACGGTGGCAAGGTGCAATGCGCCGGCAACAGCAACGCGGTCCAACACTGGGGCTCAGAAAGGAAACGAGCATGACGCACCTTGAACTGGTCGAGGCACGCTGGGAAGGCCTGCGCGAGCGGGTCGATGCGAAGGTTGCACAATTCGTCGACTCCGATCGGAGCGCCGAGGTCCGGCTTCTTGCTCAAGCAGCCCAGGCAGGCAACACAACAAAGCGCGTTCACTGGCTGCGCAAGGCCGCCGACGTCGCTACCAAACCTGTGATGGCGGTCGCCGCATGTCGCAAGGGGTGTGCGCATTGCTGCCACATCACAGTGGCAATCTCAAGATCCGAAGCGCAGGTGATTGCGAAGGAAACCGGCCGCAAGCTCAACCCCCGCGCAGGTGCCATTAACATGGGATCGTTGGACCAAATACAAGATCCGCAGCAGCACTTGGACAGCCTCGCTTTTGGATCTCCCTGCCCATTCCTTGTGGATGACCAGTGCAGTATCTACGAGGTACGTCCGCTGGCCTGCAGGCTGCAGGTGAATCTGGATGAGGATGATCTGCTGTGCCAGCTTGTGGAGGATCACAAACCCATGGTTCCGTACCTAAACCTGACACACCATCACGCAGCAGCGGCGGCTCTCCTGGGTGAGCACCAGGCGTACGACGACATCAGACAGTGGTTTGCGTCTACGGCGCGTTAGTTGAACTACTTTTTTGAGGGGTAATGATGGGACAAGCAAATCAGAAGAGGCTGCGTATTGCAGCCATACGAGGGTTCGCCGCCATCCCTGTCGCAATTAAATTCAGTGAATTCAACGCTAAAATTGGCGTCAAATCGAATTGATGAAAGGGATTGCGATGTCAGGCAAAGAAAGTTACGCCGAATTGAAAGCCCGGCAGGAGGAATTGGAGAGGCAAAAGGAGGAAGTGGATAGGCAACTTGAAGAAGCCAGGAAGGTCGTAAGCGCTGAGATTTCCGAACAGATACGCAAGCAGATCAAAGATTTCGGAATCAGGCCTGAAGATCTGTTCCCAGAGCTGAAGCGCTCGCTGGCCAAGCCTGCGACTGCGCGCAAAGCCTCATCTGTGAAATACAGGGGGCCTGACGGTGAGACATGGGGTGGCGGCCCTGGGCGAAAGCCGAACTGGGTCAATGCGCTGATCGCAAGCGGCAAAGACATTGAGCAGTTCCGGGTTGAGTGAGATCAAGCACCGCTGCAATGGCGGTGCACGGGGTCCCAGCGGGACCCGCGACGTGGGGCACAACACCCTCGTATAGCCTTTGAAGGCACCCGACGAACCGTCCGAGTGCCCTACCTATCTCCCTATGCCAACTTTCGTGGAGATGCGACGAAATCGTGCGCTTTTGAGGGGGGGCTCCCTGGAATTCGATTGCTATTCTCAACTGCATCGAAGAACAGGAGTTTCCCTTGTGGCTGTATGACGGATTGCCAGATGATCTTAGGTTGAGTGTGCGCGACGCCACCACGGCCGAGGGCGGCTATGTGGTCGTTTTGGAACTGCAAAACAGCGAGATTCGATTGCTCGCAACGCGATATCCAGCGAAGTACATGACCTCCTGGAAAAGCCGGACCAAGCAATACGCGGGTTCGGAAGTGACCCGTGTCCTGGTCTCGGATCCGCACCCGCTCTACGAGCGAGTAAAGCGAGAGTTGCTGGAACGCTTGGAGTCCAATGCCGAATCGCTATCTGCGTCGAAGCAAATGGAGCGCATCAAAGAACTCGCAAAGCCAATCTTCAGCATCAAGGCCGCAACCCCAAATCCCGATAGCTTCAAACCGGTATTGCAATTTGCCCCGTCCCAAAACGCCGCAAGGACCGTATGGGCCAGGAACTCCTAGACTTCGACAACCCCTGGCGTCCAATTTACGAGGGGCGTCAAGCAGCGGGATGGCTGGCGGCGACTGCAGGGACTGTTGTGTCAGCGGCATACCTGCCTCTGCCGGGGTCGTTCGCGCAGATCGCGGCAGTCTCATGCGGCTTTGTCGGGCTCTATCGGGCGTATGCCGCCTGGGGTCGCACCGAAACGGGGTCTCCTCGTTTTCAGTGCAATAAGTGACGGTACGAAAAGCTAGCACTGGCGCGGAGGTGGTGTTGGTAGATCGTTGATTTCATTGACTTTCCTGTTCACTTTCAAATCTGCGATTCGTGGCGTCAAACCGTGGTCGG
>NZ_JBKDTZ010000179.1:0-10051 GCF_046339755.1 Acidovorax sp. | reverse complement strand
GGCAGCGGCGGCCATACCGACGTTTCGGCCGACATCGCGCGCCGCTTCGGGCCCGATGGCAACACCGGCATCCGCGTCAACGTGGCCTCGCACCATGGCGGCACGGCCATCGACGACGAGAAGGCCAGGCTCGGCCTGGCCGCCGTGGGCCTGGACTGGCGCAGCCGCGACGTGCGCCTGTCGGGCGACATCGGCTGGCAGGACCACAAGCTCAAGCGCACGCGCACCAACGTGACGCTGGGCGGCGCCGTGACCGTGGTGCCCACCGCACCGGACGGCAACAGCAACTTCGCGCAGCCCTGGTCCTTCTCCAACGAGCGCGACACCTTCGGCACGCTGCGCGGCGAGTGGGACATCAACCAGAACATCACGGCCTGGGCCGCCGCCGGCGCCCGCAGCGGCAAGGAGCTGAACTCGCTGGCCAACCTCTCGGTGTCCAACGGCAGCACGGGCGCGGGCACCACCTACCGCTTCGACAACGCCCGCAAGGACAACGTGAACACCGGCGAGCTGGGCCTGCGCGGCAAGCTGCAGACCGGCAGCATCGGCCATGAGTGGGTGCTCGCAGCCTCCACGTTCAGCCTGGACAAGAAGAACGCCTATGTCTTCGACTCCGGCAACACGCAGTCCACGAACCTCTACAACCCCGTGTTCTCGGCCTTCCCGGCCTTCAGCGCCAATGCGGGCAAGGGCGGCGTGATGGACAACCCGCTGACCACGGGCCGCACCCGCATGAGCAGCCTGGCGCTGGGCGATACGCTGTCGATGCTGGACAACCGCCTGCTGGTCACGCTGGGCGTGCGCCACCAGAAGTTCGACATCGCCAACTTCGCCTATGGCACCGGCGCCCAGACCTCGCGTTATGAACAGGACCGCACCAGCCCCGTGGTGGGTGCCCTGTACAAGATCGACAAGAGCCTGTCGGTCTACGCCAACTATGCCGAGGGCCTGAGCCAGGGCGACACCGCGCCCGCCACGGCCGCCAACCGCGGCACCATGCTGGCACCCTATGTGTCCAAGCAGAAGGAAATCGGCGTGAAGTACGACGGCGGCCGCGTGGGCGGCAGCGTGGCGCTGTTCTCCACCGACAAGCCGCGCTCGGTCATCGATGCAGCGAACATCTTCAGTGGCAGCGGCAAGGACCGCCACCAGGGCCTGGAACTGGCCGTGCAGGGCGAGGCCATGAGCGGCCTGCGCGTGCTCGGCGGCGCCACGTGGCTGGATGCCACACAGCAGCGCACCGGCTCGGCACTCACCGATGGCCAGCGCGTGATCGGCGTGCCCAAGCTGCAGGCCAACCTGGGCCTGGAATGGGACGTGCCCGGTGTGCGCGGCCTGGCCCTCGATGGCCGCCTTGTGCACACCGGTTCGAGCTACGCCAACGCCACCAACACCCTGCGCGTGGCCGGCTGGAACCGCCTGGACCTGGGCGCCCGCTACCTGACCGAGGTGGGTGGCAAGCTCGTCACGCTGCGCGCACGCATCGACAACGCGACCAACAAGAACCACTGGGCTTCGGTGGGCGGCTACCCCGGCTCGGGCTACCTGGTGGTGGGTGCGCCGCGCGCCTTCACCCTGAGCGCCAGCGTCGACTTCTGACGCCAGCCTCCGGCCATCGGGCGGCCCGCGCCACCCGATGGCCTGCGGATTTTCCAGCCACCGCGCGAGCGACCGCGCTCGCCCAGGCAGCCAATTTTTTTGCGATCCACGGCAGGTGGCCTACCTACCTGCCTTTCCAAGAGATGACACTGCCATGCCCCGCACACTGACACCCGTGATGGCCGCGCTGCTCGGCCTGGCCGCCACGGCCCAGGCCCAGCAAACCCTGCCCGAAGTCAAGATCCAGGAAGCCGCCAGCGAACGCGATGGCGCTGCTGCGCAGGGCTACCGCCCGGCCCAGGTGCGCCAGCTCGGCCCTTTGGCCGACCTGCCCCTGCTGGACACGCCGTTCTCGGTCCACGTGACCACCGGCGAGCTGCTGCAGAACCTGCAGGCCAGCAAGCCCGACGACGCCTTCCGCTACAACCCCGTGGTGCAGCTGCAGGGTCCGCAGTCGCGCTTTTTCACCAGCGTGGCCATGCGCGGCTTCAGCGTCGGGTCGACCAAGCGCATCGACGGCGTTCCCAGCACCACCACCTACGTGAACACGGACCTGGAGGACAAGGAGCGCATCGAGGTGCTGACCGGCCTGTCGGGCTTTCTCCATGGCAGCGGCAATGTGGGTGGCACCATCAACTACGTGCTCAAGCGCCCCGTCTACCAGCCGCTGGCGCGCGTGACCGCAGGCATCACCGAGGGCAGCAACCTGCGGGTGCACGGCGACTTCGGCGGGGCGCTGGACGCGGACGGCCGCCTGGCCTACCGCCTCAACGCGGCGGCGCAGGACGGCGACCTGCGGCTCGACAGCCAGTCCCTGCGGCGTGGACTGGTCAGCGGCGCACTGGACTGGAACCTCAGTGACCGCCTGCAACTGCAGTTCGATGCCTCCCGCAGCATCTACCACATGAAGGGCACCGAACCCTTCTGGGATGTGGACCCGGGGGCCGCATTTCCCGCAGCACCCGACCTGCACCGCAGCTACGGCCAGCCCTTCACGCGCACCGACACCACGCAGACCCAGTGGGGCGCACGCGTGACCTGGCGCGCCAGCGAGGCGCTGACCGTGCGCACCGGCCTCACGCAGCGCAAGAGCGACATCGACCTCATCGCGGCCAACAACCTCTTCGTCACCGGAGCCCCCGGCCGCTACCGCGTGCAGGCCAGCGCCTGGGACTACCCCGACGTCAAGGCGCTGGGCGGCTTCGCCCTGGTGGACGGCAAGCTGCAGACCGGCAGCCTGCACCACAAGATCACGGCAGGCTGGTATGGCGACCACGACGAGCGCACCCCGTTCCTGAGCTCGGCGGGCGGTTGGGCCACGCTGACCTCCGCCCCCATGGACATCGCCGCGCCCACGGCGCTCACCGCCCCGGCCTTCACCATCGCGGGCCCCAAGTACATCGCCCAGCGCTCGCGCTACGGCAACTGGGTGCTGGGCGACCATGTGAAGTTCAACGCGCAGTGGTCGGCCCTGGTCGGCCTCACCCACGCCAGCATCACGGACACCAGCTACAACGCCGCCGGCGCCACCACGGCCCGCTACGGCGACAGCCGCACCACGCCCTCGCTGGCCGTGCTGTTCAAGCCGGCAGAGCACATCACCCTCTATGCCAACTACATGGAGAGCCTGGAAAAAGGCGGCACCGCGCCGCTGACCGCGGGCGGACGTGCCGTGGTCAATGCGGGCGCCGTCCTGCCGCCACTGCTGTCCAAGCAGGCCGAGGTGGGCGTCAAGGCCGAACTCGGCAACATGCTGTTGACTGGCGCGCTGTTCCAGATCGACAAGGGCCTGCAGTACACCGACACCACCACCCACCCCGCCGCACCGGTGTACGTGCAGGACGGTCGCCAGGTGCACAAGGGGCTTGAATTCACCGCCAGCGGCCGTGCCCTGCCCGAGCTCACGCTGTGGGGCGGCGTCACGCTGCTGGACGCCCAGGTGACCAGGCAGACGGCCACCCCGGCGCTGCAGGGCAAGACCCCGGCCAACGTCGCCGAAGTCCAGGCCAAGCTCTACGCCGAGTACGACATCGCCGCCGTGCCCGGTCTGGCGCTCACGGGCGGTGTGCTCTACACCGGCAGGCAGCAGCGCGATGCCCTCAACACCCAGCAACTGCCCGCCTACACGCTGCTCGATGCCGGGTTGCGCCATGTTGCCAAGGTGTCGGGCAAGCCCGTGGTCTGGCGCCTGTCGGTGGCCAATCTCACCGACAAACAGTACTGGCTCAACGGCACCTACCTGGGGCGCCCGCGCACCGTCTCCCTGTCCGCACAAGTGGACTTGTGAACTGCAACGATAATCGCACTCGTTCTCGTTTACTCTCTCTCACTCCAAAGGCATCTCACCATGACCCTGACCCTTCGCACCGCTGCCGCTTTCGCCCTGGTGGCCGCAGCCGCCACCACCGCCAACGCCCACCAGGTGTGGCTCGAAAACGCCGGCGGCCAGGCCCGCCTGCACTTCGGCGAGTTCAACGACAACCTGCGCGAGACCTCGCCCGGTGCGCTGGACAAGTTCAAGGGTGTGCCCGTGCTCGAGCAGCGCGCCGGCACCGCCAGCCAGAAGGTCGAAGGCAAGCTCACCAAGGACGCCTTCGCCTACACCGTTACCGGCAACGCCGACACGCTGTTCGCTGCCGCCACCTACCCACTGATCGACCGCAGCAAGCGCAACCTGCCCGCCATGTACTGGCAGCCCTCGGCGCGCTGGGTCGCCAGCCTCGCCCAGCCCGTGGCGCCCGGCCAGGCGCTGGACCTGGTGCCCACCGGCAAGCCCGGCCAGCTCAAGGTCGTATTCAACGGCAAGCCGCTGCCCAAGGCCAAGGTGCAACTGGTCTCGCCCGCCGGCTGGAGCCGTGAAGCCCAGTCCGCTGATGACGGCACCGTGGAGTTCCTGACCCCCTGGAAGGGCCAGTACGTGGCCGAAGTGCACCACACCGACAAGACCCCCGGCGAAGCCCAGGGCGAGAAGTACGGCGAAGCCAGCTACGTGACCACGCTGAGCTTTGTGCAGGCCGAAGGCGCGGTTTCGCCTCCACTGCCCCCAGCACCCGAGAAACACTGAGTGCTCCCATGGCGCCTGGCGCCATGATCCAAGCCCCGGCACGCACCAGCGTGCCGGGGCTTTTCCTTGCTTACGAAGGCCGCGCCAGCACGGCCACCTGGATTTCGGTGCGGGTCTCGAAGCCCAGGGTTTCATAGAGCGCGATGGCCGCATGGTTGCTGGCCCAGGCGTGCAGGAAGGCCTGGTCGCCGCGCTGCTGGATGGCATGCGCCACCACCGACGACAGCCGGCGCGCCAGGCCCCGGCCGCGGAAGTCCGGGTGCGTGCAGACCCCGCTCACCTCCGTACCCCCTGCAAAGCGCATGCGCTCGCCGGCCATGGCGGCCAGGCGCCCTTCGATGCGCACACCGAGGACGCGGCCCATGGTGTGGGTGCGTTCGAGAAAAGGGCCGGGCTCCGTGAGCCGGGCCAGGGCCAGCATCTCGGGTGCATCCGCATCGCCGAGCTCCACCACCGCCTCGGCACCGTCCACAGGCGCCACGGGCCCCATGGCCAGCATCTGCACGCCCTGGGCGCTGCGCACGAGCTGCAGGCCGGGCGGCACCTGTACCGGTGCCACCTGCGCCATGAAGATGGACTCTCCCGGCGCGACCAGATCGGCCAGTGCCGCCAGGCTGGCACCCTCATCGTCGCGGGCCGAGGCGAACAGGTTCACATCGCGCCGGTACCGCCTGGCGAGCTCTCCGCCTTCGGCGACTTGCGGCGCATGCAGCAGCGCAGCCCAGACGGGGCGGTCAAGGGGGTTGTTGTCGTTCATCGGGGTGCCTTTTCGGAGGAGCGTGCGGGCTGTGCCGCGAGGGTGGCTGCTGCGCGCTGCAGCAGCGAGGTGTGTGCGAGGCCCTGCTCCAGGGCCGCGAGCTGGTCGAGCAGCGGTCCCTGCAGCGGTGCGCAGATCTGGGCCACCGAGGCTTCGATCACCGGCCAGACTTCGCGCCGGGCACGCTCGACCAGGGCCTGCCCTGCTGCGCTGAGCTGCACCTTGCGGATGCGCCGGTCCTCAGGCAGCGAGCGCGACTCCACCAAGCCACTCTCTTGCAGCCCATGCAGCGAGCGGGTGACCACGGGCTGGCTGACCCCTACTGCCGCGCTCAACTCGCCCACGCCCAGCGGGCCATGCCGGTCCAGCGCGGCGAGCAGCGGGAAATGGGCGGCCGGCAGGTCGATGCCATGCTGGGCCATGAGCGCCTGGGTCTGCGCCTGCAGCGACTCCCCGATGCGCCGAAAGCGCGTGCCCAGGGTGAGGAATCCGAGTTCCTTGACGGTATCGTGCAGCATGAATTTCCTTTGATAGATATCATGCTATATATTTGACAAGACCATGTCAAGCCATACCGGTGGAACATGGCCCGCGAGGCCCGCCGGGGCCTGCATCGCGGGCCATGCGTCCATCACACGTTCATGATCGAGACCAGGCGCGTGTTCAGATGCGCCTCGACGGCTTCACTGCCGCCTTCGGAGCCGTAGCCCGAATCCTTGAGGCCGCCGAAGGGCAGCTCAGCGGCCGGAGCGGCAGCCTGGTTGATCCACAGCATGCCCACTTCCAGGCGCTGGGACAGCAGGTGGGCATTCTTGAGCGAGCGCGTGAAGGCGTAGCCGGCCAGGCCGAAGGGCAGGCGGTTGGCTTCGGCGATGGCGTCCTCGATCTTCTCGAAACCGCGCACGGCGGCCACGGGGCCGAAGGGCTCTTCGTTGAAGATGCGGGCCGACAGCGGCACGTCGTTGAGCACGGTGGGCTGGAAGAAGTTGCCTTCGCTGCCGATGCGCTCGCCACCGGCGGCCAGCTGCGCGCCCTGCTGCACGGCGTCGGCCAGCAGGTCGGCCATGGCGGTGATGCGGCGCGGGTTGGCCAGCGGGCCCATCTGCGTGCCCTGCACCAGGCCGTCGCCGACCTTCAGGCCCTGGGCATGGCCCGTGAGCGCGGCCACGAACTCGGCGCGGATGCTCTCGTGCACCAGGAAGCGCGTGGGCGAGATGCAGACCTGGCCGGCGTTGCGGAACTTGGCGCCACCGGCGGCCTTGATGGCCAGGGCCACGTCGGCGTCCTCGGCGACGATCACCGGGGCATGGCCGCCCAGTTCCATGGTCACGCGCTTCATGTGCTTGCCGGCCAGGGCGGCCAGTTGCTTGCCCACGGGCGAGGAGCCGGTGAAGGTGACCTTGCGGATGATGGGGTGCGGAATCAGGTAGTTGGAGATCTCGGCGGGGTCGCCATAGACCAGGCCCACGGTGCCTTCAGGTACGCCGGCATCCGCGAACGCGCGGATCAGCTCGGCCGGGCTGGCCGGGGTTTCCTCGGGTGCCTTGACCAGGATGGAACAGCCGGCCGACAGCGCGGCTGCGAGCTTGCGCACCACCTGGTTGATGGGGAAGTTCCAGGGCGTGAAGGCCGCCACGGGGCCCACGGGGTCCTTGATGACCAGTTGCTGGGCCTTGAGGTTGCGCGAGGGCACGATGCGGCCGTAGACGCGCAGGGATTCGTCGGCGAACCATTCGATGATGTCGGCCGAGGCCATGGTCTCCACCTTGGCTTCGGGCAGGGGCTTGCCCTGCTCCTGCACCATGATGGCGGCGATGGCATCGGCGCGCTCGCGCATCAGCGCGGCGGCGCGGCGCATGGTCTTGGCGCGGTCCACGGCCGGGATGTCGCGCCAGGCCTCGAAGCCCTTCTGCGCGGCTTCAAGGGCACGGTCCAGGTCGGCCTTGCCGGCATGGGCCACGCGGCCGATTTCCTTGCCCGTGGCGGGGTTGTGCACGGCGATGGTCTTGCCATCGGCGGCGTCCTGCCACTGGCCGGCGATGAAGAGGCGGGTATCGGGGTAGCTCATTGCGAAGTCTCCTGCATGCAAGGGGAAGAATGGGATGGCAGCCATTTCACCGACCCACCGGTCGAATGGCGACACCCGGCACTATAGGCCCCTTGCAACAGGCTGGCTTGCAGGGGCGGCAAAACCCCTGCCGAGCCGCCCTCGCTCAGCGTGCGGGCACCTGCGCCAGGGCGACCTTGCCGTCACCCCAGCCACCGCCCAGCGCGCGGATCAGGCCCACGGTGGCGGTGTACTGGGAGGTGCGCACCTGCAGTGCCTGGCGGCGGTTGCGCAGCTCGCTGCGGCGCGCGTCCAGCAGTTCGAGCTGGCTCACCAGGCCGTTGCGGTAGCGCGAATCCGACAGCTGCGTGGCGCGCACGGCCGACTGCACGGCGCGGCCCTGGGCCTCGGCCTGGCCGGCCAGCAGGCGCAGTGCGCTCAACTGGTCCTCGACCTCGCGGAAGGCCGTGAGCACCTGGCCGCGGTGCGCCGCCATGGCGGCCTCCAGCCGGGCGCGGGCACCCTCTTCTTGGGCCTTGCGCTGGCCGCCGTCGAAGATCGGCAGCGACAGCAGCGCGCCGATGCCCCAGGAGCGGGCCGACCACTTGAACAGGTCGCCGAGTTCGGGCGAGGCCTGGCCGGCATTGCCCGTGAGGGTGATGGCCGGGAACCAGGCCGCCTCGGCCACGCCCACGCGCGCCTGGGCTGCCAGCACCGAGGCCTGGGCGGCCGACACGTCGGGCCGGCGCGCCAGCACCGTGCCGGGCACGCCGGCCGGGATCACGGGCAGCGCGGCATCGCCGGTGGCCGGTGCCACGGCAAAGCCGGTGGCCACGTCGCCCACGAGCACGGCCAGGGCATTGGACAGCAGGGCCTGCTGGCGCTCCAGGGCCAGGGCCTCGGATTCGGTGGCCGCGACCTCGGTCTGCACGCGCGCCACGTCGAGCTCGGCCACGTCACCGGCCTGGAAGCGCCGCTGCGTCAGGCGCAGCGTGTCGCGGTAGGCGGCCAGGCTTTCTCGCACCAGCACCTGCTCGGCCTGCACCGAGCGCAGCTGCAGGTAGGTCTGCGCCACGTCGGCCTGGACCAGCAGGCGCGTGCTCTGCAGCAGCGCCTCGCGCGCCTGGGCATCCAGGCGGGCGGCATCGCTGGCCTTGGACAGGCGGCCGAACAGGTCGAGCTCGTAGGAGATGTTGAGGCCCACGCTGGTCAGCGTGGAGGCCTCGGTGCTGCCCGTGGTGCCAGCGCCGGCCTGGCGCGTGGCGCCGGCCGAGGCGCCGACCTGGGGTGCACGCGCGGCATCGGCCGAGCGCAGCAGCGAGCGCGCCTCGGCCAGGCGGGCCGCTGCCTCCTGCACCGTGGTGTTGCCGCTGGCGGCACGCTCGACCAGGCCGCTGAGCACCGGGTCCTGGAAGCCCAGCCACCACTCGCCGCGCGGCTGTGCCTCGGCGGGGGCGGCGGTGGTCCAGGCGGGGGCGCCGTCGGCCACGCTGAAGCTGGCGGGCACGGCCACGCCGGCATGCTCGGGCTGCGGCGCGATGGGCGTGCCCATGCAGCCGGCCAGCACCAGGGCGGCCACCAGCGGCGCCAGGCGCGCCGCGCGCCGCACGGTCAGGGAAGGGTCTGAAAACATCGTAGTCGCATTCATGGCAAAGACTCCTTTGCGCTCATTCATTCGTCATGGCCGCGCGGTGCAGCCAGGATGGGGTGGGCCACGGCGCCAGGGCCGGGGGCATCTGTCAGCGGCGCCGTGTGGCTGCCGTGGTTGGCCAGGGGGCGGTTGCCGGCCAGGCGGCGCAGCACGACGTAGAACACCGGCGTGAGGAACAGGCCGAAGGCCGTCACCCCGATCATCCCGGCGAACACCGCCACGCCCATGGCGCTGCGCATCTCGGCGCCGGCACCGGTGGACAGCACCAGGGGCAGCACACCCATCACGAAAGCCAGCGAGGTCATCAGGATGGGGCGCAGCCGCAGGCGGCTGGCCTCGATGGCGGCCTGCACGGGGGTGCGGCCGGCAAACTCCAGCTCGCGGGCGAACTCCACGATCAGGATGGCGTTCTTCGCCGACAGCCCCACCAGCACGATGAGCCCGATCTGCGTGAAGACGTTGTTGTCGCCTTTGCTGAGCCAGACGCCCGTCATCGCCGCCAGCAGGCCCATGGGCACGATCAGGATGATGGCGATCGGCAGGGTCAGGCTTTCGTACTGCGCGGCCAGCACCAGGAACACCAGCAGGATGGCGATGGGGAACACCAGCACGGCGGAGTTGCCGGCCAGGATTTCCTGGTAGGTCAGCTCGGTCCACTCGAAGCCCACGCCGGGCGGCAGCGTCTCCTTGGCGATGCGCTCGATCGCGTCCTGCGCCTGGCCGGACGAGAAGCCCGCGGCGGCCGCGCCGTTGATGTCGGCCGTGAGGAAGCCGTTGTAGCGCATCGCACGTTCGGGCCCTGCCCCTTGCTGCACCTTCATGAGCGCCGACAGCGGCACCATCTCGCCCGTGGCCGAACGCACCTTGAGCAGGCCAATGTCCTCGGCGCGCGCACGGAAGGCCGCGTCGGCCTGCACCCGCACGGTGTAGGTG